>NZ_JBHYJC010000027.1:0-93061 GCF_042749045.1 Streptomyces sp. NPDC059008 | reverse complement strand
CAGGTGGCCGGTCGGTCCGGCGCCGGCCGGGCCCGCTGCCTACGTCGTGGGGCTTTCGGCCGCGCGGTCGCGGGCCACCCGCTCGTAGAAGCTCAGGAGTGCGATGTCGTCGACGGAGCCGGGGTTGACGGCCTTGTCGAGGGGCGTGCCCTGGAGGAGGCGCTTGACGGGCACCTCGATGCGCTTGCCGGTGAGGGTGTGGGGCACGCCGGGGGCCTCGATGATGTCGTCGGGGACGTGCCGCGGCGAGAGCTGTTCGCGCAGGGTGCGCTTGATGCGGTCGCGCAGGTCGTCGTCGAGGGTGGCCCCGGGGGCGAGGTGGACGAAGAGCGGCATCCAGTAGCCGCCGTCGGGGAGTTCCAGGCCGATGACGAGGGATTCGCGGATCTCGGGGAGGCGTTCGACGACTTCGTAGATGTCGGCGGAGCCCATCCGGACGCCCTGGCGGTTGAGGGTGGAGTCGGAGCGGCCGTGGATGACGACGCTGCCGCGGGAGGTGACGGTGATCCAGTCGCCGTGCCGCCAGACACCGGGGTACATGTCGAAGTAGCTGTCGTGGTAGCGGGCGCCGTCGGGGTCGTTCCAGAAGCGGGTGGGCATGGACGGCATGGGGTTGGTGACGACGAGTTCGCCGACCTCGTCGATGACGGGCTTGCCCTGGGGGTCCCAGGCCTGCAGGTCGGTGCCGAGGCAGGGGGCCTGGAGTTCACCGATGTGGACGGGGAGGGTGGGGACGGCGCCGGCGAAGCAGCTGCAGACGTCGGTGCCGCCGCTGACGGAGGCCATCCACAGGTCGGCGCCGCTCTCCGCGAAGGAGTCGTGCAGCCAGCGGAAGCCGTCCGGCGGGAGCGGGGAGCCGGTGGTGGCCACGCAGGTGATGGCGGAGAGGTCGAGGTCGCGGGCGGGGTGGATGCCGGCCTTGCGGCAGGCCATGACGTAGGCGGCGGAGGTGCCGAAGAGGGTGGCGCGGGTGGTTTCGGCGACCCGCCACTGGGCGGTGATGTCGGGGTGCCCGGGGCTGCCGTCGTAGAGCACGATCGTGGAGCCCACCAGCAGGCCGGCGACGAGGAAGTTCCACATCATCCAGCCGGTGGAGGTGTACCAGAAGAACCGGTCGCCCGGCCCGAGGTCGCAGTGCAGCCCGGTCTGCTTGAGGTGTTCGAGCAGGATGCCGCCCTGGGACTGGACGATGGCCTTGGGCAGTCCGGTGGTGCCGGAGGAGTACAGGACCCACAGCGGGTGGTCGAACGGGACCTGTTCGAAGACCGGTTCGGTGTCCTGCGAGGTCAGGTCCGACCAGTTCACGGCGCCTTCGGGAGCGGGGGTGCCGAGCAGCGGGATGTGGACGACGGCGCGCAGGGTGGGGAGTTCGGCGCGGAGTTCGCCGACGGTGCCGCGGCGGTCGTGCTCCTTGCCGCCGTAGCGGTAGCCGTCGACGGTGAACAGGACGACCGGTTCGATCTGCTGGAAGCGGTCCAGGACGCTGCGGGCGCCGAAATCGGGGGCGCAGGAGGTCCAGACGGCGCCGACGGCGGCGGTGGCCAGGAGGGCGACGACGGCCTGCGGGATGTTGGGGACATAGCCGCTGACCCGGTCTCCGGGGCGGACGCCGAGGCGGCGGAGCGCGGCGGCCAGCGACCCGACCTGGGCGCGCAGCTCCGCCCAGGTGACGGGGGTGGGCTCGTGGGTCTCGTCGACGTACAACAGCGCGGGGTCGTCGGCGCGGGCCGGGTCCTCGCCGGCGCGCAGGGCGTGCTCGGCGTAGTTGAGGGTGGCGCCGGGGAACCAGCGGGCTCCGGGCATCGCGCGGTCGGCGAGGACGGTGTCGTAGGGGGTGGCGAAGCGGACGTCGAACCATTCGGCGGTGGCCTGCCAGAAGGCGGGCAGTTCGTCGACGGACCACCGGTGCAGGGCGGCGTAGCTCGCGGCGGGGTCGCCGGGGGTGGCGGCGGGCGCGCCGTGCCGCTCGGCGGCCCAGGTGTGGAAGCGGGTGACCTGCGCGCCGGCGATACGGTCCGGGCCGGGCTGCCAGAGGGGTTCCGGCCGGTGGTCGGACTGCGGTGCGGTGGTCATGATGCGGCTCCCGGTCGGTACGCGTGGTGTGCGTCGTATGCGTCGGGCGCGCACCGCGGCGGGGGTCCCCCGGCCCGACGTGTGCGCGTGACACGGCTTGCCTGGACGATGCCATGTGATCGACTTGTGCACCAGGGTGGGCTCCCCATCTTCGGGGTGTGGCGGATGTGACGTTGCCATGTGGTGCGGGCCGGGCCGGGAAGGGGGCGGTCGGGATTCGGCCACCAGGTGGCGGTCCTCAGGCCTCAAGGTGGCCGAGCGTGACCTCGTGCAGGTGAACGGCAGTTGAACGGTGCCCGGATGCCCGGACGTCAATGGCAGGCTGACCGGCATGGACGGGCGTGATCTGGTGCGGTCGGTACGGGTGGTCAGGGCGGTCGGGCCGGCGCAGGGGCTGCGGTCCGTGCGCTCGGCGTGGCGGGCGCGGAGGGCGGATGCGAGGGCGCTGCCACGTGGCGGCGGGGAGCGGGCGCGGGTACCGGGGACGGCGTGTGGCGCGGAGCCGCTACCGGGCGGCGGGGTGATCCGCTTCGCGCGGTCGTCGCTGCGGGTGCGGGTGGCGTCGGGCGGTGCCGTCTTCTGCGGCTGGGACGGTGCCGAGCCGGAGCCGTCCTACGCGCTGGCCGGGGCGTGTCCCGAGGTGGACGCCCGGGCGGTGCTGGAGCCCGATACGGAGGGCGGCTGGCGGGTGGTCTCCGAGCGGGTGCTGGTGGCGGTGTCCCGGCACGGCGCGGTGGAGGTGCGCACACCGGGCGGGGCGGTGCTGCGGCGGGAGCTGCCGCCGCGCTGGTGGGACCGTACGGACGCGGAGGGCGTGTCCGGGGCGGGCGGGCGGCCGGAGGCGTGCGGCGCGTCGCGGTGGATACAGCGCTCGGAGGTGGCGGCCGACGCCCGGTTCTTCGGGCTGGGCGGCCGGGCTCACGGGCCGCGGCTGCGGGACGGCGTGTACCGGCTGTGGAACACCGATCCGGGCGGTGCGTTCAAACCGGGCGACGATCCGCTGTCGGTGACGATGCCGGTGCAGCTGGTGGTGGCGGACGCGGGTACGCATCTGGTCTTCCACGACAACTCCTGGGACGGCCGGGTACTGCTCCGGGAGGGCGCGGAGGGCGCGGGCTCCGGGCACGACCGTCCGGGCAGTTGCGAGCTGCGGATGGACGGCGGGCCGCTGCGCTACTGGGTGCTGGCCGGCACCCCGGCCAGGGTGCTGCAGGTCTGGACGGCGCTGACCGGGGCGCCCGCGCTGCCGCCCCAGTGGGCGCTGGGCCACCAGCACGCCCGTTGGGGGTTCGGCGGCCAGGACGAGGTGCGCCGGGTGGTGGCCGGCTATCAGGAGCGGGAACTGCCGCTGTCCGCCGTCCATTTGGACATCGACCATTTCGACCGGCACCGGGTGTTCACCGTCGATCGCGCACGCTATCCGGATCTGCCGGGTCTGGCCCGGGAGTTGCGGGGGCAGGGCGTGCACCTGGTGTCGATCGTGGATCCGGCGGTGAAGGCGCAGCCGGGTGACGCGGTGTACGAGGGCGGCGCGGCGTCCGATGCCTTCGTACGGGACGCGCGGGGGCGGGAGGTGCGCGGGGTGGTGTGGCCCGGCGAGTCGGTGTACCCGGACTTCACCGACGCGCGGGTGCGCAAGTGGTGGGGTGCGCAGTACGCGGAGCGGCTGACCCAGGGCTTCGCCGGCTTCTGGCACGACATGAACGAGCCGGTCTCCTTTGCGGCCTTCGGGGAGCAGACGCTGCCGCGCTCGGCCCGGCATGCGCTGGAGGGGCGCGGCGGCGACCACCGCGAGGCGCACAACGTCTACGGTCTGGCGATGGCGCAGGCCGGCTTCGAGGGGCTGTGCGAACTGCGCCCGGCCGAGCGGCCGTTCCTCTTCTCCCGTTCCGGCTGGGCGGGGATGCAGCGCTATGGGGGCACCTGGTCGGGGGATGTGGCGACGGGCTGGCCGGGGCTGCGGGCCTCGTTGTCGCTGGTGCTGGGGCTGGGGTTGTGCGGGGTGCCGTACAGCGGCCCCGATGTCGGCGGGTTCTCCGAGGTGCCCTCCCGGGAACTGTATCTGCGCTGGTTCCAACTGGGCGCGTATCTGCCGCTGTTTCGTACGCACTCGGCGATCTGGGCGGGCCGCCGGGAGCCGTGGGAGTTCGGGCTGGAGGTGCTGGAGCACGCCCGCACGGCGCTGCGCGAGCGGCAGCGGCTGCTGCCGTACTTCGAGACGCTGGGCCAGTTGGCGCGGCTGACGGGGGCGCCGTACGTCCGCCCGGTGTGGTGGAGCGCGCCGCGGGACCGGGCGCTGCGGGACTGTGAGGACGCCTTTCTGCTGGGGGACGCGCTGCTGGTGGCGCCGGTGCTGGCGGCGGGTGTGACCCGGCGGCCGGTGCGGCTGCCGCGCGGGCGGTGGTACGACACCGCGACCGGGCAGGCCCACGACGGCCCCGGGCAGGTGTGGGTGGACGCGCCGCTGTCGCGGATTCCGGTGCTGGCGCGGGCCGGTGCGGTGCTGCCGGTGACGGGCGAGGACGGCGGGACGGAGCTGGAGGTGTGGGCACCGGCGGCCGGGCGCGGCGGCAGTGGTCTGGTGGTGCCGGATGCCGGGGACGGCTGGCAGCGGCCGACGGTGGAGCGTTTCGCCTCGCGGTGGGAGGGCGACCGGGTGGTCGTGGAGCGGCGGGACGGCGGTGCGGTGGGGTATCCGGTGCGGGTGCGGGGGCTGGTGGGTACGTAGGGCGGTTGCGTTGGCGCTCTCCCCCGGCGCCGTTGCGTCCGGTGGCGCTCTTCCCCGGCGCGGTCGCGTCCGGTGGCGCTCTTCCCCGGCGCGGTCGCGTCCGGTGGGGCTCTTGCCCGGCGCGGTTGCGTCCGGTGGGGCTCTTCCCCCGCACGCGCCGCGCCTGGTAGACGAGGGGCCATGCCGAGACTCGCTGCCGCGCTGCGCGGCCTGGCCGTTGCCGCCGCCGCCCTGATGACCGTCGCCACGCTGCCGTCGGGTGCGGCGGCGGGGCCCGCCCACCGGGCGGCGCCCCCGTCCGCGCTGCCCAAGGGGTTCGTCGCGCTGCGCGAGGTGGACCCCACGATCATCCAGGAGATGCGCTACGTCACCCCGCACAACTTCGTGGGCGTCCCGGTGGACGGCTACCGCCGGCCGACGTGCCTGCTGACCCGGGACGCCGCGCGGGCGCTGCACCGCGCGCAGCTCTCCTTCCTCAAGCGGGGGCTCTCGCTGAAGGTGTACGACTGCTACCGGCCGCAGCGCGCCGTGGACCACTTCGTCCGGTGGGCCAAGGACTTGGGTGACCAGCGGATGAAGGCGGAGTTCTATCCGCGGGTGGACAAGACCAGGCTGTTCGACGACGGCTATATCGCGGCCAAGTCGGGTCACAGCAGGGGAAGCACGCTGGATGTGACGCTGGTGCGGCTGCCGGCCGTGCCCACCCGGCCGTATGTGCCGGGCGAGCCGCTGACGCCCTGTTACGGGCCGAGGGCCGGGCGCTTCCCGGACAACTCGCTCGACATGGGGACCGGCTTCGACTGCTTCGACACGCTCGCGCACACCCTCGACCCGCGCGTCCGCGGGCGCCAGCTGGCCCATCGCCTGCTGCTCAAGAAGGGGCTGGAGCGGGCCGGGTTCGTGAACCTGCCGGAGGAGTGGTGGCACTACACCTTCAAGCCGGAGCCCTTTCCTGACACCTACTTCGACTTCCCCGTGCAGTGACGGCCTGCCCGTCCGGTGACCTCGCCGGCGCCGCCGGGGGTCATCGCGCGCTCTCCTCGGGGCGCAGCAGCGCCGGGTGCAGCAGTCGGGCGTCGCCCGCCCGGTAGAGGCGGGCGCGCGGTCCGCCGCGGGCTCCGCCGCGCGACGCGGTCGCCCCGGTGGCTTCGACGAAGCCGGGGACGGAGAGCACCTTGCGGTGGAAGTTCCCGGCGTGCAGCGGGCTGCCCCAGATGGACTCGTAGACGCCGCGGAGTTCGACGATGGTGAACTCGGTGCCGAGGAAGGCCGTGGCCAGCGGGGTGTACTCGATCTTGGCACGGGCCCGGTCGAGGCCGTCCGCGACGATGCGGGCGTGGTCGAAGGCGAGCGGGAGCGGTGCCTCGGCGACTCCCGGGCCGGGTGTCCGGTCGGCCGGGGTCCGGGGCGCGGAATCACCCCCGTCGATCCCGCGCCCCGGACCCTGATGTGGGGGACGCGGCCGGGCCGCGTCCGGTTCGCCGAGCGCCAGTGCGCCGACCGGGACCCAGGCGGCGGCCGTGGCGTCGCCGCCGCCGCGTGCCTCGGGGAGGTCGGGTGCGAAGGCGAGGTAGGCGACGGTGACCACGGGCATCCGTGGGTCCCGGCCGGGGTCGCCGTACGAGCCGAGCTGTTCGAGGTGGACGCGCCGCAGCTGGGTGGCGTCCAGCCCGGTCTCCTCGGCCAGTTCGCGGGCGGCGGCCTCGTCGAGCGACTCCCGGCCGGCGCGGACGAAGCCGCCCGGCAGGGCCCAGGCGCCCCGGAAGGGCGGGCCGCCGCGCTCCACGAGCAGGACGTGCAGGGCGCCCGCGCGCAGGGTCAGCGCGACGATGTCGACGGTCACGGCGATGGCCGGGAAGTCTCGCGGGTCGTAGGCCGCGAGGAAGGCGCGCTCGCCGTCGTCGGCGCCGCCGCTCCTGCCGCCCTGCGGGTCCGTTTCCACGGCCGCGCCCCCCTCGTGACTTATTCTCACTCTGAGTCTTTCTCGGAACGAGTACAACTTAGCAGCGGGCGTGCGCGGCGTCCATGTCGACCGGGAACTGATGGGCCGTCAGGGCCGCTGGACTCGACGTGCGCGGCGTCCTCGAACGTCCTGTGTGCATCGCGCGGCAGCCGCCCGCACGCTCCGGAAGGATGCGTGAACAGTGCGTTAATCACACGCCGTTGGGAGTGGGGGCGGGGCATGCTGCTCCTCGTGCCTGCCTGGACGGACCAGCTTCGATTCGCCTTCCAGCCCGTCGTGAACCTCTCGACCGGTTCGGTCGCCGCGCTGGAGATACTCGCCCGCCCCGAGCCCGGCGAGCTCGACGTTCTGGCCACCGCACGGCGCTGTCCCGATCTGGACGCCGAACTCGCGGCGCTCGCCGTACGGACGGCGGCACACCAGGAGACGCTGCTGCCGCTGCACGTCAACGTCTTCGCGACGACCGTCGCCGAGCTGCCCCGGCTGACGGCGCTGGGCAAGGCCGTGCACGACATCGGCCGGCGCCCGTGGGAGATCACCCTCGACCTCGTCGGACCGTTCACCCATGTCCCGCGCGCCGCACTGCTGGAGTCGGTGGCGGTGCTGCGCGACGAGGGCTACCGGATCTGTGCGGACGGGGTCGGGGACGGCGATCTGCCGCTGCGGCTGCTCGGCGAACTGGCACCGGACCTGGTCAAGCTCGACGCGTCGCTGTGCGCGCGGCTGGACACCGATCGGGGGCGGCAGGCCGCGGTGGCCGCGATGCGGCAGCTGTGCGAGCGGATCGGCGGGCTGCTGGCCATCGAGGGGGTGGAGAGCGAACGGCAGTACGCGGCGGTGCGGGACGCCGGGGTGCAACTGGCGCAGGGCCACTTGTTCGCGCCGCCCGCACGGCGGCCGGCCACCGAGGTCTACCTGCCGCCGCCGGCCGCGCGGGCGGTGAGCGGGCCGGCGGTGCCCTACCGCCCGCCGTCCGGGCCGCCGGTCGCGCAGTTCCTGCAGCCCGCCGCGCTGCTGCCGATGTCCGCGTCGGCGGGCGCGGTGCGCAGCCATCTCACCGGCTTCCCCGAGGTGTCGGGGGTGCTGCTGGTGGACACCGACGGGGTGCCGGTCCGGGCGATCGACCGGGACCGGTTCCTGCTGTCGCTGTCCGGGCGCTACGGGCATGCGCTGTACGCCGACCGGCCGGCGCTGCGGCTCGCGGACCGGCCGCGGACGGTCGGGGCGGACGCCACCGCCTGGCAGGTGCTCGACGTGATCGCCGAGGGCGACCGCGACCGTACGGGGGACGATGTGGCGGTGGTGGACGAGCGCGGCCGGTGCATGGGAGTGGTGCACCTCGCCGACATCGTGCGGGCGCTGGCCGAGAGCCGGGTGGAGGAGGCGGCCCGGCTCAACCCGCTGACCCGGCTGCCCGGTTCGGACGAGGTCAACGGGGAGGTGGACCGGCGGATCGCCGAGGGCCGGGCCTTCGCGCTGAGCTGGCTGGATGTGGACGGTTTCAAGCAGGTCAACGACGGCGCCGGGTTCGCGGCCGGCGACGAGCTGATCCGTGCGGTGGGGCGGACGCTGGCCGGGGTCGCGGCGGGCGAGACGGCCAGCCGGGTCGGTCACATCGGCGGCGACGACTTCCTGGTGCTGACCGAGCCGGACGGTCTGGAGCCGTTCGCCGCGGCGCTGCTGGACGTGGCCTGGTCGGCGGGCGGGCGGCCGGTCACGCTGTCGCTGGCGACCGCGGTGTGCCCGCCCGGCAGCGTCGGCGGGCACCATGCGGCCGCGGCCGCGCTGGCACCGCTGAAGAAGGCGGCGAAGGCGCTGCCGGGGGCGAGCTGGGTGCTGGGCCGGCCGGGCTCGCAGCGTACCGAGGTCCGGCGCGGGTCGCCGGTCCGGGTGCCCGGTCCGGCCGGGCCCGCATGCCCCGCCGCGCCCGGCCAGAGCGGGGTCCGCGCCCCCGGCTGAGGCCGTACGCGAGCCGCCCGAAGAGCCGTTGACATCTCAACATCCTTTGTTGTGTGCGACCTTGACGGCCCATCACCTCGGGTGAACACTTCCGGACGCACCCTACGGAGGACCGGGGGCCGTCCCCGGGGCGAGAGCCAAGGAGCCGCCATGTATTCCAACGGGGACATCTTCGCCGGTGAAGTGATCGGCACCGCGATGCTGATTCTCTTCGGCGCCGGCGTGTGCGCCGCCGTCACCCTGCACCACTCCAAGGCCAGGGCCGCCGGCTGGGTCGTGATCGCGTTCGGCTGGGGCATGGGCGTACTGGCCGGGGCGTACACCGCGGCGCCGCTGTCCGGCGGGCACCTCAACCCCGCGGTGACGGTCGGTTCGGCGGTCGCGGGCGGCACCGAGTGGTCCAAGGTGCCGCTGTACGTCCTGGCCCAGATGCTCGGCGCGGGGATCGGTGCCGTACTGGCCTGGGCGCTGTACTACGCGCAGTTCGCCGCCAACGCCGAGCAGGACAAGGCCCAGCCGACGCTGGGGGTCTTCGCCACCGCCCCGGAGGTCCGCAAGCCGGTCGCCAACCTCGTCACCGAGGTCATCGCCACCATCGGCCTGGTGCTGCCGCTGCTGTTCTTCGGCCAGAACAAGGGCATCGGCATCGGCCAGGTGCCCGGCGCGCAGGCGGGGGTCTACGGCTCGGGGATCAATGTGCTGCTGGTCGCGCTGCTGGTGGTCGGCATCGGGCTGTCGCTCGGCGGGCCCACCGGCTATGCCATCAACCCGGCCCGCGACCTCGCCCCGCGCCTGGTGCACGCTCTGCTGCCGATCCCCAACAAGGGCTCCTCGGACTGGAGTTACGCCTGGATCCCGGTGGCCGGGCCGCTGATCGGCGCGGTGCTGGCCGGTCTGGTCCACAACTGCGTGTTCTGACCCGGAAGGCCCCGCACCCACTTCGAGGCAGGACGTCAGGAGGCGTGACGGTATGACCGAGCGAACCGGGAAGACCGAGAAGTACGTGGCCGCGATCGACCAGGGCACCACGTCGAGCCGCTGCATCATCTTCGACCACGGCGGGGCCATCGTCGCCGTCGACCAGCGCGAGCACCGGCAGATCTTCCCCAAGCCCGGCTGGGTGGAGCACGACGCGACCGAGATCTGGGCGAAGGTGCAGGCCGTGGTGGCGGGCGCGCTCGCCAAGGCGGGGCTGCGCGCCGACCAGCTCAGCGCGCTGGGCATCACCAACCAGCGGGAGACCACGGTCCTTTGGGACCGGGCCACCGGCAGACCGGTGCACCATGCGATCGTGTGGCAGGACACCCGTACCTCCCAGCTGTGCGCGCGACTCGGCGGCCGGGACGGCCAGGACCGCTTCCGGGACGCCACCGGTCTGCCGCTGGCCAGCTACTTCTCCGGGCCGAAGGCGGCCTGGCTGCTGGACGAGGTGCCGGGGCTGCGGGCGCGCGCCGAACGCGGCGAGATCGCGTTCGGCACCATCGACTCCTGGCTGATCTGGAATCTGACCGGCGGCACCGACGGCGGGGTGCACGTCACGGACGTGACCAACGCGGGCCGCACGATGCTGATGAACCTGGGCACCCTGCAGTGGGACCCGGCGATCCTGTCGGCGATGAACGTGCCGGCCGCGATGCTGCCGGAGATCCGATCGTCGGCGGAGGTGTACGGCACGGCGGTGGGACAGCTGCACGGGGTGCCGGTGGCGTCCGCGCTGGGCGACCAGCAGGCCGCGGTGTTCGGCCAGACCTGCTACGGCGTCGGCGAGGCCAAGAACACCTACGGCACCGGCTCGTTCCTGCTGCTCAACACCGGTAACCGCCCCGTTCCGTCCAAGAACGGGCTGCTGACGACCATGGGCTACCAGCTCGGCGGCGAGGCGCCGGTCTACTGCCTGGAGGGCTCCATCGCCATCACGGGCGCGCTGGTGCAGTGGTTCCGCGACCAGCTCGGGATCATCGCTTCGGCCGAGGAGATCGAGCCGCTGGCGGCGAGCGTCCCGGACAACGGCGGGGCGTATGTGGTGCCGGCGTTCTCCGGCCTGTTCGCGCCGTACTGGCGTTCCGACGCCCGCGGCGTGATCACCGGCCTGACCGGGTTCGTCACCAAGGCGCACCTGGCCCGCGCCGTACTGGAGGCGACCAGCTGGCAGACCCGCGAGGTCGTGGACGCCATGTTCCAGGACTCCGGCGTGCGGATCACCCGGCTCAAGGTCGACGGCGGGATGACCGCCAACAACCTGCTGATGCAGCATCAGGCGGACGTGCTCGGCGTGCCCGTGATCCGCCCGGTGATCTCGGAGACGACCTGTCTGGGCGCGGCGTACGCGGCCGGGCTGGCGACCGGCGTCTGGCAGGACCTCGACGAGTTGCGCAGCCACTGGAAGCGCGACCGGCAGTGGGAGCCGCGGATGGACGACCGGACCCGCGAGGGCGAGTTCGCCAACTGGCGCAAGGCCGTGGAGCGGAGCTTCGGCTGGCTGCCCGAGGACGGTCCGGCGGCGTCGTAGCGCAGGCGTGCGGCCCGCGCCCCGGACGGCGGGGGGCGGGCCGTACTTCGGCGCGCGGTCAGGGGAGCGCGGGCTCCCGCCGCCGGGCGTCCGCGCGCAGCGCGTGCCGGACGACGGAGATCAGCACGTCCCGGACGGACTCCCGGCGGCGGGCGTCGCACAGCATCACCGGCACCTCGGGGTTGAGGTCCAGGGCTTCGCGTACCGCCTCCGGCGGATACTGGTCGGCGCCGTCGAAGCAGTTGACGGCGACCGTGAACGGCAGGCCGCGCCGCTCGAAGTAGTCGATGGCGGAGAAGCTGTCCGCGAGCCGGCGGGTGTCGGCGAGCACCACCGCGCCGAGCGCGCCGAGCGCCAGCTCGTCCCACAGGAACCAGAAGCGGTCCTGGCCGGGAGTGCCGAAGAGGTAGAGGACCAGCTCGTCGTTGAGGGTGATCCGTCCGAAGTCCATCGCGACGGTGGTGGTGGTCTTGGCCTCCACCCCGTCGAGGTCGTCCACCGGGCGGCCGGCCTCGGTCAACCGCTCCTCCGTGCGCAGCGGTTTGATCTCGCTGACGGCGCCGACCAGGGTGGTCTTGCCGACCCCGAAGCCGCCCGCGACCAGGATCTTGAGCGTCAGGGGATCGACGGGGGCGGTCCGTCGGCGATGGTCGGAACGCCCGAAGACCATGGGATTCTTCTCCTGAACTGCCGGGAGTGCGGGCGGAGCTCACCTGCTCCCGCGCGTCGGCGCACAGGGCAGCGGCTGCAAGGGAACGGTACAACGTACGTCGCGCGGCGCCCACTTGAGATGCATCACGCTTGGGCCACAGCCGGTCAGGGCCTGCGGGCCCCGAGCGCCTCGGGCCGGTCGAGCAGTCCCAGCAGGCTCACGAAGCTGGCTTCGATGAAGGCGCAGAGCTCGTCGCGGGCGGCGTCGTCCGACTCCGGCCAGGTGGTGACCGCCTCCTCGGCGAACGCCATCCAGGCGCGGGAGGCCAGTTCCAGACGCGGGGCGTCGGGCATGCCGAGCCGCCGCTGCCCGTCGCGCAGCCGGCGGGCGATCGTCTCGCGGGTCTCGCCGATGATGTCGGCCACCGCGGGGTGGCTGCCCGCGGCGCCCCGTACCAGCGCGAGGTACGTCCGCCGGTGCTCCAGGACGTAGGCCACGAAGCCGGCGATGAACGCCCGCATCCAGGCGACCGGCTCCAGCGAGCCGTCCGGTTCGGTCGCGGCGGTGAAGCGGTCGCATTCGGCGCGGACCACGGCGCGGTAGAAGTCGCGCTTGGAGTCGAAGTAGTGGAAGAGCAGTCCGCGCGAGATACCGGCCCGTCGGGCGACTTCGTCGGTGGACAGCTCGTCCAGGGAGCGGTCGGCGAGCATCTCCAGCCCGATGCCGACCAGCTGCGCGCGGCGCTGGTCGGGGGTGAGTCGGGTGGTTCGCTTGCCGGGCATGCCCGCAGTTTACGGCGGTGGGCCGGGCGCCCTCGCGCTGTCCCCGGCCCGCCGCCGCGGCGTCAGGCGTACTGCCGGAGGTGGTCGAGGATCGCGGGGGTGACGAGGTCGGGGACCTCTTCGGGCAGCCAGTGGCTGGCGCCCTCCAGTGCCTCGAAGCGGTAGGGGCCGTCCACCCACTCCCCCGTCGACTCGGCCGCGCCGCGGCCCAGCGCCATGTCCTCGCTGCCCCACAGGAAGAGGGTGGGGACGGTGATCCGGCCCGCGGGCACCGAGATGACGGACTCGGGGGCGCGGTACCAGTTCAGGGTGGCGGTCAGCGCGCCCGGTGCCGACAGCCGGCGGATGTTGCCCTCGACGAGCGCGTCGGGGACCTTGCCGCCGTACGCGGCGCGCAGCCGGGCGGCGTCGTCGGCGAGCAGGGCGGTCTCCGCCGCACCGTCGTCGCGGCGGAAGAAGCGGACGTAGTCGAGGCGGTGGTGCTGGGTGGGGTCCTCGGCGGCGGCGCGGTTGAGCGCGTCCGGGTGCGGGGTGGCCAGCACGGTCAGGGACTTCAGCCGCTCGGGGTGGGCGCCGGCCAGCGCCCAGGCGACCATGCCGCCCCAGTCGTGGGAGACGAGGTGGAAGCGGCCGGCGCCCTGGGAGCCGGCGAAGGCGAGGGCATCGGCGACGAGTTCGGGGACGGCGTAGTCGGCGATCCGGGCGGGGCGGGCCCGCGGGGAGTAGCCGCGCTGGTCGACGGCGAGGGCGCGGTAGCCGGCCGCGCCGAGGGCGGGGAGCACCGCGCTCCAGGAGTCGGCGAACTCCGGCCAGCCGTGCAGCAGCAGGACGAGCTCCCCGTCGGCGGGGCCCGAGGCCAGGGCGTCGTAGGTGTGCGGGCCGACCTGGATCTCCAGGCGCTCGACGGGGGCCGGAGCGGCGTCCGTGGGCATGGCGGCGGTTCTCCTCCTGTTGACAGTTGCTCAATAGAGCGTACTCCCGATGTTGAGCAGTGCTCAACGAGCCGGAGGTAATGTGAGAGTTCAGCAGCGATTCGTCCCCACGGGATCGGCCATGCGGAGCGGGGTGCTGAATGAACGGTCACCGCACCACCTCCGGCCCGCCGTCCGAGGAGCTGCTGCGCCTCCTCGGCCAGCTCACCGGCCGGGTCATGGAGCGGATCAAACTGCAGCAGGCACGGGTGGCCCTGGCCGTGGAACTGCAGCGGCACATGCTTCCGCCGGAGCTGCCGGGCCTGCCCGGACTGCAGACCGCGGCCCGCTACGTACCGGCGCAGACGGGGCTGGACATCGGCGGCGACTGGTACGACGCGTTCCTGCTGCCGGACGGCGCGCTCGGCTTCGCCATCGGCGACGTCCAGGGCCACGACGTGGAGGCCGCCGCCTTCATGGGGCAGGTGCGCACCGGCCTGCGCGCCGTGGCGGGTGCCACCACCGACCCCGGCGACGTCCTGGACCGGGCCAACAACCTGCTGCTGTCGATGAGCTCCGACCTCCTGGCGACGTGCACCTTCCTGCGCTTCGCCCCGGACAGCGGCGAACTGGCCGGTGCCCGCGCCGGCCATGTCCCCGCGGTGTGGGCCACCGCCGCCGGCGCGGAGGTACTGATGGACCCGGGCGGACTGCCCCTGGGGGTCTTCCCCGACCAGCGCTACCCGGTCACCCACCGCCGGCTGACCGAGGTGGGGGCGTTCGTGCTGATCACCGACGGGGTGGTGGAGGGCCCGTCCTACCCGATCGAGAGGGGGCTGGCGCGGGTGGTGGACCTGGTGGGCGAGGGCTACGCCGAGGACGCCGAGGACCTGGCGGCCGCGGTGATCGCGGTGGCCGATCTGACGGGGCACACCGACGATGCCGCCGTTCTCGTGCTCCGCCACAACGGCGGCCCCTACGCCTAGGCGCGCCCGCGGCGACGAGCGGAGGCTGGTGTGGTGCACGACGAGCGGCGCGGACGGCACGACGGCACCGCCGTGCGGCTCCGCACCGCCGTGTGGCGGCAACGGGTCACCGTCGCGCAGATCCTGGCGACCGCCGGAATCTATTACGGCAGCGCCCAGCTCGGCCTCCTGCAGGAGCTCGTCCGCGGCCAGGTCACCCCGCTGTGGCCGCCCACCGGCATCGCCCTGACGGCGCTGCTGCTGCTCGGCCTGCGGATGTGGCCGGGGATCGCCCTCGGCGCGTTCCTGGTCAACGTCTCGCTGGGGCCGTCGCTGCTGGTGGTCCTCGCGATCGTCGCGGGCAACACGATCGGCCCGGTGCTCTCCTACCGGTTGCTGCGCCGGGTGGGGTTCCACACGGAGCTGGACCGGCTGCGCGACGCCCTGGCGCTGGTGGTGCTGGGCGCGCTGACCGGGATGCTGGTGAGTTCGACGGTCGGCAGCGGCGTCCTGGCGCTCTCCGGGGCGCTGCCGGCGTCGGGCTTCTGGCCCACCTGGGCGGTGTGGTGGACCGGTGACGCGATGGGGGTGCTGGTGATCACGCCGGTGCTGCTGCTCCTGAGCACCGCCCGGTGGCCGCTCGCCAGGCGCGTCCCCCTCTTGCGGTGGGCGGAGGCGGTGCTGCTGGTCGGCTGTACGTTCACCGTCACCGTGCTCGCCGTGAGCAGCTCGATGAATCTGCTCTTCCTGGTCTCGCCGTGCCTGATCTGGGCCGCGTTCCGGTTCGAACGGGCTGGGGCGGCGCCCTGTGCGCTGCTGGTCTCGACGGTCGCGATCGTGGCGGCCGTCCAGGGCTCGGGACCGTTCGCGCCGCACGACCTGTTCACCAACATGGTCACCCTGCAGGCCTTCAACGGGATCACCGCGCTCACCGCGCTGCTGCTCGCCGCGGTGATCACCGAGCGGCGCACCACCCAGCGGCAGATCATGCAGGTCGTCGTCCAACTCTCGGAGGCGGTCAGCCAGCTGGACTCCGAGCCGTCCGCCGAGCAGTGGCCGCCGCCGCGCCGGAGGAAGCCCGGCGACGACGGCGGGTAGGGGGTGGACGGGGGCCCCGGGGGCTGCCTCCCCGAGGGGCGTCCAGGCCCGCGCGGACCGGACAGGCGCCCCGGGGCCCGCGGTCACAGGGCCCGCAGGCCGTCGATCACCTCGCGCAGCACCTTCTCGTCGGGCAGCTCGGCGGGCGGCACCGGGCGGCTGACACGGACCAGGTCCGCGTCCAGCAGGTCGCCGATCAGGACCCGTACGACGCCGACCGGCAGGTCGAGTTCGGCCGCCAGCTCGGCGACCGACAGCGGCGTCTCCCGGCACAGCTCGACGATCTCGACCTGCTCCGGCGACAGCGTCTGGTCGTCGATCGTGCGCTCCGCCCGGCTCTCGGCGATCACCTGCGCGATCAGGTCGAGGCGCCCCTCGGCATCCGTGCGGGTGCGCCCGCGCGTCATGGCGTACGGCCGGACGACGGGCCCCGCCTCGTCGTCGAACCAGCGGACCGCCTCCCGGTCCCGCGCCGCCCGGCCGTCCTGATCGCTCATGGCGTCACCGTCGTCGTGCTCAGGTGGGCAGGCCGGACCTGGGCGCGGTGCCCAGGTGCGCGCCCACCCGCTTGACCAGCAGGGTCATCTCGTAGGCGATCAGTCCGACGTCGGAGTCCGCGTCGGCGAGCACGGCCAGGCAGCTGCCGTCGCCGGCCGCGCTGACGAACAGGAACGCGTCGTCCAGCTCGACCATGGTCTGGCGGACCTGCCCGACGTCGAAGTGCCGGCCGACGCCCTTGGCCAGGCTGTGGAAGCCGGAGGCGACCGCGGCCAGATGCTCGCCGTCCTCGCGGGTCAGGTCCTTCGAGGCTCCGGTGGCCAGCCCGTCGCTGGAGAGCACGAGGGCCTTGCGGATGGAGCCGACCCGATCCACCAGCTCGTCCAGGAGCCAGTTCAGCTCACCGGACCCCTCCGCCGAGAACGATGCGCTGGAAGCTGCTGCCTTCGGTGCGGTCATGGACCGTCCCCTCCCGATGTGGTTCCTGGTGCTGCGGTGCCCGTGTCCTCGCCGCGGTGTGCGGTCCGGTCAGGGGCATCCGGGTCTGTGGTGTCCGCGGCCGGCGGGTTCTGCGCCGCCGCGTCCTGGTCCGGTGGTGCCGCGCCGGGGCGCGGTTCCTCGCCGTGCTCCCGGCGGGCGCGCTGCCAGCCCCGCTGGAGCGAGGCCATCCGGGCCCGCACCGCCGCGGCGTCCCGGTCGTCCTCGGGCGGTGCCCCGGCCGGCTCCGCCGCGGCCGGACCGGACGCCTCGGCCCTGAGCTGCGGTGCGAGGCTGGCCTGCCGGACCCGGCGGGGCAGCCCCCTGGGCGTGATCGCCGTGGGCGGGCTCGGGGGCGGGCCCGGGTCGCCGGCGTCCTCGCCGGAGGGGCGCTCGCCGGACGGCTCGCCGTCGGACGGCTCGTCCGCGCCGTCGCGGCCGTCGACCGTCCTGCCGTGGTCCGAGACCAGCACCGGAGGCCGGGGGCGGCGGGGCAGCGGGGCCAGTGCGCCGCCGGGCGCCTGGTCGCGGGTCTGCTGGTGCTGCTCGCCGTCGGGGACCGGCGGCACCGGAGCGATGCTGCGCGGCCCGGGGCCCGTGGTGCGGCGGCCGGCGTCGCGGTCGCGGTCCCCACCGGTGGTCCGGCCGGCGTCGCGGTCGCGGTCCCGACCCCGGAAGAGGTTCTCCTCGTCCTCGTGGGGCCCCAGCCCGTCCAGGGCGAGCGGGGCCTCCAGTTCGACCGGACCGTCGAGGATGGCGGGCGTGTGCCGCTCCCGCTCCGGAAGCGGCAGCGGCGCGTGCGAGAGCGCGGCCAACTTGCCCGCGGCGTGCTCCAGTTCGTTGCCCGGCGGGCCGGACAGCGCGTCGGGGACCGGCCCGTCGACCTCCCTGACGCCGTCGGGGGTCTCGGTGAGGATCTCGCCCGGGATGAAGACCACGGCGGTGGTGCCGCCGTACGGCGAGGGCTGCAGTGAGACCCGTACCTGCTGGCGCTGGGCGAGCCGGCTGACCACGAACAGGCCGAGGCGGTCGGTGTCGGACAGCTCGAACTCAGGGGTCTCGGCGAGCCGGAGATTGGCTTCCAGCAGCAGGTCCGGGGCCATGCCCAGGCCTCGGTCGTGGATCTCCAGGGTGTAGCCGTTGGCCACCCGCTCGCCCAGCACCTGTACGGCGGTGTGCGGTGGCGAGAAGACGGTGGCGTTCTCCAGGAGTTCGGCTATCAGGTGCGTGAGGTCGGAGACCGCCGGGCCGTCCACCGCGAGCCGCGGCAGCCGGCGGACCTCGATCCGCTCGTAGTCCTCGACCTCGGCGACCGCCGCGCGCACCACGTCCATCAGCTGGATCGGTTTGCGCCACTGCCGCGACGGGGCCGCGCCGGAGAGGATGACCAGGCCCTCCGCGTGCCGCCGCATACGGGTGGTGAGGTGGTCGAGCCGGAAGAGATCGGCGAGTTCGTCGGTGTCCTCGGTGCGCCGCTCCATGGCGTCCAGCAGCGTCAGCTGGCGGTGCAGCAGGACCTGGCTGCGGCGGGCGAGGTTGACGAACACCTCGGAGACCCCGCGGCGCATGTCCGCCTGTTTGACGGCGGCCTCGATGGCGGCCCGCTGGAGGGTGTTGAGCGCCTGGCCGACCTGGCCGGTCTCGTCCGGGCCGAATTCGAGCCGGGGCGCCTCGGTCTCCACGTCGACCTGCTCCCCGGCCGCCAGCCGGCGCATCACGCTCGGCAGCCGTACGCCGGAGACCTCGTGGGCGGTCTTGCGCAGCCGGGTCAGGTCCCGGACGTGGCGACGGCCGATGCGGAAGGAGACGATGACCGAGACCAGCAGCGCGATGAAGCCGAGGACGCCGGCGACGGCGGCCTTGAGCAGGATGTGCGAGGCGACCGGGGCGACCCGCTGCTGGTAGCGGTCGCCGGCGTCCTTGCCCATCCGTTCGAGGTCGTCGAGCACCTTGTCCGCCGCGGTGTGCCAGCGCTCGGCGTTGATCACCTGCGGTCCGGTCCGGGCGCCCGCGGCGATCACCCGGTCCTCGTAGGAGGCCAGTTCGCCGGCGTTGGCGGAGCGCCAGTAGTCCTCGTAGAGGCCGCGGTCCTTGGCCGGCAGGGCGGGGAGGTTGGTGTCGTACAGGACCCGGCGTTCGGCCACCCGGTCGGACAGCGAGCGCAGATCGCGCCTGCTCATGCTGCCGGAGGCGAGCACCGCGGACATCAGGGCGTCCTCGCGGGAGACGGCCTCCCGGGCACGGGTGATGTTGACCAGCGCACGGCCCTGCTTGTCCATCTCCACGTTCTCCAGGGCGTGGAGCGCGGCGAGGAAGTCGTAGCCGGGGTCGACCAGGGAGTTGTAGCTCTCCATGGCCTCGTCGCGGGTGACGGTGTTGTCCTCGACCTGGGCGCGCAGCGAGCCGAGGCCGGACAGGCCCTTGAGGACGCCGTCCATCCGGTCGCCGGCGTCGCCGGTCAGATCCTCGCGCACGTCACGGGCGTCGGCGTCGGCGCGCAGCCGGGTGATGGCCTCGTCGGTGGCCCGGGTCTGCGCGTGGAGTTCGCCCTGCGCGTCGGCGCCGCGCCGGTCGGCCAGGTAGAGCAGGCTCTGCCGGCGCTCGCGTTGGAGGGCCTGGACGACGTCCTCGACCGGATAGCCCAGGCTCTGTACGACGTTGCCGACGTCCAGCAGCTGGTTGGCCTCACGTCCGGTGATATAGGTCATGAACGCCCACATGGACGTCAGGGACACCAGCGGTACGAGCAGCAACGCCACGATCTTCCGGCGGACCGACTTCCCGCGAAAGCGCATGGCCTCCCCCACGTCAACCCCGGCGCACGGGGGCGGTGTTCCGTCAACAAACGGCGCGAGCCTACTACTGTCGAGGGACGGAGCCGAAGGCCTCTTGTGAGGTCACGGAGGTCCCCGCGGCAGGATCGTCCTACGTTGTCCGCTGATTCCCGGACAACCCGCCCGTATTCCTTGGGCTGGACGTCTCGGCCGTATTCAGCCGCAGGTCGGGACACTTGGCCGGTTTTTCTCTACCCCGGGTAACCCGTCGCCGCTTCGGTGCGTGACCATGGACGTGGACGGTGTGCGGCACCCAGGGAATGCACCCGGCGAAACCCGGGCAGCCACCGAGGAGCCGGACACACGGGGAGAGTGCGGGGAGTGTGACGCGTTCATGGACACCGGCAGGCAGCCGTTGTGGCAGGAGGAACCGGCGGCCCGGCCCAGGATGGCGGATCCGGTGCGCACGGCCGCGGTGCGCGCCGTCATCATCGTGGCGATCACGCTGATTCAAGCCATGGTGGCGTTCCTGTGCACCCTGGCGGGTTCCTGGTTCGCCTTCCCCGCGGTGCTCAGTACGGTCGCCAGCACCGTGGTCGCCACCTGGGGCGTACTCGACGTCTGGGTGACCCGCCAGGTCTGGGTGCAGCGCAACGGGGTGCAGTCCCAGCCGAGCAGCACGGCCCGGGAGTTGCGCCGTGAGCGGCGCCGGGCGCGCCGGCAGGAGCGGCGCGCCTCGCGGGAGGGCTCGTCAGGGGTGGACCGCGCGGCCGCGTGAACGACCGGGCGGCGGCCCGGGGCGGCACAGGGGAACCTTCTGGCCCCCTCGCGCCGGTCGGTATCATGTGTTCTGAATAACGCATCGGATAGCGCGATGCGCAACAGAATCCACGTCGGGGGCGGGCCGTCAAGGGCTTCCCGGCAGAGGCCCTCAGACGTACCCGTCGGGGGCGACGGGGTGGTGACGCAAAGACCCATGGCGAACACGAGCGATACGGCGGACGACCGGCCCGAGGAGCGGCGCGGCGCGGCGGGGTCCGTGCAGTCCGTGGACCGCGCGGTGAGCGTGCTGGAGATCCTGGCCAGGCTGGGCGAGGCCGGAGTGACGGAGATTTCCGAGGAGCTGGGCGTCCACAAGTCGACCGCGTTCCGGATCCTCGGGGTGCTGGAGAGCCGGGGCCTGGTGGCGCAGGAGAAGGAGCGCGGCAAGTACTACCTCGGCGCCGGGGTGCTGCGGCTGGCCGGCGCCGCGGCGATCCGGCTGGACATCTCCCAGGAGGGCCAGCCGGTGTGCCGGGCGCTCGCCGACGACACCGGGGAGACCGCCAACATCGCGGTACTGGACGGCGATGCGGCGGTCAACATCATGCAGGCCAGGGGCGCCGCCGCGGTCACCGCCTACAACTGGCTCGGCCGGCGCACCCCGCTGCACGCCACCGCCAGCGGCAAGGTGCTGCTGGCCCATCTGCCGGCGCAGCGGCGGGAGAGCCTGGCGACCCGGAAGCTGGCGCGGTTCACCGAGCACACCCTGACCACGGCCGCCGGTCTGCGCGAGCAGCTGACCGCCGCGCTGGCGGACGGATTCGCCTGCACCAGCGAGGAGTTGGAGATCGGGCTGAACGCGGTGGCGGCGCCGGTGCGGGCGCACGACGGCGCGGTGATCGGGGCCATCGGCGTCTCGGGGCCGGCGTACCGGATGGAGCGTCAGCTGCTCCCCGAGCTCGCGGAGCGCGCCGCGAAGGCCGCGGCCGAGCTCTCCCGCCGTATGGGGTACGCGGGTTGAGGGACCGCGGGACGGCGTCCGGGGCGCTCCAGGGCCCTGGGGCGCCTCCCCGGGGTGCCCCCTTCGAAGCCGGCGCCCCTAGCAGAAAATCGCCCCTTGACGGATCCCTGACGGACTTCCAGCATGTCTCCTATAGCGCAACCTAGCGCGTTATAGGCAACACCGGAGACGGTGGTGGAGCGCCCTCCACCGCTGTCCCCGTTCTCAGCGCAGCGCACCACTCCCACCCCTCACAGGCATCCGTGCCACCTCACCTGTGTCACCCGCCCCTGCCGTCACCGCAGGCGCTGTATTAGGAGTGAGACATGCCGCACGAAGCCCGCGCCGTCGTCGCCCTGAAGAAGGGCGCGCCCGTCGAGGTGCTGCCGATCCTCGTGCCCGATCCCGGCCCGGGCGACGTGCTCGTGTCCGTACAGGCCTGCGGGGTGTGCCACACCGATCTGCACTATCGCGACGGCGCGATCGGCGACGACTTCCCCTATCTGCTCGGCCATGAGGCGGCGGGCGTCGTCGAGGCGGTCGGCCCCGGCGTCACGGAGCCGGCACCGGGCGACTACGTGGTGCTCGCCTGGCGGGCACCCTGCGGGCGGTGCCGCTCCTGCCGGCGCGCCCGCCCCTGGTACTGCTTCGACTCCCGCAACGCCTCCCGGCCGATGACCCTGCCGGACGGCACGGAACTGACGCCGGCTCTGGGCATCGGCGCCTTCGCCGAGAAGACACTGGTCGCGGCCGGGCAGGCGGTGAAGGTCGACCCCTCGGCGCGCCCCGAGGCGGCCGGGCTGATCGGCTGCGGGGTGATGGCCGGGTACGGCGCCGCCGTGCACACCGGGGCCGTCGGCAGCGGTGACACCGTCGCCGTCATCGGCTGCGGCGGCGTCGGCAACGCCGCCGTCGCGGGGGCCTCCCGAGCCGGGGCGCGCCGGGTCATCGCGATCGACATCGACGACGGCAAGCTGGACGCGGCCGAGCGGTTCGGCGCCACCGACACCGTCAACTCCCGCGGTACGGACCCCGTCGAGGCGGTCCGCGCGCTGACCGCCGGACACGGCGCCGATGTGGTGATCGACGCGGTGGGCCGTCCGGAGACCTACCGGCAGGCGTTCTACATGCGCGATCTGGCCGGCACGCTGGTGCAGGTCGGGGTGCCCGACCCCGACATGCGCATCGAGCTGCCGCTGATCGACCTCTTCTCGCGCGGTGGCGCGCTGAAGTCCTCCTGGTACGGCGACTGCCTGCCCAGCCGCGACTTCCCCGTCCTGATCGATCTGTTCCTGAGCGGCAAGCTCGACCTGGAACGCTTCGTCAGCGAGACCATCGCACTCGACGGCCTGGAGGCGGCCTTCGCCAAGATGCAGCGCGGGGAGGTGCTGCGGTCGGTCGTGGTGCTGTGACCGCCCGCGGCCCGCTCCCCGCGCCCAGGGGTCACTCGGCCGCCGCGTCCGCTTCCTGGGGCGCGGGATCCTCCGGGCGGCGGTACATCCGGGTGGCCGTGATCTGGCCGTGCACCGCCTCGCCGGAGGGGTCCGGCTGCGGCAGACCGGGCCGCAGATGTTCCTCGACGCTGATGTACTTCAGGCCCGCGCGCAGGTCCGCGTCATTGCGCAGCCGGATGACCAGCGGGAACTCGGCGAGCGCGGTGGTGTCGAACAGGCCGGTGGTGTAGAGGAGCTGGACGCCCAGGGCGTCGGCGACGGCGCGCTGCAGCTCCAGCAGGTACGTCGCGTTGGCCCGGCCGATGGGGTTGTCCAGGAACAGCGTGCCGGCGTGCCGCTGCTTGTCGCGGCCCCGGTCGTTGCTGCGCAGCGCCGCCATCGTGCAGTACAGGGCGATGGCGGCGGTCAGCAGCTGACCGCCGGAGAAGACGTCGCCCATCTGCCCGACCGGCACCCGCTCCGCGCGCAGCACCGCATCCGGCTTGAGGATCTCCACGGCCACACCGCGCGGCTGCAGCGCCGCGCCGACCCCGCGCAGCAGCAGCGACATCCCGTCCCGGCGCAGGTCGCTGTTCTTCCGCACCGCCGAGCGGGTCGCCTCGTCGATGACCTCGCCCAGCCGCTCGGTGAGCGTGGCCTGGTCGGGGTCCTCGAAGCGGATCCGCAGGAACTCCTGGCCGGACCACTCCCCCAGCCCCTCGGGCAGCCGGGACAGCCGCTGGGCCGAGCGCAGCGTCGTCAGCGACGACTCCACCAGGCCGCGGAGCCGGTCGACGATGGAGTCGCGGTTGCGCTCCAGCTGCTCCAGCTCGTCGGTGAGCACCCGCAGCCGGGGCGCGAAGGCCTCCGCCCACTTGGCGGCGTGGTCCGGCAGGGCCGCGGCGGGAAGCTCGCGGATCTGCTGCCGGGCGGGGGTGCGGACCTGCTCGTAGCGGGTGGAGTTGGCATGCCGTACCAGCACGTCGGCGGCCTCGCGGACCGCGGACTCGGCGGCGGAGAGGTCGGCGGCGCAGCCGCGCAGCGAGCGGCGGGACTCGGCGGCGGTCTGCCGGGCCTCGGCGAGGGAGCCCGCGTACGGCTCGGGCCGCTCGCCGGCCGCCTCCTCCGCCTCCTGGTGGTCGCGCAGCAGATCCCGCAGCAGGGCGGCGGTCTCGTCGAAGCCGCCGGCCGCGTCCTCGGCCGCGCGGTGGCCGCGCAGCAGCTCCTCGTGCCCCTCCCGCGCGGCCGCCAACGCCTCGGTGGCGGTGGCCAGTTCACCGGCCGCGGTGCGCAGCAGCTCCTTGGCGCGGTCGGCGTCCGCGGGCACCAGCTCCTCGGGCAGCTCGGTGTGCGCCGCCTTGTCGGTCGGGGCCAGCCGCTCGGCTTCGCCGCGCAGCCGGCCGAGCTGCTCGCTGGCGGCCGAGGCGCGGGACTCCAGCATCTGCACCAACGATTCGGCGCGGGCCGCCGCGGCCTGCCGGGACGGGCCGTCGGCGGCGTCCGGGCTCTCCAGGAGGGCCTCGGCGCGGGTACGGACCTTGTTGGTGAGGCGGTTGAGCTCGGCCAGCGCGGCCGACTCCTCGCCCTCGGCGCGGGCCTGCTCGGCGCGCAGATCGGCGCCGACGCCGACCTTCTCGTAGAGCTGGGAAGCGGCCCGGTAGGCCTCGCGCAGCGCGGGCAGTGAGGTGCTCGCCCCTTCGGGGGCCTCGCCCAGGTCCTCCGGTACGCCGGCGATCTCGGCGCGCTCGGCGCGCAGCGCACGGGCGGTACGGCGGGCGTCGTCGGCGGCCCGCTGGGCGGCCCGGCGGTCCTCGTCGGCCGCCCGGGCGCGGTCCACGCACTCCTCGGCGCGAGCCTCGAACTCGGCTGCCTCGTCGGCCAGTTCACGCATCCGGGACTGCCAGGAGGCGCGCTCGCGCAGCCGGTGGGCGAGGCCGGCGAGGAGGTCGGCGGCACGGCGGGCGCGCTGCGCGGTCTCCTGCCGCTCGTCGCGCACCCCGGTGGCCTCGGCCGCGATCTCCTCGGCCTCGGCGCGGACCGTACGGGCCTCGGCGAGCCCGGCGGCGGCCTCGTCGGCCGTCGTGCGGGTCTCGTCCGCGGCGGCGGCCAGCTCCGCGAGCCGGCCGGCGGGACAACCCGCACGCCACGAGCCGAGCCGGGCGGCCAGCGCCCGGTCCCCGGCGAGCCGGCCGGCCAGCGCCCGGATCTCCTCGTCGCGCTCCGTCGCGCGGGCCCGCAGCGCCCGGCGCTCCTCGTCGGCGGCGGACTCGTCGTGCATGGCCGGGTTCGGCGGGACGAGGAACACGCCGGTGTCCCGCTCGTCGGGGGCGGGGGTGGGCGCCAGCAGCGCGGCGGCGGTGCCGACGGCGACGGCGGAGCGCGGCAGCAGCGCGGCCTGGGCCAGCACCTCCCGGGCCCGGGCGTGGGTGTCCGGGTCGGTGATGACCACGCCGTCGACGAGTTCGGGCCGGGCCGCCAGCACCCGGGCGTGGTCGGCGGGGTCGACGGACTGTGCGAGATAGCGCCAGCCCGGCAGCGCCGGGACGCCGTGCTCACCCAAGTACTCCACCGCCGCCAGCACATCGGGCCCCGGCGGCAGCAGGCCGCCGTCGCCCAGCGCGCCGAGGATCCGCGCGTCGTCGGCGGCGGCCGTGCGCAGGTCGAACAGCTGCCGCTCGGCGGCGGCGACGCCCTCCTCCAGCAGTTCGCGCAGCGCGTCGGCGTTGCGGTCCAGCTCCTCGGCCGTCAGCGGTCCGGCGGTGGCGAAGCGGCGCGCGGGGCCCGGGTCCGTACCGGATGCGGACGTACGGGGACCGGGCACGCCGACGGCCTTCGCCTCGGACTGCCCGAGCCCGAGGAGTTCGGCGAGCCGCTGCTCGGCGCCGATCGACTCGGCCGCGCGGCGCTCGGCGTCGTAGGCGCGTCCGGCGGCCTGCGCGGCGTCCTCGGCACGGGCCGCCGCCAGCTCCGCCGCGGAGTGCCGGGCCGTCGCCTCGCGGGCGCGGTCGGTGGCCTGCCGCGCCGCCTCACGGGCCTGGTCCCAGGCCTCGACGGCGGTCTTCTCGGCGTCCGAGGCGGCGAGCGCGGCACGGGCCGGGTCGGCGTCGGGGGCGCTGTCGTCCAGCCAGCCGGCCCGGACGGCCTCGGCGGTCTCCTCGGCGACCTCGGCGAGCCGCTGCTTGAGGTGATCGGCCTCGCTGCGGGCACGCTGGGCGTGGGTGGCGGCGGTGGTCGCGTCGCGGTGCGCCGACTCGCCGGCTTCCTGAAGGGCGGCGGAGCGCTCCTCCTCCTCGTTGGCGATCCGCTCGCCCGCCTCGGCCGCGGCGTGCAGGGCCCGTACGAGGTCGGCGGCGGCGGTGGCGCGGGCGGCGAGCGCCGGGGCGGCGTCCCGCTCGGCCTCCCGGATGGCGGCGGCGACCCGGGCGGAGCGGTCGGCTGCGGCGCGGTGGCGCAGCGCGATCTCGGCGGCCTGCCAGGCGCTGTGCAGCGTACGGGCGTCGTTCAGCTCGCGGCGCTGGGCGGCGGCGCCCTTCTCGGCGGCGGCCAGCGCCAACGAGGCGTGCCGGTAGGCGAGTTCGGCGGAGACCAGGGAGCGGCGCTCGCGGGTGCGCTCGGCGTCGGTGACGCGGTGGGCCGCGGCGGCGACCTGTTCGGCCAGCTCGGCGGCGCGGCCGCGCTCCTCGGTGGCGCGGCCGTGCAGCCGCTGGGCCAGTCCCCGGGTGCGCCGCTCGGCGCCCGCATGGACCTCGCGGGCTCGTTCGCGCTGCTCGGCGGCGTCGGCGATGCGCGAGAGCAGATCGAGCGAGCCGGCGGTGAAGTCCCGCTCGGCGGTCAGCTCGGCGCGGCGGCCGAGCTTGTGGGCGAAGCCGTGGACCAGGTCGGCGAGACCGTCGGTGTCGCGGGTGTCCGTGACGGCGCGCAGCAGCAGGTCGGTGAAGTCCGAGTCGTTCTTGACCGCGAACAGGCCGGCCGCCTCGCCCTCGTCGGCGTTCATCTCCCGCTGGTAGCGGAAGAGCTCCGGGTCCAGGCCCAGCTCGCCGAGGTGCTCGTTCCAGCGCTCGTGGATCTCCTCCCAGACGACGTCCAGATTGGGGTAGTTCTTCCCGGCCTCCGTCAGTACGTCGCGGAAGCCCTTCATCGTGCGGCGGCGGCCCTGGGCGCCGGAGGTGCCCTCGCCGCCCTCCTGGCGGGGACGGACGAGGGTGGCCTCGGCGACGGGCAGCGAGTCCAGGCTCATACCGGGCCCGGGGCGGAAGCTGTACCAGGCCTCCGCGAACTTCCGGGGGTCGTTGGAGACCTGCCGGCCGCGCCACTCACTGACCTTGCCGACGACGACGCTCTCGCCCGTCAGGACGTGCTGCCACTCCAGGGCGACATGGCCGCAGTCGTCGGCGAGCAGGAACTTGCGCAGTACGCCGGAGCTGGCGCCGCCGAGGGTGTTGCGGTGACCGGGCAGCATCACCGAGAAGATCAGCTTGAGCAGGACGGACTTGCCGCCGCCGTTCTCCAGGAAGAGCACGCCGGCGGGGGCCGGGCGGCGCGGCGGCCCGACCGGCTCGTCCTCGAAGAAGTCCGCCTGCGCCGGGGCCGGTCGGGGCACCGGCGCGCCGACTCCGCGCAGGTCCAGCACGGTGTCGGCATAGCGCGCACCGGCAGGCCCGATGGAGTAGAGGCGGACCCGGGACAGCTCGTACATGGCGGACTCTCGTGGTGTGGGGCAAAAATGCGGCGGTCGGTGGGCGGGCGGGCTCGTCAGGCGGAGTGGAACGGCAGTCCGGCGTCGGAGACCAGGTCGAGGTCGTCGGTGTCCTCGCCCGGCAGCAGGGAGGCGCTGCCGTCGGCGACGGGGACGATGCCCAGGTCGAGGAGTTCGGCCATGGCGGCGCTGCCGGCCATGTCGCGGACCTGGAGTTGGTAGCGGGCGGTGGTGCGGTAGGCGCCGCCGGCGTCGTCGCCGGTGCGCTGCAGGAAACCGGAGTCGACGAGGAACGTGACGGCCTTGGCGATGATGCCCGTGGTCGAGCCGGCCAGCCGCCGGGCGTCCTTGGTGGCACCGGTCGCGCTGCGCCGGGCGTAGATCCGCCAGGCGGACTCCAGGCCGGGGGCGTCGGTGGCCGGGTCGGTGTTCTCGCCCTCCTGCTCGGCGCGCTCCTCCAGGCGGCGGCACGCCTGCCGGACGAAGGCGTCGACGCCGTTGACGGTGATCCGCCCGATATAGCCGTCGTCGGCGAGGTCTTCGGGCCGCGGGAAGGCGAGCGCGGCGACCGCGAGGTGTGCCAGGCCGTGCAGGAAGCGGTCGGCGGAGTCGGCGGAGGCCCGGCGGGCGTAGTCGCCCATCCGCACCGCGAAGACGGAGTCCTCGGCGGCCGTGACGGCCATGCCGGCGCGCGTGGAGACCTCCAGGACGACCAGGCCGAGGCCGGTGGCGACGGCGTCGGCGAGCCGGGCGAAGGCGGGGTCGTCCCGATAGCGGCGCAGCAGCTCGCCGTATTCGGCGTCGCGGGCCGGCAGCAGCTTGGGCTGGAGGCCGAAGGAGACCAGCCGCGCGGCGTCGGCGGCGTCGGCCGGGGTGAGCGGCTGGGGTCTGTCCTGGTCCTGGCGGTCCCCCCGGTCCGGCTCGCCGGTACCGGCGGCCGAATCCGGCTGTGCCACCTCGTCGGCGTCGTACTGGGTCACGGGACAGGCTCCTTGCGGGGGACGGGCACAGACATCTGCTGCCGGCGGACGGTCTCCGGCCGGTGCGCGGGCGGGCGGCCGCACGGCGCGGTCCGGCGGCGGACGGCGGCGCGCGGCGCGGTGGGTATCGGCGGCGGGCCCTGGCCTGGGGGCATCAGGCCACCTCCGAGCGGTCGGCGGCCATCCCGGCGGCGTCGAGGAGCGCCGTGCCGACGATGAGGTCGGCGCCGCCGAACTCGGGGTCGGTCAGCTCCGTGCCATCGTCGACGGCGAAGAGCAGCTGCGGTTCGCCCTGGCGGTAGGCCGTGCCCACCGGCGGGCTGGCGGCGTGGACCGCCAGCAGGGCGACGAGGTAGGGGAGTTCGGGATCGCTGCGGCGGGCCTCGGCGAGCAGGCCGGAGAGCCTGCGGGGCGCGTCCGCCGGCAGGTCCAGCAGCGCCATCGCGGCGTCGAGCTGGGCCTCGCTGAAGCGGCTGTCGTCGGGCGTGGCCACCAGGTCGGGCTCGGGCATCTCGGCGCCGAGGTGCTCGCGCTCCAGGGGCGGGGTCAGGAGCACCTCGACCAGGTCCCCGACGCGCACCGCCGAGGGCGTGCGCAGGCCCGTGCCGTGCGCGAAGTAGGCGTCGGTGACGCGGATGGCCTGCTCGGCGGGGAGCGGCAGCAGGGTCGCGACGAGCTGGCCGTACAGGTCGAGTCCGGCGCGGGCGGCGGGGGCGGCGAAGGCCTGCCGGTCCTGCTCGGCGCGGAAGAGCGGGCCGGCCTCCAGCAGCCGGGACTGGAGCTGGGTGTGCCGGCGGATGCAGTCCTTGACGATGTCGACGAGCTCGGCGGCGCGGCGCTTGTGCTCCCCGGTCTTGGAATCGACGGCCTCGGCCTCGTCGCGGGCCTTGCGGATGTTGGTCAGGATGGCGTTCTCGTGGCGGTAGCGGTCCGCGACGTGGTCGAGCGCCTCACTGATCATGTCGGGGACGGTCTCGAGCCAGTCGACGGCGCGGACGTTGCGCCGGGTGGCGTCCAGGGTCCGGCGAAGGGTCTCGGCGTACTGGACGGTGCGGTAGCGGGCCTGCTCGGCGGCGAGCTGGGCGTCGGCCAGCCGCCCGCGGTTGATCAGCACCTCCAGCTTGACCTCGGCGGCGATCTGGGCGCTGGTGACGTCGGTGTCGAGCGCGCCGACCAGGACGTTGACCGCCTCGTCGGTGGCCCGGAGGTAGACGGTGCCGCCGGCGCCGGGGACCTCCTCGATGAGCTTGAAGTCGTAGTCGCGCCGGACGTACTCGCCGTCGGTGGTGAACGTGCCGTAGACGGCGCGGAAGCCGCGGTCCACGCTGCCGACGTTGATCAGGTTCTCCAGCACCCAGCGGGCCACCCGCTCGTGCTCGCCCGCGGGCCGGCCGGGGTTCTGGGCGGCCACCCGGGGGAGCACCTTCGCCACTATCTCCTCGTGGTCGGCGCCGGTGTCGAAGTCCATGTTGAGGGTGACGAGGTCGATGACGGCCAGCGCCACCTCCGCCATGGCGTAGCCGCCGTACTCGCCCGCGAGGTTGGCCTTGCGCACGTCGAGGTCGTGCAGCGGCGCGGTGCACGCGAGGGCGCGCAGCCGGCGGGCCAGGCCTTCGTCGGCGGCCGGGCCCGGCGCGGGGCGGTTGACCCCGTTGAGCTGGGGCGCAGCGGGCCCCGGGGCGGGAAAAGTCACGTCGCACAGAGTAGGCGCTCGCACTGACAACGGACGAAACGGCGCGGATCCGCTCGTGGGTGGACCGGCCGGTGGGTCCGTTGACGGACCGCTCGCGGGCCGATGCACCAGTCTACGAGGCGGCCCGTCACGGCCGGGCGTCGGGGCCGGCCCCGGTCAGTGGGTGGCCCCGCCCGCCACGCGGATGTCGGTGCGGGTGTGCGCCGCGGTGGCGGCGATCTCCCGCAGGGCCCGGGCGACCGCGGGGACCGGCAGCGACGGCTGGGCGCGGTCGGTGACCTGCTCGGGGGCGTAGGGGACGTGCACGAACCCGCCGCGCAGGTCGGGGAGTTCGGTGGCGATGAGGTGGGCGAGGCCGTAGAAGACGTGGTTGCAGACGAAGGTGCCGGCCGTGTTGGAGACGGAGGCGGGCAGCCCGGCGGCGCGGACGGCCGCCACACATGCCTTGATCGGCAGGGTGGAGAAGTACGCGGCCGGGCCGCCGGGCACGATCGCCTCGTCGACCGGTTCGGCCCCGGAGGTGTCGGGTATCCGGGCGTCGTCGACGTTGATGGCGACGCGTTCGACGGTGATGTCGGGGCGGCCGCCCGCCTGGCCGACGCAGACCACGACCTCGGGGCGGGCCTCCTCGATGGCGGCGCGCAGCACGGCCACCGACGCCCCGTAGACGCACGGCAGCTCGGCGGCCGACACCTCGATCCCGGTGGGCGGTTCGGCCGCGGCGGCGCGTACCGCCTGCCAGGAGGGGTTGGTGGCCTCACCGTCGAAGGGCTGGAAGCCGGTGAGCAGGACCCGGGTCATACGGACATCCTCGGCAGAGCTGGGAGGGCGGACGGGGTGGGGCGGGCGGCTCAGAAGGCGAACAGCGCCATGATCACGATGTTGCAGCCGAGCAGCACGCCCGCGGTGGGCAGCTGCGCCTTGATGGGCCCGTACTGGTCCTTCAGTTCGAGCAGGGCGGCCGGGACGATGTTGAAGTTGGCGGCCATGGGGGTCACGAGCGTGCCGCAGAATCCGGCGAGCATGCCGATGGCCAGGACGGCGGCGGGGTTGCCGTCGAAGTGCCCGATCAGGACGGGCCAGCCCACGGCCGCGGTCATCACGGGGAAGGCGGCGAAGGCGTTGCCCATGATGATGGTGAAGGCGAACATGCCCACGCAGTAGACGACCACCGCGATGTAGAGCGAGTCCTCGGGCAGGACGGAGGTGGCGAGCTTGCCGACCTGGTCGCCGACGCCGGAGACCTGGAAGATGGCGCCCAGGGTGGCCAGCATCTGGGGCAGCAGCATGGCCCAGCCCATCGCCTCCAGCATCGAGCGGCCGGACTGCACGGGCACCGAGATCCGCTTCTCCCGCAGCATGACCATGCCGACGACGAGGGCGACGACGGCCCCGATCCCGAGGCCCAGGATGGTCTCGCTGCCCTCCTGGAGGACCGGTCGGCCCCCGATGGAGAGGTGTTTGACGCCGACGGCGCAGGCCATGGCGACGGCCGGGATGGTGAGCGCGGGGACGAACAGCCGGTTGCCGAGCCTGGCCGCGCTGGCGACGCGCTGCTCGGGGGTGGTGGTGCGCGGGGTGCCCCGGCCGGTGCAGCCGAAGCCGGCCAGCGCGGCCATGGCGAGTACGGCGACGCCCAGCGGCTCGGCCGGCGCCTGCTTGGTGACGACCCAGCTGCTGTAGACGAAGCCGGCGCCGATCAGGCCCCAGAAGGCGCCGGTCCCGTAGCGCTTGGGGTTGCTGCGGTCGGTGACCATCTGCGCGGCCATCACCAGGAAGCTGAGGCCTACCAGCCAGTAGAACCACTCTGCCTTGATCACTGGGCTGCCTCCACTGCGGCGCTGGGCTGGACGTCGGCGGTGAGCAGTTCGCGCTCCAACTGGCGGTCCAGGCGCAGCAGTCGCCAGCCGTGGACCACGAAGGCGCACACGGCGGTGGGGATCGCCCACAGCGCCAGGTGCAGCGGTTCGAGGTGGGTGCCGTAGGTGGTGTTGACGAATCCGGTGATCAGCAGGATGGAGCCGACGGCGAGGAAGACGTCCTCACCGAAGAACAGGCCGACGTTGTCCGCGCTGGCGGAGAACGACCGGACCTTCTCCCGCGTCCGGTCGGGGAGTCGGCCGTACTTGCGCTCGGCGGCGCCTTCGGCCATCGGCACGGCGAGCGGGCGGACGGTCTGGGCGTGCCCGAAGACGTTGGTCAGCCCGACCGCGGCGCCGATCTGCCGCAGGCCCAGGTAGAGCGCGAGGAAGCGGCCGGTGGTGAGCTTGGCGAACCGGGCGATGAGGTTGCGGGCCTGCTCCTGGAGGCCGTAGCGCTCCAGGAGGCCGATGACCGGGAGGGTGATCGCGAAGATCGTCACCGCCCGGCTGCCGGCGAAGCCCTCGCCGAAGGCGGCGAGCACCTTGCCGGGCGACAGGCCGCCCAGCAGGCCGGTGCCGATGCCGGCCACTCCCACGACCAGCAGGGGGTTGCGTTTCGTGGCGAAACCGATGACGACCACGAGCACGCCGAGGAGCACGATCATGGATCCGCCTTCCGCGTACGGGACCACGCGGGTCCGTGATGAGGGGTGAAGAGATTGCAGCGGACGTTAGGCGATTGTTCAACGATCCGACAAGGGGTCTGCGCGGGCAATCTCGAAACCGTGTTCACTCCTCCGCGATGTGCCGGGCGTAGGCGCCCGACAACTGCACACGCGAGTCCTCCAGGTAGGCGTGCAGCAACCGCTCGGCCTCGGCGGCGTCGCCCGCCTGGAGCGCCTCGACGATCTGCCGGTTACGGGTGAGGTAGGGCGCGTGGAAGCGCCGGGGGTCGGCCATGACGTGGAAGACCAGCCGGAGTTCGGCCAGCACGCCCCGCATCAGCTCGTCCGTGCGCGGACTGCCCGCCAGGGCCACGACGCCCTGATGAAAGCGGATGTTGGCGGTCGAGAGGTCCTGCCACTCCCGCTCGTCGGAGGCGGCCTCGCCGGCGCGTACGGCGGCCTCGATCGCCGCGACGGCGTCGTTGACGCGGGCGTCGTAGGGCCCCTGCCCCAGACCCCGTACCGCCGCGCACTCCACGAGCGTACGCACCCGGTAGATGTCGTCCAGGTCCTCGACCGTCACCACCCGCACGAAGACCCCGCGGTTGAGCTCGTGCACCAGCAGCCGCTCGTGGGTCAGCAGCCGGAACGCCTCCCGCAGCGTGTTGCGCGAGACGCCCAGCGCCCCGCCGATGCTCTCCTCGGAGAGCCGGGCGCCGGGCGGGAAGTAGCCCTCGGTGATCCTGTCGCGCAGGATGTCGGCGACCCGCTCGGCCGTACTGGCGCGCCCCAGCATGGCGCGGTCCCGCTCCAGGCCCGCGACCTCGGCGAGCCGCCCCTGATCGTTCTTCGCCACATGGCCGGCCATGCCGCCGCTCCCCGCTGTCGTGTCCGCACCCGGCGGCCGCAGCGGGCTCCGGGTGGCCTGTCGAGCGGAAGTCAATCCCAGACCAGGGGACAAAACAACGGAGCCGGGACCAGGTGCCGCACACCTCTTGTCGGATCGTTCAACGATCCTCTACGTTGTTCCCCACGCCGGTCGGCTCGACGGCCCTCGGGGGAGAGCCGCTACGGATACGGGCCGGCCGGACCGCTCCCGTCCGCCCGCCGGCCCGACGAAATCCTTGGAACGGACACACATGAGCGACGCGGTGGACTGTGTCATCGACCTCAACGCCGACCTCGGGGAGGGCTTCGGTCGCTGGCAGCTCACCGACGACGAGGCGCTGCTCTCCGTCGTCACCAGCGCCAATGTCGCCTGCGGTTTCCACGCCGGGGATCCCTCGACGATGCGCCGGGTGTGCGATCTGGCCGCCGCGCGCGGCGTGGTGATCGGCGCCCAGGTCTCCTACCGCGACCTGGCCGGCTTCGGCCGCCGCGCGATGGACGTCCCCCCGGACGAACTGGCCGACGAGATCGCCTACCAGATCGGCGCGCTGGAGGTCTTCGCCCGCGCCGCCGGCACCCGCGTCTCCTACGTCAAGCCGCACGGCGCGCTCTACAACCGCTGTGTGCACGACGCGGAGCAGGCCGGCGCGGTCGTCGAGGGCGTCCGCACCGCCGGCGGCCACCTGCCGGTCCTCGGCCTGCCCGGCTCCCGGCTGCACGAGGCCGCCCGGCTCGCCCGACTCCCCGTCGTCGGCGAGGCGTTCGCCGACCGCGCCTACACCGCCGAGGGCACCCTCGTCCCCCGCCGCGAGCCGGGTGCGGTGATCCACGACCCGGACGAGGTCGTCAAGCGCGCCGTCGGCATGGCCCGCGACCGCGCCGTCACCTCCCGCGACGGCCACCGCGTCGCGATCGCCGCCCGCTCGCTGTGCCTGCACGGCGACACCCCGGGCGCCGCCGGCCTCGCCCGGCGCGTACGGTCCGAGCTGACCGCCGCCGGCGTCCGCGTCCGGAGCTTCACATGAGGCCGCTGCCGGTCGGCGAGCACGGGCTGCTGATCGAGCTGGACGGCGCCGAGGAGGTCGAGGCGCTGCACGCCGAGCTGCTGCGCCGGGCCGCCGACGGCGCCCTGCCGCGGATCGCCGAGATCGTGCCGGCCGCCCGCACGGTCTTCCTCGACGGCCTCGCCGACCCCCGCGGCTTCCTCGCCGAGCTGGCCACCTGGGTCGTCCCGCCGCGCGCCGCCGCCGACCGACCCGCCGTCGAGATCCCGGTCCGCTACGACGGCCCCGACCTCGCCGATGTCGCCGCCCTGTGGGACACCACCCCCGACGAGGTCGTCCGCCTGCACTCCGGCACCGAATTCCACGTCGCCTTCTGCGGCTTCGCCCCGGGCTTCGGCTATCTGACCGGTCTGCCCGAGCCGCTGCACGTACCGCGCCGGGACACCCCGCGCACGAAGGTCCCGGTGGGCTCGGTCGCGCTCGCCGGCCCGTACACCGGCGTCTACCCCCGCTCCTCCCCCGGTGGCTGGCAGCTGATCGGCACCACCGACACCGTGCTGTGGGACCCGCGCCGCGAGCCCGCCGCACTGCTCACCCCGGGCACCCGGGTCCGCTTCGTCCCCCTGGAGAGCGTGGAGACCGCCCGATGACCGACCGCGCCTTCTCGGTCGTCCGAGCCGGTGCGCTCACCACCGTCCAGGACCTCGGCCGGCCCGGCCACGCCCACCTCGGGGTGCCGCGCGCCGGCGCCCTGGACGAACCCGCGCACCGCCTCGCCAACCGCCTGGTCGGCAACCCCGAGTCGGCCGCCGCCCTGGAGACCACGCTCACCGGCTGCGCCGTACGGGTCCGCACGGCCACCACCGTCGCCGTCACCGGAGCCCCCTGCCCGGTGACCGTCGACGGCCGCCCCGCCCCCTGGGGCGCGCCGTTCCGCGTCCCGGCCGGCGCCGTCCTGGACGCCGGGCCCGCCACCCACGGCCTGCGGTCCCACCTGGCCTTCGCCGGCGGCATCGAGGCCGAGGAGATCCTGGGCAGCCGCGCCACCGACCTGCTCTCGGGCCTGGGCCCCGATCCGCTCACCGACGGCGCGGTCCTCCCCCTCGGCGCCCCGCACGGCCCGCCCGCGGCCGTCGACGCCGTCCCGCACCCCGGCCCGGCGTCCGAACTCCTCCTGCCGTTCCTGCCCGGCCCCCGCGACGCGTGGTTCACCGAGGCCGGTCTGCGCACCCTCGCCACCGGCCGCTTCCGGGTCTCCCCGGCCAGCAACCGCATCGGGCTGCGCACCGAGGGCCCGCCCCTGGAACGCGCCCTTCCCGGTGAACTCCCCAGCGAGGGCATGCCGTTGGGCGCCCTCCAGGTCCCGCCGAACGGCCTCCCGGTGCTCTTCCTCCACGACCACCCCACCACGGGCGGGTACCCGGTCGTCGGGGTCGTGCCCGCGCGCTTCCTGTCCGCCGCGGCCCAGGCGGTGCCGGGGACCCCGGTGCGGTTCCTGCCGCTCGGTCGACGGCAGGGCCCGGCGTCGCACCCCGGCTGACACCGGAACGCACAACGGGCCGAAGTGCGCTGCGCACGCCCGCCGTTCGCCCCCGGCGCCCCGCCCCCTGCCGCGTCACCGGGATCACAGCTGGGCACGTTCGGTAGCGGATCAACCGCACCGAGTGACCAACTCGGGCCCACCACACGGAAGGACCCCGACCACCATGCGCCTCGCCCCGCGCCTCGCCGCCGCCCTCGGCGGCCTCGCCCTCGCACTCGGCGGCGTCGTGGCCGCCGCCCCGGCCGCCCACGCGACCCCGCAGGCCTGCTACTACCACGTCCTGGAGCAGCATCCCGGGGCGGATCCGGAGCTGGTCGCGGACGCCTGCCTCCTCGCCGCCGACGGCGCCCAGGAACACGTCCGCGCGTGCTTCTTCGCGCTGCAGCGGCAGTACGTCCCCGCGATGCTCGCCATGGACGCCTGCCGGCGCTCCTCCCAGGAGTAGCCCGACCCCGGCCCCGGTTGCGCACCGGCCGGGCCCGCGCCCGGGGGCGGCGGCTACGCCTGCCCGTAACCACCGCCCCCGGGCGTGCGGATCACCAGCACGTCGTCGGTGCCGACCTCCGCCGCGTCGCAGCCCTTCAGCTGCTGGTGCGAGCCGTCCGCCCGTTCGATGAAGTTCACGCCCAGCGCGCCCGGGGCGCCGCCCGCCATGCCGTACGGCGGGATCCTGCGGTGGTTGGTGAGCAGGGCGATGGTCATCGGCTCCAGGAAGCGCAGCCGGCGCTCGGCCCCGCAGCCGCCGTGCCAGCGCCCCGCTCCGCCGCTGCCGGCGCGGATGGCGAAGCCGTCGACGCGGACGGGGTAGCGCCACTCCAGTACCTCGGGGTCGGTCAGCCGGGAGTTGGTCATGTGGGTCTGCACCGCGTCCGCCCCGTCAAAGCCGTCACCGGCGCCCGAGCCGCTGGCGACGGTCTCGTAGTACTGCACCCGGTCGTTGCCGAACGTGAGGTTGTTCATCGTGCCCGAGCCCTCCGCCTGGACGCCGAGCGCCGCGTAGAGCGCGCCGGTCACCGCCTGCGAGGTCTCCACGTTCCCCGCGACGGTGGCCGCCGGGAAGACGGGGGCCAGCATCGAGCCCTCCGGGATGCGGACCTCGACGGGCTTGAGGCAGCCGCTGTTGAGCGGGATGTCCTCGGCGACCAGGGTGCGGAAGACGTAGAGCACGGCCGCCATCACCACCGAGGTGGGCGCGTTGGCGTTGCCGGGCTGCTGGGGCGAGGTGCCGGCGAAGTCGAGCACGGCGCTGCGGGCGGCGCGGTCGACGCGCAGCGCGACGTGGATCTGCGCGCCGCCGTCGGTCTCGTAGCGGCAGCTGCCGTCCGTCAGCCGCGCGATGATCCGGCGTACGGACTCCTCGGCGTTGTCCTGGACGTGGCCCATGTAGGCCCGTACGACGTCCAGGCCGAACTGCTCGGTCATCCGGTGGAGTTCGTGGATGCCCTTCTCGTTGGCGGCGATCTGGGCGCGCAGGTCGGCGAGGTTGGCGTCCGGGGCGCGCGAGGGGTACGGCCCGGAGGTCAGCAGCTCGCGGGTCTCGCGCTCGCGCAGCCTGCCGTCGCGCACCAGCAGCCAGTTGTCGAAGAGGATGCCCTCCTCCTGGATGGTGCTGCTGAAGGCGGGCATCGAGCCCGGGGTGATACCGCCGATCTCGGCGTGATGGCCGCGCGAGGCGACGAGGAACAGCAGCTCGCCGCCGTCCGGGGCGAAGACGGGGGTGACGACCGTGACGTCCGGGAGGTGGGTGCCCCCGTGGTACGGGTCGTTGATCGCATACACGTCGCCCGGCCGCATCTCGCGGCCGCGCCGCTTGAGCACCTCCTTGATGGACTCCCCCATCGAGCCCAGGTGCACCGGAATGTGCGGCGCGTTGGCGATCAGGTTGCCGTCGGCGTCGAACAGCGCACAGGAGAAGTCGAGGCGCTCCTTGATGTTGACGGAGTGCGCGGTGTTCTCCAGGCGGACCCCCATCTGCTCGGCGATGGCCATGAAGAGGCTGTTGAAGACCTCCAGCATCACCGGGTCGGCCTCGGTGCCGACCGCGACCCGGTCGGTGCGCGGCCGGGTCCGGGTCAGCGTCAGGTGTCCGCGGTCGCCCATGGCCGCCTGCCAGTCGGGGTCGACGACCGTGGTCGCGTCCTCCTCGGCGATGATCGCCGGACCGGTGAGGGTGTCACCGGGGCGCAGGTCGGTGCGCCGGTAGAGGCCGGTGTCCCGCCAGCGCCCGCCCGCGTACATCCGGACCGTCGCGGCCGGCGCGAGTTCCCCCTCCCGGCCGCCGGCCCCGGCCTCGTAACCGCGCGCGCCGCCGGCCGCCCCCAGCGCCTCGACCGACACCGCCTCGGCCACCAGCGGCTTGTCCATGGTGAAGGCGTAGCGCTCGCGGTGCGCGCGGACGAACTCCGCGGCCATGGTGTCGGCGTCGGCGAGCGGTACGCCGATGGTGGAGTCGGTTCCGGCATAGCGGATGAGCACCCGGGCACGAGTGGTGATCGACTCGTCCGGTACCCCGTCGTCGAGGAGTTCGCCCCGGGTCTGCCCGGCGAGCGCCGCGCACACCTCCCGGACCCGGTCGAGGGCCGCGGCGTCGGTGAACTCCGCCTCGACGGCCTGCTCCCGCATCGCGGTGGCGTCGGCGACCCCGATGCCGTACGCGGAGAGCACCCCGGCCAGCGGCGGGACGAGGACCGTGGCGATGCCCAGCGCGTCGGCGACCGCGCAGGCGTGCTGGCCGCCGGCGCCGCCGAAGCTGGTCAGGGCGTAGCGGGTGATGTCGTGGCCGCGCTGGACGGAGATCTTCTTGACGGCGTTGGCCATGTTGAGCACCGCGATGTCCAGGAAGCCTGCCGCGACCTCCTCGGGGCCGCGGTCGTCCCCGGTCTCGGCGGCGATCCGCGCGGCCAGCTCCGCGAAGCGGGTGCGGACCGTCTCGGCGTCCAGCGGCGCCTCGCCGTCCGGCCCGAACACCGCGGGGAAGTGGGCGGGCTGGATGCGGCCGAGCATCACATTGGCGTCGGTGACGGCGAGCGGCCCGCCGCGCCGGTAGCAGGCCGGCCCCGGGTCCGCACCGGCCGAGTCGGGGCCGACCCGATAGCGGCGCCCGTCGAAGTGCAGTACGGAGCCGCCGCCGGCCGCGACGGTGTGGATGTTCATCATGGGGGCGCGCATCCGTACGCCCGCGACCTCGTTGCCGAAGACCCGCTCGAACTCGCCGGCGTAGTGCGAGACGTCGGTGGAGGTACCGCCCATGTCGAAGCCGATCACCCGGTCGTGCCCGTCGCCGGCCTCGGCGGCCGCACGGACCATGCCGACCACGCCGCCCGCGGGCCCGGACAGCACCGCGTCCTTGCCGCGGAAGTGCGCCGCCTGCCGCAGCCCGCCGTTGGACTGCATGAACATCAGCCGGATGCCGGGGAGTTGGGCGGCGACCTCGTCGACGTAGCGGCCCAGGATCGGGGAGAGGTAGGCGTCGACGACGGTGGTGTCGCCGCGCGGCACCAGCTTCATCAGCGGGCTGACCTCGTGCGAGCAGCTGACCTGGGCGAAGCCGGCCGCTCTGGCCAGCTCGGCGACGGCCTTCTCGTGGTCGGCGTGGCGGTAGCCGTGCAGCAGGACGACGGCGGCGCTGCGCAGCCCGTCGGCACGGGCCCGCAGCAGCGCCTCGCGGACCGTGTCGGTGTCCAGCGGCCGGACCAGCTCGCCGTGGGCGCCGATCCGCTCCGGCACCTCGATCACCCGGTCGTAGAGCGCCTCGGGCAACGCGATCCGCCGGTCGAAGATCCGCGGCCGGTTCTGGTAGGCGATCCGCAGCGCGTCCCGGAAGCCCTCCGTGGTCAGCAGCACCGTCGGCTCGCCCGTGCGCTCCAGGAGGGCGTTGGTGGCCACCGTGGTGCCCATCTTGACGACGCCGACCCGCTCGGCGGGCACCGGTTCGTCCGGGCCGAGCCCCAGCATCATGCGGATGCCGGCCACCGCGGCGTCCCGATAGCGCTCGGGGTGGTGCGAGAGGAGTTTGCCGGTGACCAGCCGCCCGTCCGGCCGCCTGCCGACGACGTCCGTGAACGTGCCACCGCGGTCGATCCAGAACTCCCAGCGTCCGGTCATCCCGCCATTGTCGCAGCGCCCTTCACCGCACCGGCGTCTTTCGGTGGGGACCCGGCCCCCAGCGCGGCGAGGGCGCTGCGGGTGGCGTGGTCGGCCGCGGCGTCCAGCAGCCGCCCGGATCCGGCCGTCGCGTGCCGACACTCCTGGAGCGCCAGGGCGAGCAGGCCGGGCAGCAGATCCGTGCACCGGTCGGCGACCCAGCGCGTCCCCTTGGTCGCCATCCACAGGGCGGAGGCGGTACGGGTCGGCGGCCGGCCGTCGAGGGTGAGCGAGGGCGGCGGTCCGACGGGCACGCCGGCGTCGGCGAGCGCCGTATGGAACCCCCGCGCCAGCAGCCGGTGGCCGCGCTCGCTGGGGTGCAGCCGATCGACGCTCCACGAGGCGCGCTCGGCGACCCACGGGTGGTCGGCCAGGTGCAGATGCACTCCCCCGTGGCGGGCGGACACCGCGTGGACGACGGTGTTGACGGCACGCATCCGCCGCGCCAGCGGACGGGCCAGCGGACCGGGCAGGCCCAGCATCCGGCCCGGATCGGGCAGACACGCCGTCAGGACCACGGCACCGCCCGCGCTCAGAACGCCGTGCGTCCGGTCCAGCGCGGCCGCCACCCGCTCGATGGTGAAGGCGGCCCGCAGGGTGTCGTTCGCACCGACGACCAGCGAGACGAACCGCGGCTTCAGCTGCTGCGCGACGGGCAGCTGCCGCTCGGCCACGTCCGCCGCCAGCGCCCCGCTGAAGGCCAGGTTCACCAGCGGTACGCTCCCCGGCCGCTCGCCGAGCGCCGCGGCGAGCAGCGCGGCCCAGCCACGCCAGCCGCCGGCCGGCAGCGGATCGCCCAGCCCCTCCGTCAGCGAATCGCCGAGCGCGACGAACCGGCCCGAGTCGGCGGCCGGTGCCACCGTCGCCCCTATGGCCCCCTCCGGTCCCATGGTCACCACCCGCCCAGCGGACCCGCCGGGTACGGCGCCGCCGGTGCGACGACCGGCCGGCCGAGCGCCGCCGGCGCGTCGTGCGCCGCCAGGAACGCGTCGACGGCGGGCTGCCAGCCGTAGCCCTCGGCCCGGCGGCGGGCGGCGGCGCGCCGGGCCGGCTCGGGCCGGGCCAGTACCCGCTGGACCGCGTCGGCGAAGGAGGGCCCGTCGTCGAGCGCCGTGTCACCGCCGCCGTCGACGAGTCCGGCCAGCGCCGACGCCGCGCTGGCGACGACCGGGGTCCCGCAGGCGAGCGCCTCCAGGGCGGCCAGCCCGAAGGTCTCGGCAGGTCCGGGCGCCAGGGTCAGGTCGGCGCTCGCCTGGAGCGCGGCGAGCCCGGACCGGTCGGCGAGATGGCCCAGGAACGCCGCGGGCAGCCGCTCGGCCCGCGCCCGAGCCTCCAGCCGCGGCCGCAGCGGCCCGTCGCCGACCACCACCAGCGCCGCGTCGACCCCGCGCCGGCGCAGCTCCGCCAGCGCGTCCAGGGCCCGCCCCGGCCGCTTCTCCTGCGACAGCCGCGAGCACATCAGCAGCAGGAACTCGGCCCGGCCCGCGCAGCGGCGCCTCAGCTCCGCGCTGCGGCAGTCCGGGTGCCAGGCGGCGAGATCGACACCGAGCGGTGCGCGCACCACATTGCGCGCCCCGGCCCGGGTGAACTCCGCCGCCGCCCAGTCGGTGGTGCACACCACCCGGCTGTAGGCGTGCGCCGTACGGCGGTTGAGCCGGTCCGCGGCGGCCCGCGCGAGCGGCCGCGGCACGCCCCAGGTGCGCAGCACCCCGTCCACGCTCTCGTGCGAGACCATCACCGCGGGGACCCGGGCCCGGCGCGCCCACTCGCCCGTCCAGCGCAGCGTCGTACGGTCGGAGACCTCCAGGCGGTCGGGGGCCAGCGCGGCCAGCAGGCGCTGCAGCCGGTGGCGGTCGGTCAGCAGGCGGTAGCCGCCGCTGCCGGGCAGCACCGGCCCCGGCAGGGTGATCACCCGCCCCTGGCCGGTGAGTTCGTCACGCACCCCGCCCGCCCCGCCGCTGCGGTCCCCTTCCGGCGGTCCGGGCACGATGAGCACCGGCTCGTGCCCGGCGGCCCGGTAGCCCTCGCCGAGCGCGCGCAGTGCGGTGCGCAGCCCGCCGGAGGCCGGGGTGACGAAGTTGGCGATCCGTACGATCCGCAGCCCGGTGCCGGCCGTGCGCCGCCGGTTCACGCCGCCACCGCCGTCCGGTCGGCGAGCACGGCCTCGTAGTGGCCCAGGAGCTGATCGCCCACCGCCTCCCAGGTGCGGTCCGCGACGGCTCGGCGGGCCGCGGAGCCGTACCGTACGCGCAGCTCGGCGCTGCCCCCGAGGAAGCGCACCGCGTCCCGGAACGCGCCGCCGTCGCCCGGTGTCACCAACAGCCCCGTACGGCCGTGGTCGACCAGGTCGACCGGCCCGCCCGCCCGCGGCGCGACCACCGGCACCCCGGAGGCCATCGCCTCCTGCACGGTCTGGCAGAAGGTCTCATAAGGGCCGGTGTGCACGAACACGTCCAAAGAGGCGTAGAGCCGCGCCAGTTCGTCACCGGTGCGGCGGCCCAGGAAGCGGACCTCCGGCAGTGCGGCGCGCAGCCCGGCCGCGCTGGGACCCTCGCCGATGACGACGGTACGAACGCCCGGCAGCCGCGAGGTCTCGGCCAGCAGCCGGACGTCCTTCTCCGGCGCGAGCCGTCCCACATACCCCACCAGCAACTCCCGCCCCGCGGCCAGCGAGCTGCGCAGGACCGCGTCGCGCCGCCCCGGGTGGAACCGCTGGGAGTCGACGCCCCGCGGCCACAGGTGGACCCGCGGCACGCCGTGGTCGGTCAGGTCCAGCAGCGCCGCGCTGGAGGGCGCCAGGGTGCGGTCGGCGGCCGCGTGCACGGCCCGGATACGCCGCCAGGCCGTGGTCGCGCCGCCGCCGAGGTAGGTACGGGCGTAGCGGCCCAGGTCGGTCTGGTAGACGGCGACGGCGGGCACCCGCCGGCGGGCGGCGGCCGCCATCGCGCGGGCACCGAGGACGAAGGGGCTGGCGAGGTGGACCAGATCGGGCCGGTGCCCGTCGAGGGCGGCCGACAGCCGGCGCCCGGGGAGCGCGATCCGCACCTGCGGGTACCCGGGCAGCGGCATCGAGGGCACCCGGACGACGGGACAGGGGCTCTCGTACGTCGCGGCGCCGGGCACGCCGCCACCGAGCGGCGCGATGACCAGCGGATCGTGCCCGCGCCGTACGAGGTGCCGGGCGGTTTCCAGGGCGCAGTGTGCGACGCCGTTGACATCGGGCGGGAAGGATTCGGTGACGAGGACGACACGCATAACGCTGTTGTCGGCGGGCCGTGCGTGGAGGGGACCACGTGGATCTTTCTAGTCGGAGAACGTCCCATGAGCGTTCCGCTGCGCTTGGCTGCCCTCCCACGTTGTCGGCTGTCCCGCCGTGGGGGTTTGTCGCCGTTGCGCCTGCGGCGGGCTGGTTGCCGCTGCGCGGGGCGTTTTCGGCAGCGGGTGCGCCCCTCCGGACTCCGTCCTGCGGTCCGCCCCCTCCCGTGAGTGGGAGGGGAGGAGACCGGTGGGGGTCAACGTCAGCATTCGTGTGCCGGTAGTCGACGGACAGGGCCCGCCCCCACCGGCCCGTCTTCCACCCACCCACGGGAGGGGACAGACCGTAGGACGAAGTCCGTAGGGCTGTCACCGCACCCGACACACAACCGCCCGCCGCAGGCGCAACGGCGAAAAACCACCACGGCGGGAAAGCCGACAACGTGGGAGGCGGGCAAAGCGCAGCGAAGGGGCCGACCACGTGGGGAAAACCTAGGACTCGGGTCCGATTCTGCTGCGGACGGCCGTCTGGACCTCGGCCTCCTCCGCCGGGTCGGCGGCCAGGCGGCGGAGTTGCTCGACGACCCGGTCGTCGCCCGTGGCGGCGTGCCGGGCGGCCAGTTCCCGGGTGGTCTCCTCGCAGTCCCACAGGCACTCGACGGCGAAGCCGGCCGCGAAGCCCGGGTCGGTGGCGGCGAGCGCGGCGGCGGCCCGGCCGCGGAGGTGGGAGGAGGAGGTCTCGCGGTAGACGTGCCGCAGGACGGGGGCGGCGCAGGCGACGCCGAGGCGGCCGGTGCCGTCGACCAGCTCCCACAGGCCGCCGGCGTCCGGGCCCTCCTCCCGGACGGTACGGCGCAGCGCGGCCAGCACCAGCTCGGCGTCGCGCTGCGCGCCGCGGCGGGCGAGCATCGCGGCGGCCGACGCGCCCAGGCGGTCGGCGCGCGGCGCCCAGAGGCGGGCCCGCTCCACGGCGGCGACACTGCGCATCCGTTCGAAGGAGGTCAGCGCGGCCGAGATCAGCTGCTCGCCGGAGAAGGGGCAGGTGACCGCGGACTCGATCAGGTCGAGGACGTCGGGGTCGCCGCGTTCGGCGAGGTGGTGGAGCACGGCGGCGCGCGCCGCGTCCGGTCCGCTGCGCGCGGCGCGCAGCAGCTCGGGGCGGTCCTCGGGTCCGACGACCGCGGACAGGCAGCGGGCGGCGGCGAGGTGGCGGTGCTCCGCGGGCTCCAGGTCCAGGCCCTGCTGGGCCCACGCCAGGACCTCGGTCACGCTCCAGCCGGGGCGCGGCCCGCGGGGCCGCAGCTGCCGCTGCCAGCGGTCGAAGGAGCCCTGCTCCCCGGCGGCCGCCAGGCGGGCGCCGTACCGGGGGTCCTCGGCCCACAGGCGCCACGGCCGGGGCTCGAAGGCGTCGCGGACGGCCGCAGCCAGCTCGGCCGCACCCTGCTCGGTCTCGGGGAAGCGCGCGAGCACGGCGGGGGCGAGGGTCATCAGCCCGGCGTCGTCGTCACGCAGCGCGAGCTCGTCCAGGGCCCAGCGCCAGTTGCTGCCGGCCGCGGCGTAGCTGCGCAGCAGCAGCCGGGCGGCGTCCCTGCCGTACGCGGCGAGGTGGCCGAGGACGGCGAGGGCGAGTCCGGTGCGCTCCTCGTCCGTGTCGACGAGGTCGTCGGGGTGGAAGAGGTGGCGTTCGATCTCCTCCAGCCCGCCGTCGAGCTGCATGTAGAGGCGCGCGTAGTACAGAGAGCGGTTCTCGACCTGCCAGTCGCGCCGGGGGTCGCGCAGCACGCTGTCGTTGAGTGCCGCGAGCGCCTCGGCCCGCGGCGCCGCGAGGGCATGCAGGGTCCCGTCGCCGCGGCCTCGCTGCAGGAGGCCGAGCAGGGTGCCACTGGGCGCTATGTCTGGATCGAACATGAGGTCAGCATCCGGTGCGGGGGACAGGCTGGCAACGGGATTTCCGCTGACCGGCATTCTTGCCGGTGACCGCGGACCGTATGCACGGCATCCCTCGTCAACCCCGTGGAATCGGCGAGAACACCTGCGGTACGGCGGCCGAAGCCTAGCCTGGAAGCTGTCATTCCGCAGATTCGCCCCGAGGTTGCCCCAGGGAGGCCGCTGGCATATGCCAGGTGCACCACCGTATCGGGTAGTGCCAAATCCCTTACGGACGGTCGCTGCCTGTGCAACAGTCGTTACCGGCCCTTTAGCCCGGCGCCGCCTGATCACGGAGTACGTCATGCCGTCCCCTCTCTTCGCGGACCATCCAGCCGACCGGCCCCCCGAGCGCGACACGGTCGAGGCACTCATCACGCAGGCGCGCCGCCTGCGCGGCGGCCTCGACGCGGTGCGCCGGGAGTCCACGGTGGACACCGACCTCGCCGCCGACCCGCAGCTGCGCTGGCAGCGGGCGCTGTGCGACCTCGCCGTGCACCACCTCGACGACCTCGGTGGCCATCTCGACCAGCTGAGAGAGGGCCTGCCCACCGAGAGTGACGACGAGCCGGCGGCCGAGGACAAGCTGCCGGCGGCCCCGCCGGAGCCCGCGCCCCATGAGCGCGGCGCGCTGCTGCGCCGCGTGGGCAGCGCCGAGTGGAATCTGCTCACGGACGAGGTCAGCTGGTCCGACGAGCTGTTCGCGATGTTCGGCCGGTCCCCCTCCGAGGGCCCGCTGACCCTCGACGAGCTGCCGTCCCTGGTGTGCGCCGAGGACCAGGAGGGGCTGGCCACGATGGTCACCGACTGCCTGGTGGACGGCCGGCCGATCGACGGCGAGTTCCGCATCGTGCGGCCGGACGCGAGTCTGCGCACGGTGCACATGGTGGGCGAGCCGGTGCTCGACGCCGATGGCAGCACCGCCTGCATGTGGGCCGTGCTGCGGGACGTCAGCGAGCTGCGCCGCAGCCAGCAGGCGGTACGCGAGACCCGTGACTCGCTGCACCGCGAGCGGCATATCGCGCAGACCGAGCACCGGCTTGCGGTCGAGCTGCAGGAAGCCGTGCTACCGCCGTGGCGCGGCTCCCTGCGGTTCCCGCAGGGCGGTCCGGTCGCGCTCGATCTCGCCGGGCGCTATCTGCCGTCCGGCACCAGCGCCCTGATCGGCGGCGACTGGTACGACGCCCTGCAACTCCCGGACGGGACCACGCTGTTGAGCGTCGGCGACCTCACCGGCCATGGCGTCACGGCCACCTCGGGCATGGCGATGGTGCTGGGCGCGCTGCGCGGTATGGCGGTCGCGGGACAGCGGCCGGGACCGCTGATGGGCTTTTTGAACCAACTGCTGGACACCGCCGCCCAGCCGGCGCTCGGCAGCGCCGTGTGCGGCCGGTTCGACCCCGCGACGCGCACGCTGGAGTGGGCCCAGGCGGGCCACCCCGCACCTCTGCTCTTCCGCGGCGGCACGGGGCGCGCGCTGGACCCACCGGAGGGCGTACTGCTCGGGGCGACATCGGGGGCGGCGTACACCCAGCGCACCGAGCAACTGGAGCCCGGTGACCTGCTCGTGCTGCACACCGACGGCCTCGCGCCACGTCGTACGCATGGCGCGGAGGCCGCCCATGAGGGTGCCGAGCGGCTCCTCGCCCTGGCACCGCGGTTCGCCGCGGCCCGTAGTGCGCAGGACAGCGTCCGCGTCGTCGTCGAGGAGTTCGGCAGCACCGAGCGCGAGGACGACGCCTGTGTGCTGATCGCCAGGGTCGGCGGCTGACACACATCGCGGCAGCTGAGGGGCGGACCGGCGGAAGCTAAGCCGGCCGCCCTGCGGTGTTGGACGGGGGATGGTCGGCTATCAGGTGAAACGGCAGGCCTGCCGGGTGTGACGCGTCGTCACGCGCAGGTGCGCGTGACGCTCCGTCACCTCTGCCGTTTCTGTCATCCGGTGCTGGACGAAGTCCGGAACGCCGCGGGTTCAGACCGAGAAGTTCTGGCCCAGTCCAACTCCTGAACCGACGCCGGGCCCCAGGCCCGACCCCTTGGCCTTGGGCTTCGCCTTCGGCAGGACCTGCTGGATCTCCTCGCGCAGGTCCTGGATCTTGGCGTAGTTCGCGTACTGTCCGGTCAGCCGGAACATTTCGCGGAGCCGGTCCCAGGTGCGGTGGGAGGAGTTCTCGCCGATGGACACCAGCGCCAACCGCGCGTAACGGTCGGCCTGTTCGGGGTCGTCGCCGATGAAGCAGGCCGACGCCATCGAGATGTAGTCGAAGATCTGCGAGCGCTGGCGGCCGCCCTCGCGCAACTCCAGTGCCTGCTTGGCGTGGTGCTGAGCGATCCTGGCGGCCGAGGGGTCGTGATCGGCGAGGGTACGGAAGGCCAGCGCCTGCATGCCGTGCAGATCCGCCTCGTCGAACATCTGCATCCAGCACGGCGGGGGCACATCGCCCTTGTCCGAGACGAAGAGCTCCTCCGCCTCGCCCAGCGTGCGCCGCATCGCCTGGCCATGACCCTTGGACGCCTGTGCCCAGGCCTCGATGGTGTGCAGCATGGCGCGGGTGCGCGGCAGGGTCTCCTCGCCGGAGCCGGACTTGGCCAGCTTCATCAGATCGAGCGCGTCGTCGGGACGGCCCAGATGGACCATCTGGCGGGCGGCGCGGGAGAGGGCCTCCCCGGCGCGCGGGCGGTCGCCGCCCTCGCGTGCCGCATGGGCGGCGATGATGAAGTACTTCTGGGCGGTGGGCTCCAGGCCGACGTCATGGGACATCCAGCCGGCCAGCACCGCCAGATTGGCGGCCACCCCCCACAGCCTGCGCTGCAGATGGTCGGGGTGGCGGTAGGCGAGCATGCCGCCCACTTCATTGAGCTGGCCCACCACGGCCTTGCGCTGCAGCCCGCCGCCACGGGCCGCGTCCCAGGCGCGGAAGACTTCGACCGAGCGCTCCAGCGCGTCGATCTCCTGCGACCCCACGGGGGCCGCCTCATAGCGGTCGAGGCCGATCTGGTCGAGTTCGGTGAGGGAGTCGGAAGCGAACGGATCGTCGTGGCGGGGGGCGCCGGCGGGGGCCGGATCGGTGTGCAGCCAGTCGTGCATGGCGCCGGTGAGTGCGGAGCCCGCGGCGAGCGCCGCGCCCGCCCCCACCAAGCCGCGTCGGTTGAGCATGAGGTCCATTCCCGTGAATTCCGTGAGGACCGCAGCGGTCCGTTCGGGAGCCCACGGCAGACCGTCCGTGGCCTGCCGCTTCCCCGAGCGACCGGTTCTTGCGAACCCGAGGTCCTCGATGGTTACGACACGGCCGAGGCGCTCGGTGAACAGGGAAGCCAGGACCTTGGGCACCGGATCCCGTGGGGTCTCCCCCATGTCGATCCAGCGCCGAACCCGCGAGGTGTCCGTCGCCAGCTGCGGATGGCCCATGGCCGCCGCCTGCCGGTTGACTAGTCTCGCCAGCTCTCCTTTGGACCAGCCGGCCAGGCCGAAAAGGTCCGCGAGACGGGTGTTCGGCTGCCTGTCCACGTCAAGCCCCCAGGTTCCTCGACTGAGTTGACAGTAACGGCCGGTGACGTGCGCTGCGACCATTCGCCAGGGTTCGCCAGGGTGCGCCAGATGGTCTGCCACCCACAGCCCGTTGTTCTGTAGGTGTGCCGCCCCCGGCCTGGTGGCGGGACCGCATTCCCCAGGGTGCGCGCCCTTCACAGGGACCCTGGATCGGCCTCCTGCACGGGGCCCGTTCACGGGTTCCCTCCACCGGGCCGGGGAGCGCGCGCAACTCGTCGGCGCACGAAGGGATCTTCTTCACCCATGTATGCAGCATCGTCCGCCGTGACCGCCCCTGCCCGGCCGTACCGCCCGCACCCCGCGGGCAGCGGACCGTATCTCGCCCCCTCCTCATCCGCGGGGGCGGTGGCCGGTCTCTCCGGTGGCCGGACCCGGCGGGCGCAGGTGACGGGCACCCAACCGCTCAGCGGGAGACTTGACTTGTCCGGGCCCCAGGGCGCCCAGCTGCGCGCCGCGGTCGCCTCCGTGCATCGCATCTGTCCGGAGTTCAACCCGGTCCAGGTGCTGCGCCGGAGCGGCAAATCCGTCCTCCTCGTCGGCACGACCGGCCGCATGACCGCGGTCGCCAAGTGTTTACTGGACCACTCCCCCGCATGGGCGGAAAGGTTCCGGCAGGAAATAAGCGCATACCGCGCATTCGTCCGGCATCGTCCGCCGGTACGGGTGCCGCGGCTGGTGGCGGCCGACCCCGACAACTGCACGCTGATCGTGGAGCGGATGCCCGGCCGGGTCGCCGCCATGACACGGCACCCGTCCGAGGCGCCTCCCCGCGCGGACGTGCGGGCCGCGCTCGGCGCGATCTGCCGGATCAACCTCTGGCGCCCGCCGGCCGGACTGTTCGACACCCCGCTGGACTACGCGGGCCGCATCGGCCGCTATCACGACCTCGGGCTGCTCACCGACCGCGACCTGGGCGATCTGCAGAAGCTGATGCACGGTCTGTCGCACGTCCAGGGCCAGTTCTGCCACGGCGACGCACTGCTGAACAACGTGCTGCTCTCCCCCACCGGTCCGGTGCTGCTGGACTGGGACAACGCGGGCTGGTACCTGCCGGGCTACGACCTGGCCACGCTGTGGTCGGTCCTCGGCGACGCCCCGGTGGCCCGCCGGCAGATCAGCCAGCTCGCCCAGAACGCGGGCCCGGCCTCGCGGGACGCCTTCCTGGTGAATCTGATGCTGATTCTCACCCGGGAGATCCGGCGCTATGAGACCGCGGTCCAGCGGACCATGCGCGAGCCCGCGCCGACGGGTGCAGCGGGCACGGGACAGCCCGGCGCACCCGCGGCGGGTGAGGAGCAGCGACTGCTCCTGCGCCGGCTGCACGACGACTGCCAGATGGCGCGCCGTGCGGTACGGGCGGCGGTCGGCACCCGCTGACCGCCGAGGGGGACTGTGAGCGGCGCGCCCGGGAACGGGGCGCGCTGCTCACCCATGTGCCCGTTCATTGGTCCATTCCCCTGACGCCTCGCAGGCCCGGGGCCGGTCCGGGAAGGCTCCTGGGGAGATGCCCTGACATGCGTAATCCCGGCCCGGCGCGGTGATTGACGGTCCGTCGGCAGACGTATAGCTATAGGCCCGACGGGGGATCTACCCTCGGGTCCCACCCCGCACGGCCGTTTGCGCACCAACCGTCAGACCGTCCGGCTCGGGCCGGCTCGAGGAGGTCGTTTTGCGAGGATCCGCCCCGGAAGACGCAAGGAGAATCCACCGCCCCGCCCTGCGCAGATCCACCGCCGTCGCGGCAACGCTCCTGCTGCTGCCGCTCTCGGGAGCGCCGTCCGCCAGCGCCGGGCAGCCCCCGGCCGGCCGGCTGCAGCGGGCCTTCACCGATGCCGCCGCCCGCTTCCACGTACCCCGCAGTGTGCTGCTCGGCGTCTCGTATCTGGAGTCCCGCTGGGACGGCCACGGCGGCGCGCCCAGCGTCTCCGGTGGCTACGGCCCGATGCATCTGACCGACGCCCGTACGGCCCTGTCCCGCCTGCCGGAGTTCAGCGAGGGCGACGAGGACGCCCGCGGTGACGGCTCGCGCGCCCGTAAGCGGGTGCCCAGGAGCACCACGCAACGGGCGCTGCTGCCGGCGAAACTCCCCGCCCGGTTGCGGACGTTGGCGACCGCGGCGAAGCTGACCGGCCTGTCCCCCGAGAAGCTGCGTACGGACCCCGCGGCGAACGTGCTGGGCGGTGCGGCGCTGCTCGCCGCCGAGCAGCGCCGGCTGGGGCTGCCGGCGGGCGGTGGCCCGGCCCGGTGGTACGCGGCGGTGGCGGCCTACGGCGGCCAGGACAGCGCGCGCGGCGGCCGGGCCTTCGCGGACGAGGTGTACCAGGTCATGCGCCGGGGCCAGGCGCGTACGAACGACGCGGGACAGCGGGTCACCCTGGCCGCCACGCCGGGGCTGGTCCCCGACGCCGCTCAGCAGAAACGTCTCGGCAGGCCGGCCGTCAAGGCCTCCGCGGCGGGTGGCGACGGCGGGCTGGAGTGCCCGTGGAGCGTCGCCTGCATGTCGGTCCCGGCGCCGTACGAGGAGTTCGGCGACAAGGACTACGGCAACCACGACCTGGCGAACCGCCCCAAGGACCAGAAGGTCAACGCCATCGTCATCCATGACACCGAGGGGTCGTGGGACGTCACCCTGAAGCTGATCAAGGACCCGAAGTACGTGTCCTGGCACTACACGATCCGCTCCTCGGACGGTCTGATCGCCCAGCACGTGCCGACCAAGGACGTCGCCTGGCACGCGGGCAACTGGTACATCAACTCGCACTCCATCGGAGTCGAGCACGAGGGCTTCCTCGCCTCGCCGGACGCCTGGTACACGGAGGCGATGTACCGCGCCTCGGCCCACCTGGTGAAGTATCTGAGCCGCAAGTACGACGTACCGCTCGACCGGCAGCACATCCTGGGCCACGACAACGTGCCCGGCACGACCACGTCCACGATCCCCGGCATGCACACCGACCCCGGCCCGTACTGGGACTGGGCGCACTACTTCACCCTGCTGGGCAGGCCCTTCCACCCCAACGCGGGCCCGCGCGGCGGGCTGGTCACCATCCGCCCCGACTACGCCAGGAACACCCCGCGCTACACCGGCTGCGCCAAGCCCGGTGACACCTGCGCACCGCACGGCTCCACCGCGGTCCGGCTGCACATCGCGCCCGACGAGCACGCGCCGCTGGTCAGGGACATCGGGCTGCACCCGGACGGCAGCGACTCCACGGACGGCGTGAACGACACCGGTGCCCGCGCCACGACGGGCCAGCGGTTCGCGGTGGCGAGCCGGGCCGGCGACTGGACGGCGGTCTGGTACCTCGGGCAGCTCGCGTGGTTCCGCAATCCGCAGGACGGACCGACGGCGGTGAACACCCAGGGCCTGATCGCCACGCCGAAGGCCGGCCGGCCGGAGATCCCGGTCTACGGCCGTGCGTACCCGGAGAAGACGGCGTACCCGGCCGGCGTGCCGTACCAGGCCGTCACCCCGTTGCCGTACAAGATCACCGCGGGTCAGAAGTACGCGGTCGGCGACCGGATGGCGGGCGAGTACTTCTACGCGCCGACCTTCGACACCAGCAAGCACGCGATCGTGCGCGGCAAGGACGTCTACTACGAGATCCAGCTCGGACACCGGGTCGGCTATGTGCGTGCGGCCGACGTCGACGTACAGCGCTCGGGGTCCTAGGGCGCCGCTCAGCGCGTCGCGCCCGGTGGACGGCGCGGTTCAGGCCGTCCACCGGGCGCGAGGCGTGTCCGCTCCCGTGTGCGCTGGGGGTCAGCCCTGCTGGAACAGCTCCGCCGGCAGCGGCTTGAGCAGCGCGTAGAGGTCGTCGGTGATCGGGCGGTCCCAGCTGGCGATGGTGACCAGCACACCGTCGCTGCGGTCGAACTGGGCACACGAGATCCGGCTCTCGGAGCACTTGATGCGCTTGACGATCAGCAGGTTGTCGTCGTGCATCACCGGGGTGTCCTCGCTCTCGACGACCGTGACCGGCTCGTCGTTGCCGAGCGCCGCGAGCAGCTGCGCCACCTCGAAGGGCACCTCGTCGCCCTCCAGCTCGCGGGCCGGGGAGCCCTCCGGCAGATTGCCGATGATCATCGCGGGGCCGCGGCCACCGAACAGGTCGTAGCGGAGGAAGACGCCCTGGCAGCTCCCGTCGGGCGCGGGCAGCAGCCCGGCCCCGAGATTGCCCGGCCAGTCCCCGGGATCCATGGCGAGTACGTCGAAGTCTGGACCGGCGGGCGTGGCGCTACGGCGGCGGAGGAAGGACATGCCGCCATCGTACGTGGCCCGGCCCGACACGCCGCGCTGACGTCGAGGTAAGCGCGCGGGCGCCGCCGCGGCCCGCTGCCCGCCGCCGGTCAGGCCCGCGCGGACAGCTCGCCGAGGAGGCGCAGCGCCTCGGCGGCCGCGTCATGGGGCACGAAGAGGTGATCGTGGTGGAAGCCGGCGACGACGTTGCAGCTGAGCCCGGCCCGGGCGAGCGTGGTGGCGACGGCGGCGGTCAGTCCGACGGCGTCCAGCGCGGAGTGCACCCGCAGGGTGATCCAGCCGGCGACATAGTCGTACGGCAGGCCGGCGCGATCGGCCTCCTCCTGGCGGACGACGAGGGTGAGCCCTTCGGGTTCGGCGACGGTGACCTGGGGCGTCACCCCCTCGGGGACCGGGCCGGGCACGCTGGTGAAGACATAGCGGCCCTCGTTCAGCTCCGGACGCATCCCGCTCAGCAGCAGTCCAAGATCACGCTCGCCCGTCATGGCGCCATCCTACGAGCGGCCCGGCAGGCGGCGTCGGCCTCGTCGAACCGCGGGCCCGGCGGGGCGAGTCGGGCGGGACGACGGCCGGCCTAGGCCGCGGGCCCGGCCATGACCCATCGGACAGGCCCTAGGTGAGGTCGAACTCGCCCTCGCGGGCGTCCAGGACGAAGGCGCGCCACTCGGCCGGGGAGAAGATCACCGCCGGGATCTCCGGGCTGCGGCGGTTGCGCATCGCGACGTAGCCCTCCACGAAGGCGACCTGGACGTCGCCCACACCCTGCGTGCTGGACTGCCACTCGGCCTGCGACAGGTCGAGTTCGGGCCGGGGGCCGCCCGCGAGCCGCTGCTCGATGATGCTGTTGGCCACGTGTCCTCGCTTCCTTGCGATGCGTCGTCCCCGGGAAGCCTAACCACTGGGCCCGGGGACGGACAGGGGACGTGCCCCGGCGCCGGCGCGCGGGCTCGGGGAGGCGGACCCCGGTCCCTCAGGCGGCCGGGGAGTCGGCGCCGACCAGCCACATCGAGAAGAACTGGGCCCCGCCGCCGTAGGCGTGTCCCAACGCCCGGCGGGCGCCGTCGACTTGATGCGCGCCGGCCCGGCCGCGCACCTGAAGGGCGGCCTCGGCGAAGCGGATCATGCCGGAGGCGCCGATGGGGTTGGTGGAGAGCACACCGCCCGAGGGGTTGACCGGGAGGTCGCCGTCGAGTTCGGTGACGCCGGACTCGGTGAGCTTCCAGCCCTCGCCCTCCTCGGCGAAGCCGAGGTTCTCCAGCCACATCGGTTCGTACCAGGAGAACGGGACGTACATCTCGACCGCGTCGATCTCGCGGCGGGGGTCGGTGATCCCGGCCTGCCGGTAGACGTCCGCGGCGCAGTCCTTGCCGGCCTGCGGCGAGACGAAGTCCTTGCCGGCGAAGAGGGTGGGTTCGCTGCGCATCGCCCCCCCGTGCACCCAGGCCGGCGGGTGGGGCGAGCGCGCGGCGCCGGCGCGGTCGGTGAGGATCATCGCGCAGGCCCCGTCGGAGGAGGGGCAGGTCTCGGAGTAGCGGATCGGGTCCCAGAGCATCGGTGCGGCCTGGACCTTCTCCAGGGTGATGTCGTGCTCGTGCAGGTGCGCGTAGGGGTTCTTCAGGGCGTTGCGGCGGTCCTTGTAGGCGACGAGGGATCCGACGGTGTCGGGGGCGCCGGTGCGGCGCATATAGGCGCGGACGTGCGGGGCGAAGAAGCCGCCGGCCCCGGCCAGCAGGGGCTGCTGGAAGGGGATCGGCAGGGACAGGCCCCACATGGCGTTGGATTCGGACTGCTTCTCGAAGGCGAGGGTGAGGACGGTGCGGTGGACCCGGGCGGCGACCAGGTTGGCGGCGACCAGGGCGGTGGAGCCGCCGACCGAGCCCGCGGTGTGCACCCGCAGCATCGGTTTGCCGACGGCGCCCAGGGCGTCGGCGAGGTAGAGCTCGGGCATCATGACGCCCTCGAAGAAGTCGGGGGCCTTGCCGATCACCACGGCGTCGACGTCCGGCCAGCTCAACCCGGCGTCTTCCAGGGCCCGGCGGGCGGCCTCGCGGACCAGTCCGGCGATCGAGACGTCCCGGCGGGCGGCGACGTGCTTGGTCTGGCCGATGCCGACGACGGCCACCGGCTCCTTGGATGTGGCGGCTGTACTCATCGTTCCCCCTCCAGGACGGCGACCAGGTTCTGCTGCAGGCACGGCCCCGAGGTGGCGTGGGCGAGGGCCCGGTCGGACTCGCCGCGCTGGATGCGGGCGGCGGCCTCGCCGAGCCGGATCAGGCCGGTGGCCATGACGGGGTTGGCGGCGAGCGCGCCGCCGGACGGGTTGATGCGGACCGTGCTGCCGGGCCCGTCGAGTTTCAGGGCGCGCCGCAGTACGACCTCCTGGGAGGTGAAGGGGGCGTGCAACTCCACGGTGTCGAAGGGTCGTTCGAAGGCTCCGGCGTGTTCGGCGGCGAGCCGGGTGGAGGGCGAGTCGGTGAGGTCGCGGACGCCCAGGCTGTGGGCCTCGATGCGGTGGTCGAGCCCGCGGATCCAGGCGGGGCGGTCGGTCAGCCGGCGGGCGGTGTCGCCGGCGGCGAGGACGACGGCGGCCGCGCCGTCGCCGATGGGCGGGCAGTCGCCGGTGCGCAGCGGGGCGACGAGCGGCTCGCCGACGGGCACGGCGCCGCGCAGCTGGGCGGACGGATGGGACGCGGCGTCGGCCCGGCTGCGGGCCGCGATCGAGGCCAGCTCCCGCTCGTCGGTCAGCTCCGCGTCGATCAGCGCCTGGGCCTGGAGGGCGGCGAGCGCGACGGAGTCGGGCCACAGCGGGGCGACGTAGTACGGGTCGAGCTGGCGGGTGAGGACCTCGCGGACGTCGCCGGGCGAGGACTTGCCGTAGGCGTAGACCAGCGCGGTCTCCGCCTCGCCCGTGAGGATCTTCACCCAGGCCTCGTACAGCGCCCAGGCGCCGTCCATCTCGACATGGGATTCGGCGATCGGCGGCCAGGCGCCGACGCCGTCCAGGGCCATCGTGAAGGAGAAGGCCCGGCCGGCGAGGTAGTCGGAGGAGCCGGAGCAGGTGAAGTCGATGTCGCCGGCCTTGAGGCCGGTCTGCGCCAGCACGTCGTGGAGCACCGGCATCAGCATCTCGACCTCGGAGGTCTCCGCGCTGTCGCGGACGTGGCGGCTCTGCCCGAAGGCGACGATGGCGACCTCGCGTATCGGATCGCGCATCAGATCAGCTCCTTGTAGCTGTCGTAGTCGGCGTCGGGTTCGCCGGTGGGGCGGTAGTGGTCGGGGAAGCGCCCGCCCTCGGTCCATACGGGCTCCACCCGCAGCCCCATGCGGACCTGGTCGTAGGGGATTCCCCCGATGCGGGCGTGCAGGGCCAGGTCGGCGCCGTCCAGGGCGATATGGGCGTAGACGTACGGCACCTCGATATCGAGATTCCTGGCCTTGATGTTGACGATGCAGAAGGTGGTGACGGTGCCTTTGGGGCCGACCTCGATCTGGGTGTCGGTGGCGACGCCGCAGGTGGGGCAGGCGCCGCGGGGCGGGACGTAGACCTTGCGGCAGGACGGGCAGCGCTCGCCGATGGTCCGGTGGCCGGCGAGCGCCTGGAGGTAGCGGGACTGGGCGCGGCCGGGCGAGTAGGTGTAGTCGAGCCGGGCGGGGGCGGTGATCCCGGTGACCGGGTCGGCGAACCGTCCGCTGTGCGGGGCCGGCCGGGCGCCGTCCGCCGGGTCGCCGGACGGCTCGAAGCAGGCGATGTCGGTGATGGCGCCGGTGCGCTCGGCGGCCCAGCGGATCCGCACCCGCATGCCGGTGCGTACGGCGTCGGGGCCGGGGGCGTCCAGGGCGTGCAGCAGTGCGGTGTCGGCGCCGTCGAGCCGGACCAGGACCCAGGCGAAGGGGGTGGCGAGCGGCTGGCCGCGGCGCGGGGCCGGGTTCCAGGCCCAGGTGGTGACGGTGCCGCTCGCGCCGACCTCGACCAGCTGGTGGAGCTCCTCGGCGGTGGCCGGGTCGTATTCGGTGGGCGGTACGACGACCCGTCCGTCGCCGGCCCGGACGCCGAGGACGGTGCGCTCGCGCAGCCCGGTGAGGAAGGCGCTCTGGACCGGTCCGAGCGAGCGGGTGAAGGGGAATTCCACGACGAGGGGCGCGGTGAGGACCTCTGACATGCGGGCTCCTTGGGCTCCTTGGGCTCCTTGGGCGCTTCGGCTCAGGCGCGCCGGTAGACGGGGGGACGCTTCTCCGCGAACGCGCGGGAGCCCTCCTTGGCGTCGGCGGTGTCGAAAACGGGCCAGCCCCGGGCGAGTTCGGTCCGGAGTCCCTCGGCCTCGGTCAGCTCGGCGGTCTCGTAGACGGACGCCTTGACGGCCTCGACGGCGAGGGGACCGCAGGCGTTGATCCGCTCGGCGATCTCCAGGGCCGCCTCCAGTGCGCCGCCGTCGGGCACGACATGGCCGATCAGGCCGATGCGTGCCGCCTCGGGCGCCGGATAGGGCCGGCCGGTGAGCAGCATCTCCAGGGCGTGGGTGCGGGGGATCTGGCGGGCGAGGCGGACGGTGGAGCCGCCGATGGGGAACAGTCCGCGGGCGACCTCGAAGAGACCGAAGGTGGCGCTCTCGCCGGCGACGCGGATGTCGGTGCCCTGGAGGATCTCCGTACCGCCGGCGACGCAGTGGCCCTCGACGGCGGCGATCACCGGTTTGCGGGGGCGGTGGTGGCGCAGCATCGCCTTCCAGTGCAGGTCGGGGTCGGCGCGCAGCCGGTCGCGGTACTGCTCGCCGGCCATCCCGCCGCCGGCGAGTGCCTTGAGGTCCATTCCGGCGCAGAAGGTGCCGCCGGCGCCGGTGAGGACGATGGAGCGGATCTGGTCGTCCTCGTCGGCGGCGACCCAGCCGTCGTACAGGCCCACCAGCATCGGCAGCGAGAGTGCGTTCTTCGCCTCCGGCCGGTTGAGGGTGAGCACCAGTGTCGCGCCGACGCGCTCCACGGTCAGATGTTCCGTACCACCCATGCCGTCCTCCCGTCTCAAGACGTAGAACAGGTTGCAGTAGCCGCACGGCGAGTTCAAGAGTTTTCTGACAGGTAGTCAGATTTGTTGGCCGCGGCCCTTCCCTGCTCCCTCCGGCGGCGCTCTAATGACCGACTGGGTCCGGTCGGCAGACCGGCCGGCCGACGCCCGCCCGGTCTGGAGGAGACATGGAGTACAACCTCGCCGACCTCTTCGAGTCGATCGTCGACACGGTCCCCGACCGCGAGGCGCTGGTGTACGTCGACCACCCGGGGACCGGCGCCGAACGGCGGCTGACGTACGCGGAGCTGGACCGCGCCGCCAACCGGCTGGCCCACCACCTCGCCGACCACGGCATCGGCCCCGGCCACCACGTGGGACTCCACCTCTACAACGGCATCGAGTACCTCCAGGCCGTCTACGCCTGCCTGAAGATCCGCGCCGTCCCCGTGAACGTCAACTACCGCTATGTGGAAGAGGAGTTGGCCTACCTCTACCGGGACGCGGACCTGGTGGCGCTGGTCTTCGACGCGGAGTTCACCGGCCGGGTCGCCGCCGCCCTCCCGCACGCCCCGGCGCTGCGGCATCTCGTACGCGTCGGCAGCCCGCCCCCCGGCGCGCCCGCGCCCCGGATCGCACCGGTCGCGCTCGCGGACGCCGAGGCCGCCGGTTCACCCGCCCGCGGCTTCGGACCGCGCTCGGCCGACGACCAGATCGTCATCTACACCGGCGGCACCACCGGCCTGCCCAAGGGCGTGATGTGGCGCCACGAGGACATCTTCTTCTCCGGGATGGGCGGCGGGGCGCCGACCGGTGAACCGGTGCAGCGGCCGCGGGAGCTGGCCGAGCGGGTCGCGGCCGGCGGCGACGGAGGAGCCGGTCTCGTATTCTTCCCCACGCCCCCGCTGATGCACGGCACCTCCACCCTCACCGCGTTCATCGCCTTCCACTTCGGACAGAAGGTCGTCATCCACCGCAAGTACGTGCCCGAAGAGGTGCTGCGGACCATCGAGCGGGAGCGGGTCACCAGCGTCTCGCTGGTCGGCGACGCGATGCTGCGCCCGCTCGTCGACGCGCTCGGCGGGCCGCTGAAGGGTGTGGACTGCTCCTCGCTGTTCAGCGTCAGCAGCTCCGGCGCGATCCTCTCCGAGACCGTGCGCGCCCAGTTCGGCGCGCTGGTGCCCCACGCCCTGCTGCTGAACAACTTCGGCTCCTCGGAATCCGGGTTCAACGGTACGGCCACCGACGACGCGGGTCCCGAGCGGGGCTTCCGGCTGCGCGTCAACTCCCGTACGGCGGTGGTGGATCCGCAGACCCGCGCGCCGGTCGCGGCCGGCGGGACGGGCCGGCTCGCGCTGCGCGGACACGTGCCACTGGGCTACTACAACGACCCGGAGAAGACCGCCGAGACCTTCTTCGAGGCGCACGGCGACCGATGGGTGCTGCTGGGCGACATGGCCACCGTGGACGAGCAGGGCGTCGTCACGGTCCTGGGCCGGGGGTCGCAGTGCATCAACTCCGGTGGCGAGAAGGTCTATCCGGAGGAGGTCGAGCAGGCGCTCAAGGCGCACCCCCAGGTGTATGACGCGCTGGTGGCGGGCGTACCGGACGAGCGGTGGGGCAACCGCGTCGCGGCCGTGGTCCAACTGCGCGAGGGAGCCGGCCCGCTGGACCTGGAGGGCATCCAGGCGCACTGCCGCAGCCGGCTGGCCGGCTACAAGATTCCACGCGCCGTGGTCTTCACCGACCGGATCCAGCGGTCGCCCAGCGGCAAGGCGGACTACCGCTGGGCGAAGGCGGTGGCGGCGGGCGAACGGGAGGCGTGAGCCGGCGCCCTGGGCACCCGATCCGCCGTCGCCACCGGGCGCGCCGTGGTTCAGCGCGCGGCGGGCGCGTCCCGGGCGCTGCGCAGGCGGCGTCCAGCTACCGGGCGCCGCGTACCCGACGCTCAGCTGCCAGGCGTCGCGTACGCGGTGCAGACCGACCGGAGTGCGCGGCCCAGCGCCACCGTGTGCAGCGCGTCCAGCCGCCGCTCGTGGCGTACGTGGGCGGCGTTCACGGTCAGCAGCGGGCGGCAGGACGGCGCGGAGCGGGCGTCCGGGGAGGCGGCCACGGCCCGGACCAGTTCGCCGTTGATGCGGTTGATCTCCTTGCGGACCTCCCCCAGGTCGGGGCGCTCGTCCGGCGCGCTGGACGGGTCGGCGTCCCACAGCCGGTGCAGTCCGCGCTGCACGACCTTGTTGGCCTCGATCTGGTCCCGGAAGATCCGCTCCGTCGCCACCGGGTCGGCGCCCAGCTGCCGGGCCTGCGCCACCACCGCGTCCAGCACCTGCCGTTCGCGGACCGGGTCGTCGATCGGCGCGCCGGTGCCCCACTTCGCCGCGGCCACCAGGTCCCCGGTGGCCAGCCGCTCCGCGGACAGCGCGGCGAGCGGCCGGAGCTGCTCGTACGGGGAGTGCGCGGCGGCCGAAGGGGCGGCCGGCGGGGCGGCCGGGGCCGCGACGGCCCCGCCGGCCGCGGCGAACAGGACGGCCGCGGCGGCGCCGGCGACCAGCGCACGGCGCATCGAGGTGGTCGGCTGCATGGTGGGCCCCTCTCGAACTCCGTTCCTCCCAAGGGGGGTTCATGGGAGGTCGTACGGCGCGAGCCTACGGCCTGCCGGCACGCTCTCGCGCCGCTCCGCCGCGTCCCGTCGGCCCCACCCCCGGTACGCCGACCGGACCTCACCGACCTGCCCGCCTGATGGACGTCACTCCCCCGCGGGACCACCGGTGAACCGCCTGCGCCAGGCCCCTTGACGTGCTCGCCGCGCGCTGATTACTTGGACCGCATTCAGCTACCGAATGATCGGTAGGGAGACGAGGCGGTGACACTCCATGCCGGACATGCCGGAAGCAGCCACGGGCGGGGCGACGGGCGGTGGGACGTTCGACGACGCGGAGCGGCTCTCCCCGGAGGCGTTGCGGGAACTCCAGCTGACCCGGCTGCGCGCCTCGTTGCAGCACGCCTACGACCATGTCCCCTTCTACCGCGAGTCCTTCGACCGGGCCGGGGCGCATCCCAAGGACTGCCGCTCGCTCGGCGATCTCGTCCGTTTCCCGTTCACCGTCAAGGACGATCTGCGCGCCCAGTACCCCTTCGGCATGTTCGCCGTCCCCAAGGACAGGGTGCGCCGCATCCACGCCTCCAGCGGCACCACCGGCCGCCCGACGGTCGTCGGCTACACCGAGCGCGATCTGTCCCACTGGGCGGACGTCGTCGCCCGTTCGCTGTACGCCGCCGGCGCCCGGCCCGGTCACACCGTCCATATCGCCTATGGATACGGGCTGTTCACCGGCGGTCTGGGCGCCCACTACGGCGCGGAGCGACTCGGCTGTACGGTCGTCCCGGCCTCCGGCGGGATGACCAGCCGGCAGGTGCAGATCATCCAGGACTTCCGCCCCGAGATCATCATGGTGACGCCGTCGTACATGCTCACCCTCCTCGACGAGTTCGAGCGGCAGGGCGTCGATCCCCGGACGACCTCCCTGAAGGTGGGCGTCTTCGGTGCCGAGCCCTGGACGCAGGAGATGCGGCGCGAGATCGAGGAGCGGTTCGCGATCGACGCCGTGGACATCTACGGCCTGTCGGAGGTCATGGGCCCCGGTGTCGCCCAGGAGTGTGTGGAGACCAAGGACGGACTGCACATCTGGGAGGACCACTTCTACCCGGAGGTGGTCGACCCGATCACCGGCGAGGTGCTGCCGGACGGTGAGCACGGGGAGCTGGTCTTCACCTCCCTCACCAAGGAGGCGATGCCGGTCGTCCGCTACCGCACCCGGGATCTGACGCGCCTGCTGCCGGGCACCGCGCGGGCGGCCTTCCGCCGGATGGAGAAGGTCACCGGGCGCAGCGACGACATGATCATTCTGCGGGGGGTCAACCTCTTCCCCGCACAGGTCGAGGAGATCGTGCTGCGCACGCCCGGCGTCGCCCCGCACTTCCAGCTGAAGCTGACGCGGGAGGGCCGGCTGGACCAGCTGACCGTACGCGCCGAGGCCCGCCCCGATGCCACCTCCGAGGAGCGCACGGCGGCCGTCGGGATGATCGCGCGCGGCGTCAAGGACGGCATCGGGGTCTCGGTCGCCGTCGAGATCGTCGATCCGGAGACGCTGGAGCGCTCGGTGGGCAAGATCAAGCGCATCGTGGACGCCCGCCCGCGGGACACCCGCTGAGAGGCGCCGCCGGTCGCCGTCGCGGCCGGGCGGCACACCCCGGCCACCGTCCCGGCACGCCGCTCAGGTCATGTTCGGATCCCCCTTGATCAGGGCGAACGGGGCCCCGGCGGGGTCCTTCACCATGGCCAGCCGACCGACGCCCGGGGCGTCGGCGGGCGGGATCAGGACCGTGGCGCCCTGGCCGACGGCGGCCGCGTAGGTCGCGTCGCAGTCGAGCACGCCGAAGTACGGGTGCCACTCCGAGGTCGAGCCGGCCGCCAGATTCTCCTTCGGCAGCTGCATGAGGCCGCCCTGACCCGGGTCGTCGGTCCTGCCGCCGCCCGGCGAGGAGATGACCGAGTAGACCATGTCGCCGCCCATCGGCATGTCCTGATAGCTCCAGGAGAAGACCTGGCGGTAGAAGTCCTTCGCCGCGGCCGCGTCGGTGGTGTACAGCTCGGTCCAGCAGAGCGTGTTGGGCTCCATGACCCTCTCCAGGCCACCGGTCTCGCGCGGCTGCCACACGGCGAAGTCGGCGCCCGTCGGGTCGGTGAAGGCCGCCAGCCGGCCCGCCGTGAAGACGTCCCCCGGCTCGACCCGCACCGAGCCGCCGGCCTGCTCCACCGCCTTGGCCGTGGCGTCCGCGTCGCGCGTGTGGAAGTACGCCGTCCAGGCGGAGGCGGCGCCCTCCTCCGTCAGCGGGCCGGCGGCGGCGACCGTCCTGCCGTCGATCTGGAAGAAGCCGTACCCGCCGGCCTGCGGGCCGGCCGACTCGAAGCTCCAGCCGAACACGGCGGAGTAGAAGGCGACGGCGGCGTCGACGTCGGGAGCCCCGAGGTCGAGCCAGTTCGGTGTGCCCGGGACGTAGTCGGTGGTCAGCATGGGTGCTCCTCCATCGTACGGATCGAGGCCTGCGGGGCCGTTCTCCCGCCGCTTCTCAGCATGGCAGGGGCCACTGACAACCGCCCTCCGCACACGGCTCAGGGCGCAGCGAACCGCTCGCGCAGCTCACGCTTGAGGACCTTCCCGCTGGCGTTGCGCGGCAGCGCGTCCACGAACACCACCCGTTTGGGCGCCTTGAACGGCGCGAGGCGGGCCCGCGCCGCCTCGATCAGCTCCCGCTCCCCCACCAGGGCCCCACCGCCCGTGGTCCGCGAACCGTCCGTACGCCGCACCACCACCGCCGTCACCGCCTCGATCCAGCGCTCGTCCGGCAGTCCGATGACCGCGACCTCGGCCACCTGCGGATGCTCGTAGAGCACGTCCTCCACCTGGCGCGAGGCGACCAGGACGCCGCCGGAGTTGATGACGTCCTTGACCCGGTCGACCACCGTGAAGTAGCCCTCCGCGTCGCGGACGGCGAGGTCCCCGGAGCGGAACCAGCCGTCCCGGAACGCCTCGGCGGTCTCCTCCGGCTTGTCCCAGTAGCCGGTGCACAGTTGCGGGGACCGGTAGACGACCTCGCCCCGGGTGCCGTCCGGCACCTCCCGGCCCGCCTCGTCCACCACCCGCGCCTCGACGAAAAGCACCGGGCGCCCGCAGGAGTCCAGCCGGCCCTCGTGCTCGTCCGGGCCGAGCACGGTGGCCAGCGGCCCGATCTCGCTCTGTCCGAAGCAGTTGTAGAAGGCGAGCCGGGGCAGGCGGGCGCGCAGCCGCTCCAGGACCGGCACCGGCATGATCGAGGCGCCGTAGTAGGCCTTGCGCAGCCCGCCCAGCTCCCGGGTGGTGAAGCCGGGGTGCTGCGACAGCGCGATCCACACCGTCGGCGGCGCGAAGAGGCTGTCGGCCCGGCCCGCCTCCACCAGGTCGAAGATCCGGTCCGGGTCGGGGCCGTCCAGGACGGTGTTCTCGGCGCCCACCGCCAGATAGGGCAGCAGGAACACATGCATCTGCGCGGAGTGGTAGAGCGGCAGCGAGTGCAGCGGCCGGTCGGTCTCCTTGAGGTCGAGGGCGACGACGGCGCTGGTGTACTCGTGCACCAGCGCACGGTGCGTCATCATCGCGCCCTTGGGCAGGGCGGTCGTCCCCGAGGTGTAGAGGAGCTGCACCAGTTCGTCGTCGGCGACCTCCGGCAGCTCCCCGGCGCCCTCGGGCACCGCGCCGGCCGCGAGCCGCTCCAGCAGCCCGTCGGGCGTGCCGTACAGCGGCAGGGTGCGTACGGAGTCCGGCAGCCGGTGCGCGAGGGCGGCGTCCGTGAGCACCAGCGCGCTGCCCGACTGGTCCAGGATGTAGCGCAGGTCCTCGCCGGTGAGGCCGTGGTTGACCGGTACGTGCACCAGTCCGGCGCGGGCGCAGGCCAGAAAGCCGATCAGATACGCGTCGGAGTTGTGCCCGTAGGACGCGACCCGGTCACCGGGCCCGAGGCCGTCCGCCAGCAGCACCCGGGCCGCGGCGGTCACCGCGTCGTCCAGTTCGCGATAGGTCCAGGCCCGCTCCCCGTAGCGCACCGCGGTCCTCCCGGGCACGCGGCGGGCGCTGCGCCGCAGGACTGCGTCGACGGTGTTGCTCCGTGCTCGCATCATGGCGCGATCCTCGGCCGCGCCCTACCCCCGGTCAAGGCACCCGACCGCGCGTCAGCCCTATACGGCGCGTTCGCGTCCCTGCCAGTACGGGTCGCGCAGCCGGCGTTTGTAGAGCTTGCCGTTGGGGTCGCGCGGCATGGCGGCGATGAAGTCGACGGACTTGGGGCGTTTGTAGCCGGCGAGCCGCCGTTCGCAGTACGCCAGGATGTCGGCGGCCAGCTCGGGGCCCGCCCGGTGGCCCTCGGCGGGTTCCACGACGGCTTTGACCTCCTCGCCCCAGTCGTCGTGCGGGATGCCGAAGGCGGCCGCGTCGGCGACCGCGGGGTGGCCGAGGAGGGCGGATTCGATCTCGGCGGGGTAGATGTTCACCCCGCCCGAGATGATCATGTCGATCTTGCGGTCGCGGAGGAAGAGGTAGCCGTCCTCGTCGAGACAGCCGAGGTCCCCGACGGTGAAGAAGTCCCCGATCCGGTTCTTCCTCGTCTTGCCCTCGTCCTTGTGGTAGCTGAAGCCGCCGGTGGTCATCTTCATGTAGACGGTGCCCAGTTCACCGGCCGGCAGCCGGTTGCCGTCGTCGTCGAAGACGGCCAGCTCGCTGATCGGCCAGGCCTTGCCGACCGTCCCCGGCTTCTTGAGCCAGTCCTCGGCGGTCGCGAACGCGCCGCCGCCCTCGCTCGCCGCGTAGTACTCCTCCACACAGCCGCCCCACCAGTCGATCATCGCGCGTTTGACGTGGTCGGGGCAGGGCGCGGCGCCGTGGATGGCGTGCCGCATCGCGCTCACGTCGTAGGCCGCCCGGGTCTTCTCCGGCAGGGCGAGCAGCCGGTGGAACTGGGTCGGCACCATATGGGTGTGGGTGCAGCGGTGCTCGTCCATCAGGGCCAGCATGCCCTGCGGCGTCCACTTGTCCATGAGGACGATGCGGTGGCCGATGTGCAGCGAGGCGCCGGCGAACTGCAGTACGGCGGTGTGGTAGAGCGGCGAGCAGACCAGGTGGACGTTGCCGTCGAACGGCTTGATGCCGAAGATGCCGAGGAAGCCGCCCAGATGGGCGTCCTCGGGCGCGGTGCCGGGCAGCGGGCGGCGGATGCCGCGCGGGCGTCCGGTGGTGCCCGAGGTGTAGTTCATCACCCAGCCCAGGGTGCGGTCGTCGGGCGCGGCGTCCGGTTGTCCGTCGAGGAGCCGGCCGTAGGGCTGGAATCCCTCGACCGTCCCGACGGCGTAGCGCTGCGCCGCCGGCACTCCCGCCTCGTCGGCGGCCTGCCGCGCCGTCGACGCGAACCGTTCGTGGACGATGAGCACCTTGGCACCGGAGTCCGCGACGATCCAGGCGATCTCCGGGCCGACCAGGTGGTGGTTGACGGGGACGAGGTAGAGGCCGGCCTGGGACGCGGCGAGGTAGGCGGTGAGTAACTCCACGCCGTTGGGGAGCACGACGGCGAAGGCGTCGCCGCGTTCCAGGCCCGCGGCGCGCAGTCCGTGGACGAGTCGGTTGGCGGCGGCGTGCAGCCGGGCCGCGGTCCACTCCTCGCCGTCCGGGGCGATCAGGACCGTACGGTCGGGGTCGGCGGCGGCCTGCGCCCAGAAGCCGTTGGGCGGCGGGGCGTCCTTGGTCATGGGGCTGTCCTCCTGGGGGTCACGCGCGTCCGGCGATGCGGTTGATGCGGTCGACGGCCCGCTCGAAGCCGCGGGTGAGGTCGTCGAAGACGGCCTGCACGCTGCGTTCGCTGTTCATCCGGCCGACGATCTGGCCGACGGGGGTGCCCAGCAGCGGCTCGACCTCGTGCCGCTGGATGCGGGAGTTGGCCTCGGCGACCAGCAGGCCCTGGAGCGGCATCGGAAGGGTGCCGGGCCCGTCGGGATCGTCCCAGGCGTCGGTCCATTCCGTACGCAGCTGGCGGGCGGGTTTGCCGGTCAGGGCGCGGGAGCGGACGGTGTCGCCCGGCCCGGCGGCGAGCAGTTTCGCGGTCAGCCGCCGGGAGTGCAGCTCGGCCTCCTCGGTGGTCAGCCAGATCGAGCCGAGCCAGACGCCCTGCGCGCCGAGGGCGAGCCCGGCGGCGACCTGCTCACCGGTGCCGATGCCGCCCGCGGCGAGCACCGGGAGCGGGTCGACGGCGGCCACGATCTCCGGGGTGAGGACCATGGTGGCGATCTCCCCGGTGTGCCCGCCCGCCTCGTAGCCCTGGGCGACGACGATGTCGATGCCGGCGGCCTGGTGGTGGCGGGCGTGCCGGGGGCTGCCGGCCAGGGCGGCGACGAGGACGCCGTGGTCGTGGGCGCGCCGGACGACGTCGGGCGGCGGTGAGCCGAGGGCGTTGGCGAGCAGCTTGATCGGGTAGTCGAAGGCCACGTCGAGCTGGGTGCGGGCGACCTGCTCCATCCAACCGGTGATCCGCCAGCCGGGCGTCTCCCCCTGGGCGAGCCGCGGCACCTGATGCTTCTCCAACAGCTCGGTGACGAACCTGCGGTGCCCCTGGGGGATCATCGCCTCGACATCGGCCTCGCTGACGCCCTCCACCTTCTTGGCGGGCATCACCACATCGAGCCCGTAGGGCAGTCCGTCGGTGTGCTCCTGCATCCAGTCGAGGTCGCGGGCCAGTTCGTCGGGCGCGGTGTAGCGGACCGCGCCGAGCACCCCGAACCCGCCGGCCCGGGTGATCGCCGCGGCGACGGCGGGGAACGGCGTGAACCCGAAGACGGCGTGCTCGGCTCCCAGCGTGTTGCTCAGCTCCGTCTGCATGCGCGAAGGATGCCGCAGCGGGCCGTACGAGGGAAGAGATTTTCTGATGAAGCGTCAGAAAGTGCTGGGGATTGGCCAGGGGGTGCCTTGAGGGCGTCCTCTAGGGCTTGGGGGAACAGATCCCGTAAGGGTCACGAGGGCCCCCTGCGGGGCCACAACGGGGTGGGGGTTGGTGGTATTCCCGGGGATGCGGGTGGGGGCTGGTGGTACCGCCCGGCAATGCGGGTGGGGGCTGGTGGTACCGCCCGGCAATGCGGGTGGGGGCTGGTGGTACCCCCGGGGATGTGGGTGGGTGCCCCGGGGATACGGGTGGGTGCCCCGGGGATGCGGGTGGGTACCCCGGGGGATACGGGTGGGTACCCCCGGCGCGCACCGGAGGGCGCGACCGGTCGCAGCAGGGGCGGCCCGTCGCGGCAGGGCGCCGCCCCGCCCCGTCAGTCCTCCTCCAAGACCGCCATCGCCGCGTTGTGGCCGGGGATTCCGCTGACTCCTCCGCCGCGGACCGCGCCCGCGCCGCACAGCAGGACGTTGGGGTGGGTGGTGGCCACGCCCCAGCGGGCCGGCGCGGTGCCGCCGGCCGCCCCGGCGCGCTCGTCGTGCTCGTCCGCGTACGGGAACGCCAGGTCGCGGTGGAAGATGTTGCCGCCCGGCAGGCCCAGCTCCCGGTCCAGGTCCAGGGGGGAGCGGGCCTCGATGCAGGGGCGGCCCTCGGCGTCGTGGGCCAGGCAGTCGGCGAGCGGTTCGGCGAGATGGGTGTCGAGCTCGGCGAGGGTGGCGGCGAGCAGGCGGTCACGGGTGCTGTCGTTGTCCGCGGCGAACAGCCGGGCCGGGGTGTGCAGGCCGAAGAGGGTGAGCGTCTGGTAGCCCTGGCGGACCAGGTCGGCGCCGAGGATGGAGGGGTCGGTCAGGGAGTGGCAGTAGATCTCGGACGGCGGGTCCGCGGGCAGCTCGCCGGACGCGGCCTGCTGGTAGGAGCGCTCCAACTGGCCGTAGCCCTCGGCGATGTGGAAGGTGCCGGAGAAGGCCTCCCGCGGGTCCACCCGGGTGTCGCGCAGCCGCGGGAGCCGGGTGAGCAGCATGTTCACCTTGAGCTGGGCGCCCTCGGCTGGTGGTGGCGGGTTCTCGCCCAGGAGGCGGGCGAGTTCGCGCGGGGAGGCGTTGACCAGGACCCGGCGGGCACCGATCGTGCCCCGGTCGCAGCTGACCTCCGCCGTCCGGCCGTCCGTGGCGATCGCGGTCACCGGGCAGTCGGTGACGATCTCGGCCCCGGCGCGGCGGGCGGCGTCGGCCAGTGCGTCGGTGAGGGCGCCCATACCGCCGATGGGGACGTCCCAGTCGCCGGTGCCGCCGCCGATGACGTGGTAGAGGAAGCAGCGGTTCTGGCGCAGGGAGGGGTCGTGGGCCGTGGCGAAGGTGCCGATCAGGGCGTCGGTGAGGACGACGCCGCGAACCAGGTCGTCGGTGAAGGTCTCCTCGACCACCTCGCCCAGGGGGCGTTCGAACAGGGCGTGCCAGGTGGCGTCGTCGTCGACGGCGGCGCGCAGTGCGGCGCGGGTGGGGAGCGGCTCGGTGAGGGTGGGGAAGACCCGTTCGGCGAGCCTTTGGGTGGTGCCGTAGAAGCGCTGCCAGGCGCCGAACTCCCGGTCGGATCCGGTGAGGTCGGCGAAGGACTTACGGGTGCGGTGCTCGCCGCCGCCGACGAGGAGGCCGGTGGGGCGGCCGTCGCGTACGGCGGGGGTGTAGGAGGAGACGGTGCGCTTGCGGACCGCGAAGCGCAGCCCGAGGTCCCGCACGATCTTCGGCGGCAGCAGGCTGACGAGGTAGGAGTAGCGGGACAGCCGGGCGTCGACCCCGGCGAACGCCCGGGTCGACACGGCGGCCCCACCCGTGTGGTCCAGCCGCTCCAGCACCAGCACGCTGCGCCCGGCCCGTGCGAGATAGGCGGCGGCGACCAGCCCGTTGTGCCCGCCGCCGACGACGACCGCGTCATACGAAGTCCGTTCCGGCATGCCCCTTCGTAGCACGCGGTGATCCCGGTGGCCAGGTGCACGCGGCTGAAACCTCCGGCGCGGTCGGTGCGGCTTCTTGATCGGCCGCGGGGCTGCTCCTAGCGTCCGGCCGTGCTCGCCTCCGGGACCGCCCCGGCTGTCCCGCACGCAGGCCGTCCCGCTCCCCCATGAGGTGACCCGTGTCCCGCCCCTCGGTATCCCGCACCGGCCGCAGCCTCGCCGGGCTGACCGCCGTCGCCGTCTGCTCGGCCGGGCTGCTCGCGGCCCCCGCACCCGCCTCCGCCACCCCCGACCCGGCCCGCCCGCCCGGCGCGACGCACACCGCGATGCCGTATCCGCATCTGGCCCCGACACCCCCCATGGGCTGGAACAACTGGTCCCACTACGCATGCGGCATCAGCGAGCAGGTGGTCCTGGGCAATGCCCGGGCCCTGGTCCGTACGGGTCTGGCGGCGAAGGGCTACGACACCGTGACGGTCGACGACTGCTGGATGAGCAGGCAGCGCGGCCCCAATGGCGAGCTGGTGCCGGACCCGGTCAAGTTCCCGCACGGCATGGCGTACGTCGGGCAGCAGCTGCACCGGATGGGCCTGAAGTTCGGCATCTACGAGGATGTCGGCACGCTCACCTGCGAGAAGTACCCCGGCAGCCTCGGCCGCTTCCGCCAGGACGCGCAGTTGTTCGCGCAGTGGAAGGTGGACTACGTCAAGGCGGACGGCTGCAACGTGCCCACGGTGGCCGGGCGCAGCAAGGAGCAGACCTACCGCGACCTGTACGGGCAGATGAGTGACGCGCTGCGGGCCGCCGGGCGGCCGATGACGTTCTCGGTGTCCGCGCCGGCGTACTTCCAGTTCGACGGCGCCGCCGTCTGGCACCGGGTCATCGGCTGGTCGTCCGAGCTGGGCAATCTGTGGCGCAGCGGCCGCGATGTGGCGCTGCAGAAGGCCTCACCGGACACGAAGTGGTCCTCCGTCGTCTACAACTTCCGCTACAACGCCGATCTGGCGGACCTCCAGCGGCCCGGACGCTGGAACGACCCGGACTTCCTGCTCGCCGGCGGCTCGGGGCTGACGCAGCAGGAGATGCAGAGCCAGATGTCGCTGTGGGCGGTGATGGCGGCACCGCTGATCTCCAGCACGGACCTGGAGAAGCTGTCACCGGCGGCGCGTGCGGTGCTCGGCAACGAGGAGGTCATCGCCGTCGACCAGGATCCGCTGGGGGTCCAGGGGCACATCGTGCAGCAGGGCACCGACTTCGCGGTGCTGAGCAAGCCGCTGAAGAACGGCGACCACGCGATCGCCCTGTTCAACTCGGGCGACTCGGCGCGCACGCTGTCGGTCACGGCCGGTGCGGCCGGGCTGCCGAAGAGCTCCTCCTATCTGCTGCACGATCTGGTCACCGGCCGCCGTGCGCACAGCGCCGGCGACATCGCGGCCCCCAATGTGCCGGCGCACGGGACGGTGCTCTACCGGGTCACCCCGAGCTGAGCCGCGCGGCGGCTCGCCGGCCGCCCGCGGACCCCGCTACCGCTCGCGTCGGGCGCGCTGCCGGCGTACGGACGCGACCCGGCGGTGGAGTGCGGCCGCCTCGTCCGCGCGGCCCAGCTGCTCCAGGCACTGGGCCAGGTCGCTCAGGCTGGTCAGCGCGTCGGGGTGGGCGGCGCCCAGGACCCGTTCGCGGGCGTCGGCCACCTGGCGGTAGCCGTCCAGCGCGTCGTTCCAGCGGCCGAGCCAGCCGAGGGCCACGGCGGTCTCCCGCCGGCTGACCAGGGTGTCGGGGTGGTCGGGGCCCAGGGCCCGCTCGCGCGCCGCGGCCACCTCCCGGGCTTCGACCAGGGCCTCCTGCCAGCGGCCCAGCCGTCCGAGGTTGACGCCCAGGCCGTGCCGGGCGCGCAGGGTGTCGGGGTCGTCGGCGCCCCGGGCGCGGGTGCGGGCCGCGATCAGGTCGCGGTAGAGCGCCAGGGCCTCCGCGCTGCGGCCCAGCCGGCCGAGGCCGAGGCCGACCTCGTAGCGGGCGGCGAGGGTGTCGGGGTGGTCGGGGCCCAGTGCCGCCGAGCGGGCCGCCGCGACCTGCTGGTAGGTCTGCAGCGCCGCCGCCCAGTTGCCCAGTTTGCCCAGTACGTGGGCGAGTTCGCAGCGGGTGGTGAGGGTGTCGGGGTGGTGGGCGCCGAGGACCCGGGCGCGTGCCTCGGCCACCTCGCCGGTCATCGCCAGGCAGTCCTCCAGCCGGCCCAGCCGGCCGAGGTTGAGCGCGAGGTGGTGGCGGCAGCCGAGGGTGTCGGGGTGGTCGGGTCCCAGCGCGCGCTGCTGGTCGGCCAGCACCTCGGCGTAGCACTGGTGGGCGTCGAAGTAGCGGCCCTGGCGGCCCAGCGCATGGGCGGACTCCAGACGGGCGGTGAGGGCGGCGCGGCGGTCGTCGGGTGGTGCGGGGCTGGCGAGCGGGCCGACCGGGGCGGCGTCGCCGCGGCGCGGGTCGTCGCCGCCGGTCCAGGTGTCGGTCAGGACCGTGGCGGCCCGGTCGGCCGTGGGGCGGGGCGGGCGGCGGGCGGCGCCGGCCGGGGAGCCCAGGGTCATGCCGCGGGTCCAGGACGGCAGCCGCGGGGTGGCGGCGGTGGTGTCGTCGGAGCCGGCCGGGGCGCGGCGCGCGGGGTGCCGATGGCGGGCGTCGGCGAGGCGTTTGGCCAGTTCGTCGGCGTCGCGGGGCCGGTCGTCGGGGTCCTTGGCGAGCAGTTCGAGCATGATCCGCTCGTAGGGCTCGGGCAGGTCGGGGCGGAGCGTACGGGGCGGGGTGGGGGCGGTGTCGCGGTGTCCGACGAGGACCGCCCAGGCGTCGCCGAGGTCGAACGGGGGGACGCCGGTGGCCAGCTCGTAGAGCACACAGCCCAGGGAGTACAGGTCGCTGCGGTGGTCTATGGCGTGCGCGCCGATCTGCTCGGGCGACATGTAGTGCGGGCTGCCCATGGCGATGCCGGTGCCGGTGAGGCGGGCGGTGAAGCCGATGTCGTGGCCGAGGCGGGCGATGCCGAAGTCGCAGATCTTGACCGTGCCGTCGGTGGTGCGGACGATGTTCGCCGGTTTCAGATCGCGGTGCACGACGGCTTGTTCGTGGGTGTAGGCGAGCGCGGCGGTGACCTGCTCGGCGATCTCGATGACGTCCCTGACGGGCAGCGGCTGGCGCCGGTTGTCGTCCAGCAGCTGGCTGAGATTGCGGCCGTTGAGCAGCTCCATGACGATGAAGAGCGTGCCCGCGTCCTCGCCGAAGTCGTGGACGACGGTGATGCCGCGGTGCTGGAGGGCGGCCGCGACCCGGGCCTCGCGCCGGAAGCGTTCGCGCAGCACCTGGAGGAACGACGGCTCGTGCCGGGGCCCCAGGGGCTTGAGGCACTTGACGGCGACCTGCCGGCCCAGTGATTCGTCGCGGGCCCGCCAGACCTCGCCCATACCGCCGCGGCCGATGGTGTCGAGCAGCCGGTAGCGCCCCTGAACCAGTCTGTTCTCCGCCATCCCGTATCGCCGCCCCCGTCCCCAGTGCCGCGGTCAGCCGCGCAGTTCCCCCTGCGTCCCGTCGTGCCGGTCCAGTATGGCGGCGCGAGCGCGGAGCTTGTAGGGCGCTGGGCGGGTGTCGGGGCCGAGTCGTTCGACGGCGCGCAGGATGTGCCGGGGCGGCAGCTGCCAGCGGACGGTGGGCGGAACGGCGCGCAGGAGGCGGCCGGTGGCGCGAAGGCGGCGGGTGACGGCGGCCGGCGGGGGCGCGGGGCGCCGGTAGAGGTCGTGTGCGTACGCCGGGAGCGCGTCGTAGGCCAGGTGCGCGACCCGCTGCCAGAGCAGCGCGCGGGCCGGGACGAGAGGAGCGGGTGTCGGGGGCCGGCGCAGGAACGCGTCGACCTGGCGGGCCTCGGGGGTCAGCGCCAGTTCGGGCCGTACGCCGTCGAAGTAGGCGGCGAGGGCCTCCCGGTCGCCGGGGACCGCGTCCGGTTCGAGGCCGACCAGGCGGGCGCTCGTGCGCTGTTCGGCGAGGTAGCGGTCGGCCTGGGCGTCGCTGACCGGGTAGCCGGAGCGGCGCAGTACGTGCAGGTAGGAGTCCACCTCCGCGCAGTGCACCCACAGCAGCAGGGCCGGCTCGTCGATGCCGTAGCGCTCGCCGGTGGCCGGGTCGGTGGCGGTCAGCTGGCGGTGGATGGCACGGACCGCGGCGCCGGCCCGCTCGGCGGCTTCGGTGGTGCCGTAGGTGAGGGTGCCGACGAAGTCGGCGGTGCGCATCAGCCGGCCCCAGGCGTCGCGCCGGCCCCTGGCGTCCATGTGGAACGCGGCGGAGTTCTGCATGACGCCGCGCACGGCGCGCGGGTGCAGCGCCTGGAGGTACAGCGCGCGCACGCCCGCGATCCACATCATCGGGTCGCCGTGCAGCTGCCAGGTCACCGAGCGGGGCCCGAAGAGCCCGGGGTCGCCTGCCATGCGCCCCACCTCCCGTCTGGGGTATCCCCGCGCCCGTAAGGCGTGGGGCCGGTCAGCGCCGTACGCGGGGCATCCCGAGGCCGATCCACGAGATGATCTCGCGCTGGATCTCGTTGTTGCCGCCGCCGAAGGTGAAGATGACCGCGGAGCGGTAGCCGCGTTCCAGTTCGCCGTGGAGCACGGCGCCCGCCGAGCCCTCCTTCAGCGGGCCGGCCGAGCCGACGACCTCCATCAGCCAGGCGTAGGCGTCCCGCCGGGCCTCGGATCCGTAGACCTTGACCGCGGAGGCGTCCTGCGGGGTGAGCGTGCCCTGCTGGAGCGCGTCGACCATCTGCCAGTTCAGCAGCTTCATGGCGTCCAGTCTGGTGTGGGTGCGGGCCAGTCGGCCTCGGACCCAGCCCAGGTCGATGACCCGGCGGCCGTCGGCGAGCTTGGTGTCGGCGGCCCAGCGCTGGACGTTGTGCAGGGCGCGGATGGCCATGGTGCCGTGGGCGGCGAGGGTGACCCGCTCGTGGTTGAGCTGGTTGGTGATGATCCGCCAGCCCTTGTTCTCCTGGCCGACCCGGCGGGTGGCCGGGACGGTGATGTTCTCGTAGTAGCTGGCGGTGGTGTCGTGCGAGGCGAGGGTGTTGATCATGGTGCAGGAGTAGCCGGGGTCGCTGGTGGGGACCAGGAGCATGGTGATGCCCTTGTGGGGCGGGGCGTCGGGGTCGGTCCGTACGGCCAGCCACACCCAGTCGGCGGTGTCCCCGTTGGTCGTCCAGATCTTCTGTCCGTTGACGAGATACGTGCCGGTCTCTTCGTCGCCCTCGCGTACCGCGCGGGTCTTGAGGGCGGCCAGGTCGGTGCCGGCGTCCGGTTCGCTGTAGCCGATCGCGAAGTCGATCTCGCCGGAGAGGATCCTGGGCAGGAAGTAGGCCTTCTGCTCCTCGGTGCCGAACTGCATGATCGTCGGGCCGACGGTGTTCAGCGCCATCAGCGGCAGCGGGACGCCCGCCTGTGCGGCCTCGTCGAAGAAGAGGAACTGCTCCATCGGGGTCATCCCGCGCCCGCCGAACTCCTTGGGCCAGCCGACGCCGAGCCAGCCGTCGAGGCCCAGACGGCGCACGGTCTCGCGGTAGAAGCGTTTCTGGGCGGTGGGGTCGGCGTACCGTGCGTAGGCGTTGTCCGGCACCAGTTCGGCGAAGTAGGTGCGCAGTTCGGCCCGCAACTGCTGCTGCTCGGGGGTGTATTCGAGGTGCACGGCCCCTCCAGTTCGTCCGGTCCCGTCGTCCGGTCCGGCGGCACGACGTTCCTGACGGGGCGTCGGATGCCGGATCGAGGGCACAGTAGAACTTGTTCCAGTAATACGGAAGGGTGCCGGAGCGCGATCGAGCCGGTGCGGGCGCCGGGCCGGGGGTCCGGGCCGGCGCCGGGGCGGGGCGACCGTACGCACGAAGGCCCGGTACGACACCTGTGGGGTGCCGGACCGGGCCCCGCCCGGGCGCCATCAGCCCATGGCGTGCTTGGCCGGGTTGTCGAAACCGGGGTGGTGCATCCGGCCGTGCTGCACGTCCTTGCAGTACTTGACCTTGCCGGTGTTGGTCACGTACTTCGCCGAGACCCAGGACGCCCGCTCGTCGCGGGTGAGGTACCAGACGCTGTTGCCGGCGACGCTCTGGGTGCGCACCTTGCACACCAGGCCGATCTGCGCGCGGTGACGGAAGAAGCCCCTCACGGAGGAGTCCGTGCTGGGGTACTGACGCGCGCTCAGGCCCATCTTCGTGGTGACGATGCCGTACGGCTTCGCGGTGCTGACGGGCCCGGGCGTCGCCGCCTGGGCCGAGGCCGCGGTGGACAGCGTCGCACCCATGGCGACGGCCGCGGCCAGTACGCCCGCGCCGGCGGCGAGTCTTCTGCCTCGGGCCACGAGGAGTTCGGTCGTGGACATAGGGGGTCTCCTGTTCTTGACGCGCAATGGCACCCATTGGCGCAAACGGGACATTACGCGCAAAAATCCCATTGAATGAGGTGAAACGACGAACAGGCCGCCGATCGTGTGATACGGGTGATCAGCCCTCGGTACCGGCGCGGTAGATGCCGAAGGAGGCCCCCTGCGGGTCGCGGACCACGGCGATCCGCGGCCCGTCGGGCACGTCCGTCGGGGGCACCAGCAGCATGCCGCCGGACTCGGCGGCACGGGCGGCCGTGTCGTCGACGTCGGCGACTGCGAAGTACGGCAGCCAGTGCGCCCCGACGTCCTCCGGGTAGAACTCGTCCAGCGCGCTCATCCCGCCGAAGTCGGCGCCGTCGATGCCCCACTGCGGATAGTCCTCGTGGGTGCCCACGGTCCATCCGAAGACTCCGGTGTAGAAGACCTTGGCGGCCGCCTCGTCACGGGTGGCGAGCTCGACCCAGCCCAGCGAGCCCGGCGCGCTGAGCACCGCGGCGCCGGCGAAGGACCGGGCCTGCCACACCTCGAAGACGGCCCCCTCCGGGTCGGCCAGCACCGCGAAGCGGCCCAGGTCGAACACGTCGCTCGGCGCCCTGACCTGCCGCCCGCCGGCCCGGGTGACCGCCGCGGCCAGCGCGTCGGCGTCGCGCGTCGCGAACGACACGGTCCAGGCGGTCGACCGGCCGGGGGCGGAGAGCGGGGCCAGCGCGGCGACCGGGGCGGCGCCCAGGTAGAGCACCGTGTAACCGCCCGCCTCGTCGCGCGGGTCGGTCTCGGCGCGCCAGCCGAAGACCTGGTGGTAGTACACCTTGGCGGCGTCGACGTCCGAGGTGCCCAGCTCCACCCAGCACGGCGCGCCGGGTGTGGGCTCAGTGATCTTCACGGTGTGTTCCGTCCCTCCGCGCCGCGCCGCCGCGGGGCGTGCCGCCGTCGCGCCCGTGCGCGGCCGGCCGCCGCCCGTACGCTGCCGATCGTCCGACGGACGCCCGGGGCCCGCAACCGGAGGGCGGGCGCCGTGCGCACGCAGCCGGGACGGGGCCGTCAGGGCCCCTCCTGATCCTGCCCGGCCATCCGGCGCAGGTGGTGCAGGGACCCCTGCGGGGCGTCGGGGGAGATGGCGTTGGCCAGTCCGCGGGCGGCCATCTCCGCGGCCCGCGCCGAGCGGGGCAGCATGGCCGTCTCATAGGCGCGCAGCGCCTCGTCGGGGTCGTCGTGGCGCGCGACGAGGGCCTCGGCGAGTTCGCAGCCGTCGAGCATGGCGAGGTTGGCGCCCATGCCGGAGAACGGTGTCATCAGATGCGCGGCGTCGCCGAGCAGCGTCAGGCCCCGGGTGTGGATCCAGGTGTGCGGCACCGGCAGTGCGAACAGCGGGCGGTTGACGAACCCGCCGTCGTTCTCCCGCAGCAGTGCCAGCAGTCGGTCGTCCCACCCCGCGAAGGCCTCCAGGAGGACGGCGCGCACCGCCTCGGTGTCCGCCATCACCAGTCCGGCCTGCAGCGCCCAGTCCTGGGATCCCCGGAAGGCGGCGTAGCCGCGGATGTGGGCGCGGCTGTTGCGCTGGGCGATCAGCGCCTTGTCGGCGTGGGCCGCCATCATGCTGCCGTCGCCGACCAGGCGGGCGATGCCGGGGTGGCGGGCGTCGGCGTCGTCGAGGCCGAACTCGACGAAGGTGACGCCGGAGTAGTGCGGGGTGGCGTCGGAGAGCAGCGGGCGCACCCGGGACCAGGCGCCGTCGGCGCCGATGACCACGTCGAAGGTCTCGGTGCGGCCGTTGTCGAACTCCGCCTTGTGGCGCCCGTCGCCGAGCGGGTGGACGGCGCGCAGGTAGTGGCCCCAGCGGACGGTGCCGGGCGTGAGGGAGTCCAGCAGCAGACGCCGCAGCCGGGCGCGGTCGATCTCGGGGCGGTCGGTGACGTCGGCGGCCGGGGTGTGCTCGAAGAGCAGGGTGGCGGCGCGGTCGAGCAGCCGCATCTGCTGCCCTTCGGGGCGGGCCACGGCGCGGAACTCCTCGTACAGCCCGGCCGCGTGCAACGCCTTTTGACCGGTCGTCAGGTGCAGGTCCAGCGTGCCGCCTTGCGGGCGGGCATCGGCGGACGCTTCATGATCGTAGACCGTGACCGGTACGCCGTGCCGCTGCAGGACGCGGGCGCAGGTCAGGCCGCCGGGGCCGGCGCCGATGACCGCGATGCGGGGAGGGGTGGGTGTCATGCCACCCAGAAAAGCACAGCCGATTAGAAAGTGCAACGGCTACACTTTTTTAGTCGCACAACCCGAAAGCCCCTTCCGGCCAGAAGGACGAGGGCGAGTAGGGCGACAAGTGGGCAAACAACTCCAGGTCAGGAGTGTCCAGGATGGAGGCGCGCAATTGATCGCCGACAAAAGGGATAGTTGATCGTTTTCTGAATACGCGTTTGCAGGTTTAGGCATGCCTAACCTAATGTCACGACGCGTGTCGACGACCAAACCATCTGCCACCGCGCCCCCGGCGCCCGGCGAGCGCCCCGCCGCGAGCCCTCTGCGGCGCGTGCCGCTGCTGGTGGCCGGGCTCTGCGCGCTGGCGGTCTGCGCCGCCCTGAGCCTCGCCCTCGGCGCGCGGTCCGTACCGCTGTCCACCGTGCTGGACGCCCTGTCAGGAACCGCGCACGGGCGGGACGCCATCGTGGTGACGGGGCTTCGACTGCCGCGTACGGTGGTCGCGCTCGCGGTCGGCGCGGCGCTCGGCGTGGCCGGCGCGGTCGTCCAGGGCATCACCCGCAACCCGCTCGCCTCGCCCACGACGCTGGGCATCAACGCGGGCGCCGGCTTCGCCGTGGTCACCGCGATCTACGCACTGCATCTGACCCGGCCCGTCGAGTACCTCTGGTTCGCGTTCGCGGGCGCCGCGGCGGCCGCGCTGTTCGCCCAGGCGCTGGCCCGGCGCGCCGGCGACCTCGACCCGGTGCGCCTCGCCCTGGGCGGCACCGTGCTGCAACTCGTCCTGCTCTCCTGGACGTCGACGGTCATGCTGGCCAGCAAGCGGTCGCTGGACGAGGCCCGGTTCTGGCTGGCCGGTTCGCTGGCCGAGCGGCCGCTGGAGGTGCTCTACCCGGTGCTGCCGGCCCTGGCGCTCGGCCTGGTCGTCGCCCTGGCCATCACGCCGGCCCTCAACGCCCTGGCGCTCGGCGACGACTCGGCACAGTCGCTGGGTGTCCCGGTGACCCGGATCCGACTGGCCGGCGGACTGGCCGTCGTCCTGCTCGCGGCGTCCGCGGTGGCCGTGGCCGGCCCGCTGGCCTTCATCGGGCTGGCCGCACCGCACCTGGTCCGCCAGCTGCTGCGCACCTCCGACCACCGGATCGTGGTGCCCGGCTGCCTGATCGCCGGTCCGCTGCTGCTGCTCACCGCCGACATCCTCGGACGGGTCGTCATCCGCCCCTCCGAGCTGCAGGTCGGCATCATCAGCGCGTTCCTCGGCGCCCCGCTGCTGGCGCTGCTGGCCCGGAAGGTGGCGCGATGAACGACGTCGTACCCGGCGCGAAGCCCCTCGCCGCCGCGACCCCCGTACGCCGGGCCACCGGGCGCCGGACCGCGCTGCTGACCGTCGTGGGCCTGCTGGTGCTCTGCGCACTGATCACGGTCTCGGTGGCCAACGGGGAGATGCCGCTGCCGCCCCTCGACGCGGCCAAGGGCCTGTTCGGGCTCGGCGATTCGGCCACGGTGCTGGTGGTCCAGGAGTTCCGGGCCCCGCGGACGGTGGCGGCGGTCGTCGCGGGCGCGGGGCTGGCGGTGGCCGGTGCGCTGCTGCAGCGGCTGTTCCGCAACCCGCTGGCCTCGCCCGATGTGATGGGGGTGACCGGCGGCGCCTCGTTCGGCGCGGTGGCGATGCTGGCGGCCGGGGCCTCGCAGATGCTGATGCCGCTGGCGGCGCTGGGCGGCGGGCTGCTCGCCGCGGTGCTGCTGGGGGTGTTCTCCTGGCGCTCCGGAGCCGGTGTGACCCGACTGGTGCTGGTGGGGCTCGCCGTGCAGGCGGGGCTCTCGGCGGCGGTGAGCTTCATGGTGGTGCGCTTCCCCGCGGAGCTGGCCGGCTCGGCGCTGCAGTGGACCACCGGCTCGGTGTACGGGCGCAGCTGGACCGAAGTGTGGTCGGCGGGCGGAGGAGTGGCGATCGCGCTGTTCGTCGCCTTCGCACTGAACCGCCGGCTGGCCGTACTCGATCTGGGCGACGACTCGGCCGGCACGCTCGGCCTGAACACCCAGGCGGCCCGGATGCAGATCCTGCTCGTCGCCATCGTCCTGGCCTCGCTGGCCGCCGCGCTCGCCGGCCCGGTCGCCTTCGTCGCGCTGGCCGTCCCGCACATGGTGCGGTTCCTGGCCGGGCCGCCGACCGCCGGGACGCTGGCGCTGTCCGGCCTCGCCGGTGCCGTACTGCTGCTCGCCTCCGATCTGGTGGCGCAGTATCTGCTGCCGGTCAGCGGGCTGCCGGTCGGAGTGGTCACCGCCACTCTGGGCGCGCCCTGGCTGCTGGTGCTGATGATCCGTCAGAGCAGTTCCGTCAACAGGAGTGTCCGATGACCGCCAACCAGCTCGCCACCCACGGACTCGACCTGCGCTACGGCGACCGGCTGGTCGTCGGCGGCCTCGACCTGGAGCTGCCCGGCGGCGCGGTCACCGCCGTCGTCGGCCCCAACGCCTGCGGCAAGTCGACCCTGTTGCGCGGTCTGACCCGGCTGCTGGCGCCGGCCGCCGGCACCGTCACCCTGGACGGCGCGGACATCCACCGGATGCCGGCCCGGACGCTCGCCCTGCGGATGGGCCTGCTCCCCCAGCAGCCGGTCACACCCGACGCGATCACCGTCGAGGCGCTGGTTCGGCTCGGCCGCTACCCGCACCAGCGGCTGCTGAGCGGCTGGTCGACGGCCGACCAGCAGGCGGTGGAGGAGGCGCTGCGGCGCACCGGCACCACCGGGCTGCGCGACCAGCCCGTCGACCAGCTCTCCGGCGGGCAGCGCCAGCGCGCCTGGATCGCGCTGGCGTTGGCGCAGGACACCGACCTGCTGTTGCTCGACGAGCCCACCACCTTCCTGGACCTGCGGCACCAGCTCGATGTCCTCGACCTGGTCGCCGCACTGCACGCCGAGGCGGGCCGCACCGTGGTGATGGTGCTGCACGACCTCGGGCAGGCCGCCCGTTACGCGGACCATCTCGTGGTCCTCAAGGACGGGCGGCTGGCCGCGGCCGGCGCCCCGGCGGACGTACTCGACGCGGAGCTGGTCAAGTCCGTGTTCGACGTCGACTGCCGGGTGATCCCCGACCCCGAGACCGGCACCCCGCTGGTGGTGCCCAAGAGCGGCGCGCGGCGGCACACCGCCGCCTCCGCCTGACCGCAACACCGCTCTCCCCCACGGGCGTTTCCGCTTTCTCCGCTCCCTCCAAGGAAGTCACACTCCCATGTTCACCAGAACCGCTTTCCGCAGCCGGCTGCTCGCCGCGCCCCTCGCCGTCGTCGTGGGCGCCGCCGCCCTGACCGCCTGCGGCGGCAACGCCTCCGACGACGACTCGGCCAAGGGCGACGCCGGCGCCGGCTTCCCGCGCACCGTCAAGAGCGTCATGGGCGGCGACGTGAAGATCCCCGCCAAGCCCAAGCGCGTGGTCGTCCTGGACACCGGTGAGCTCGACGACGTCACCATGCTGGGCATCAAGCCCGTGGGTGCGGTCTCCCCGCACATGAAGACCGAGGGCGGCTTCCCCAGCTACCTCAAGGGCAAGATCGGCGGCGTCAAGGACGTCGGTCCGCTGCTGGAGCCCAACCTCGAGAAGATCATCTCCCTCAAGCCCGATCTGATCCTGTCCTCCAAGGTCCGGCACGAGAAGATCTACGACAAGCTCAAGGACATCGCGCCGACCGTCTTCACCGAGACCACCGGCGGCCCGTGGAAGGCCAATCTGAAGGTCCACGCCAAGGCCCTGGGCCTGGAGAAGCAGGCCGACGAGAAGGTCAAGGCGTACGAGGCGCGGGCCAAGGCGCTGGGCGAGGCCATCAAGAAGAAGTACGGCAAGATGCCGTCGGCCTCGGTCGTCCGCTTCGTCGCCGGCCCGACCCGCCTCTACCAGAAGTCCTCCTACAGCGGCGTGGTCCTCGACGACATCGGCCTGGCCCGGCCGAAGTCGCAGAGCTCCACCGACCCGGCGAACCCGATGCTCGACGTCAGCCCCGAGCAGATCGACAAGGCCGACGCCGACCTGGTGTTCGTGACCGTCGCCGACACCCCGGACAAGACCCAGCAGAAGGACGTCACGTCCAACCCCGTCTGGAAGGACCTGCCGGCGGTCAAGAAGCACAAGGTCTTCGACGTGCCGGACGAGACCTGGATGTCCGGCATCGGCATCCAGGCCGCCGAGCACATGCTCGCCGACGTGGCCAAGGCCGCCGGCGTGCCGCTGCCCAAGGCCTGAGACACCCGGAGAGGGGTGGGCCGCCGTCCCCCGGCCCACCCCGCCCCGATCCCCCTCCCCGCACCGCCCTTGATCCCGAAGGTGTCCCGCTCATGCGGATGTATCTGCTCGCGCTCAACCCCACCGACTCGGTCACCGACGGCTTCCTGCCCGCCGCCGCCCGCCTCGGCCTCGACATCACGGTCCTGACCGACCAGCCCGAAGCGCACCGGCGCGCCTACCCCGCCACCGAGGTCCTGGAGTGCGACGTGCGTGACTTCCGCGCCGTCATCACCCGGATCGCCACCCACCTCCCGGCCGACGCGGTCTTCACCAACAGCGACCATCTGCAGACCCAGGCCGCCCTGGTCGCGGACTACTTCGGACTGCCCGGCAAGGACTGGCGGGCCGCACTGCGTGCCAAGAACAAGGCCGAGATGCGCCGCCATCTCGCGGCGGCCTGCGCCGACACCGTGCGCACCGCCGAGCTGGCACCGGACCAGGACCCCTCCGTGCTGACCGGCGCCGGCCTGCCCTACCCCTGCGTCCTCAAGCCCCGCGAAGGCGTGGCCAGCGAGGACGTGGTGCTGGTCGGCGACGCCGAGGAGCTGGTGGCGCGCGCCAAGGAGATCCAGGCGCGGCGGCCCGGTGCCGCCCTGGTCGCCGAGGAGTTCCTGCCCGGTGAGCTCTACACCCTGGAGACGCTCGGCGACGGACGGGTGCGGCATGTGCTGGGCGGGTTCCACACCGTCGTCTCCCCGCCCCCGGCCTTCATCGAGGAACGGCTCGACTTCCTCGCCGCCCACCCCGAGCCCATTGTCGCCCAGGTGCTGGCCCAGCTCGACGCGCTGGGCGTCGGCTTCGGGGCCTGTCACACCGAGTTCGTGGTGCACGAGGGGCGGGCGCGGCTCATCGAGGTGAACTACCGCGTCATCGGCGACCAGTGCGACCTGCTGCTCGCGCAGCTCCTGGACATCCCGCTCTTCGAGCACATCCTGCGCACGCATCTGGGCGAGCCGCTGCCCGCCGACCTCGGCGCCCGGCGCGACGGCGCGGGCCGGGTGGACTACGCACTGGCCGACCGGGCCGGGACCCTGACCGGCGCGCCGGCCGCCACGGACCGCGAGGTGGACGGCGTACGGCTGAGCTACCGGCCGCTGCGCGAGGTGGGCAGTGCGCACCCGCTCTACGCCACCAACCGCGACTACCTGGGCGTGCTGCGGGTCACCGGCGCCGACCGGGCGGCCGTGGACCGGCTCGCGGACGGCTTCCTCGCCACGGAGCGCTGGGAGATCTCGTCGTGACCGTCCCCCCCGACACCCTCACGGGCCGGACCGGCGAGGCGCCGGCCGCGACGGCCGAGGAGTCCGAGCTGCTGGTGCGGGTGCTCGGCGCGCTGCTGCGCGAGGACGTCGTCGGGCTGCGCACCCGTGGCACCGTGCTGGAGCGGCCGGACGGCCCGTGGCTGCGCCTGCCCGCCGGCGAGGCCACCGGTGCCCTGCTGCTGCCGCTGGGGCCGGACGGCTACCAGGGCCAGTACGCGGCCCGGCTGCCGCTGCTCGTCCGGGAGTCCGACGGTGCCCGGCTGACCTCGACCGACGAGGTCCTGGCCGCGCTGGGCGAGCTGGCCGACCCGGCCGACCGTCCGGGCTTCGAGGCGTTCGCCGAGGAGTGCCGGCAGACGCTGGCGACGATGCGGCTGCACACCCGGACCCGGGAGGAGGTCGAGGCGGTACTGGCCAAGCGTCACGGCCCGGACGCCGATTCCTGGCTGGGACTGGACGGGGGGCTGGCGTACGACACCCTCGCGGCTCGGCTCGACCACCCCGTGTACCCGACCGCGCGCGGCCGCCTGGGCCTGAAGGAGTCCCAACTCCGGTCGTACGCACCGGAGTTCCGGCCGCGTTTCGCACTGCGCTGGCTCGCCGTCCCCCGCGGTGCGGTCACCGTGCCCGGCGGGGAGGCGACGCTGCCCCGCTGCTGGCCGACGCCCGCCGAGCTGGGCCTTGGGCACCTCTCCGACAGCCATCTCGCCCTTCCCGTGCACCCGTTGACGCTCGGCGACCCGCTGCACGAAGCGCTCGGTGCGACCGGTCTGGAGCGCGATGCGGTGCTCTCCGAACGCGCGATGCTCGGCGTGGTGCCGACGTTGTCGATGCGGACCGTGGCGGTGGCCGCCGACCCCCGGCTGCATCTGAAGCTGCCGCTGGCCACCTCGACGCTGGGGCTGCGCAACCGGCGGACCATCAAGCCGCCCACGCTGATCGACGGCGCCGGGGGCCAGCGGCTGCTGGCGAAGGTGCTCGCCCGCGAGCCGCGGTTCGCAGAATCGATCCTGCAGGCCGACGAGACGGTGTACGCGCACGCCGGCCATGAGCTGCTGGCCGTGCTGTGCCGGCGCTACCCGGCGGGCCTGGAGGACAGCGCCGTGGTGCCGATGGCCGCACTGCTCGCCCCGGCGCCCGGCGGACGGCTGGTGATCGACCTGCTCGCCGAGCGCTACTACGGCGGCGACCCGCTGGCCCTGCTGGACGCGTGCCTGACCCTGCTCTTCGACTGGCAGACCACGCTCTTCGGATACGGCATCGGCCTGGAGTCACACCAGCAGAACATCTCGCTGGTGCTCGACGAGGGGGCGCACGGCACCCGGCTGCGGCTGCTGTTCAAGGACAACGACGGGCCCCGGATCAACACCGTGCGGCTGCGCGACACCCTGGGCACGGACGCCCCCGCCCCCGCGGACTTCGCCGACCCACGGATCTTCGCCGCGGACGACCAGCCGGTGCTGGACCTGTTCACCACCATCACCGTCCACCTCTGCGCGGGCTCCTACGCCTTCGGGCTGGCCCGGCACGGGCGGGCCCCGCTCGACCGGCTGCTGGCCCTGGTCCGCGACCGGCTCGCCGAGGCCGTCGAGCGGCTGGGCACCGCGCCGGGCGAACCGGGCGCCGCGCTGCGCTCGCATGTGCTGGACGCCGGGCACCTGCCGGTCAAGGCCATGGTCAGCGCCGGAACCCTGCTGTCCAAGGAGCGCTCGGGCGCGGCCGACATCAACAAGCACTACACCACCGGACCCAACTACCTCCTGTCTGCGGTGACATGACGATGAGCCGGACAAGCCCGACGAGATCCGCCGCCACCCGCCACGACGACGCGGCCGCGGTCGAGACCAAGGTCGGCCCGGGCCTCGCCCGCCGTCAGGTGTACGCGGTGGCCGGCTGCTACTTCGTGGCGTCGTTCGCCGCGCTGGGCCTGCCGCCGTACCTCACCGAGATCCTCCCCGAGCTGGGCGACGGTGCCGCCCGCTGGGCCGGACTGCTGTACATCGTGCCCACCATCTTCGGTGCCGTCGGCGCACCGCTGTGGGGACGGCTCGCCGACCGGTTCGGCCGCAAACGGCTGCTGCTGCGGGCACAGCTGGGGCTCGCCGCGGCGTTCGTGCTGGCCGGCTGGGCCGATTCGCTGGGGACCTTCGCCGCCGCCCTGGTGCTCCAGGGGATCCTGGGGGGCACCTTCGCGGCCTCGAACGGCTACCTGGGCGCGGCACTCGAAGGCAGCGCCCTGTCCCGGGCCCTGACCCTGATGCAGGGCAGCGCCCGGGCGGCGCTGGTGTGCGCACCGATCGTCGTCGGCGCGCTGACGCCCTGGCTCTCGCCGCACCGCCAGTACGCCCTGATGGCGCTGCTGCCGCTGGCCGCCGCCGTGATGCTGGCGGCGCTGCCCGAGCCGCCCCGGACCCGGGCCGCCGGATCGCCGCAGGCCGCGGCCGCGGCGGAGGGCGAGGCGGCCGGGCCGGCCGAGGCCGCCACCGGCGAACCCGTCGAGTGCGCCCCGGCCGCCTCCCTGCGGGCCCTGTACGCCCTGGAGTTCACCTTCGTGTTCTCCACCGTCATCTCCTTCCCGTACCTGATCGCCCTCATCAAGGAGCGCATACCGGGCACCGGGCCGATGGTGTCCGGGGTCCTGTTCGCCCTGCCGCACATGTGCTACCTGGTCGCGGCGATCGCGGTGCACTCCCTCTTCCACCGCCGTCCCCGGCTCGGCATCGTGCTCGGCTTCGGCTGTATCGCGCTGGGCCTGGCCGGGCACGGCATCGCCGACTCGCTCACCGCGTTCGTCGCGGTCCGGCTGGTGCTCGGCGCCGGGCTCACCATGGGCCTGGTCTGTCTGTCCATACTGGCCGCCGACTGCGCCAAGGGCCGTGCCCCCGGCGGGCTGTTCGGCTCGATCGAATTCTTCTCCAAGGCCGGTGCGGTCGCCGCCGGAGTGGCCGCCGCGGCCGGCAACGACTGGTTCGGCCCCGCCGCGCCGGTCCTGACCGGGACCGCGGCAGCGCTGGCCGCCGTCCTCGCCACCGGCGCACCCGGCCTGCTGCCGCGCCTCCTCCCCCGTACTCTCCGGACCCGCAGGAGCCTTCGATGCCCTCGCTGACCAATTCGCCCGGCACCGCCCCGACCGCGCCCGCCGGCCTGCCCACCGCCGACCAGGCCGTGGCGCACACCCTGCTCAACTGCCTGCTGCGCGAGGTGTCCGGACCCGAGCACCAGACCGCCGTGGACGACGGGCGGCTGCTGCTCAGACTGCCGCGCCGCGGGGTACTGCTGCGGGTCGCGCTGCGCCGTACGTCGCTGCTCGGCGCGCACCGGTTCACCGGCCCGGTGACCGAGCAGACCGCCGACGGCTGGGCCGAGGTCGGCTGGCGCCGGCTGGCCGAATACGTGCACGCCGAGCTGTCGCTGCGTACCGGTGTGGACAACGAGGAGTTCCTCGCCCAGATCGCCTCCAGCCACCAGGCCGTCGCCGCGGCGCTGGCCGCCCGCACCGAGCGGCACCCGGTCGCCGGGGAGGCCGACCGCGACAACCGGCACGCCGCCCCTGCCGACTGGCAGGCCGCCCCTGCCGACTGGCAGGCAGCCCTTGCCGACTGGCAGTCGGCGTATGTCGCCTCCGAGCAGTCGCTGATCCTCGGCCACCGCTTCCACCCCACGCCCAAGGCCCGGACCGGCGACCCCGCCGCCTGGCAGTCCTACGCCCCGGAGACCGGCGCCGCCTTCCCGCTGCTGCTGCTCGCCGTACGGCAGGAACTGATCGCCGAGGAGGCGGCCGAGGCCGAGGCCGCCGCGCCGCTGGACGCCCTGCACCCCGGCGTGCCGGACGGCTACCGGCTGCTGCCCGTCCACCCCTGGCAGTACGAGCTGCTGCGCGACCACCCGGGCCTGCGGCAGGCCCTGGACCGCGACGACATCCGCGTCCTGGGCACCGGCGAACAGCCCTTCGCGGCCACCGCGTCGGTCCGCACGCTCTACGACGGCGAGGCGTTCCTCAAGTTCAGCCTGAACGTCCGGATCACCAACTGCCTGCGCAAGAACGCCAGTTACGAACTGTCCGGCGCGGTGGCGCTCACCCGCCTGCTGGCGCCGGTGCTGGACGATCTGGCCACCCGCTTCCCCGGCAGCGCGGTGCTGCGCGAGCCCGCCTACCGCAGCCTGGCGCTGCCCGGCGCCGACGGCCGCCCGGACACCGAGCTGCTCGAAGGGTTCGGAGTCATCGTCCGCGAGGGCCTGTCCCAGCGGCTGCTGCCCGGCACCACCCCGCTGCTGGCGGCCGCCGTCGCCGACGAGTACCCCACCAGCCCGGCGCACATCTCCCGCCTGCTGGACGGCGCCGGGCCGCAGGCCGCGCTGGAGTGGTGGGCCGCCTACCTGGGCCTCCTCCTCCCGCCGGTGCTCGCCGCCTACTTCGACCACGGCCTGGTGCTGGAGCCGCATCTGCAGAACGTCCTGGTCTGCGTCGACGGCGACGGAATGCCGGCCCAGGTGCTCTTCCGCGACCTGGAAGGCACCAAGCTCGTGCCCGAGCACCACACCGAGCTGCTGGCCTCGCTGCCCGAGTCGATCGCGGCGCCGATGACCTACGACGCCCAGCGCGGCTGGGACCGCGTGGTGTACTGCCTGCTGGTCAACCACGTCGCCGAGATGCTCGCCGCGCTCGCCGATCTGCACCCGGGTACCGAGGCGGAGCTGTGGGCGCAGGTCCGCCGCACCCTTGCGACCCACGCGGACCGGCACGGCTGCCCGCCCCGGCTGGCCGCCCTGCTGGCCGGCGTGCCGCTGCCCGCCAAGGCCAATCTGCTCACCCGCTGGGAGCGCAAGGCCGACCGCGAGGCCGGCTACGTCCTGCTGCCCTCACCGCTGGCCGAGGCCGTCCTGTCGGGCGCCGTGCGCGCCGACGACACCACCCCCTGGAGCGCACGATGACCGCCCCCACCGCCGCCGTCCGCGAACGCGCCCTGTCCCTCGGCGCCGAGGAACTCCCCGCGTACCTCTACGACCTGGCGCCGCTGCGCGCCCACATGGCCGAGGTGCGGGCCGCGCTGCCCGAGAGCGTGGAGCTCTACTACGCGGCCAAGGCCAACCCGGAGCCGGAGATACTCGCCGCGCTGCGCCCGTACGTCGACGGCTACGAGGTCTCCTCGGGCGGCGAACTGGCGCACGTCGCCAAGACCGTACCGGACGCGCCGCTGGCCTTCGGCGGCCCGGGCAAGACACCGAAGGAGATCGCCCAGGCGCTCGAACTCGGGGTGCGGCGCTTCCACGTGGAGAGCCTCTACGAACTCCATATGCTCGGCCGCCTCGCCGCCGACCTCGCCCCCGACCGGCGGGTCGCGGTCCTGGCCCGCTTCAACCTGCCCGTCGACGACGGTTCCCTGGACGGCAGCTCGCTGGCCATGGGTGGCCGCCCCACCCCCTTCGGGCTGGACCCGGAGCAGGCCGACGAGGTCGTCGCCCGCCTCACCGACGGCAGCTACCCGCAGCTCGAACTCGTCGGCGTCCACGCCCACTTGGCCAGCGGCCTGGAGGCCCCCGAGCAGCTGGCCGTCTCCGAGGCCATCGTGACCTGGGCGGCACGGCTCGCCCGGCGCCACCGCATCAGCCTGTCCGAGGTGACCGTCGGCGGCGGTATGGCCGTCGACTACGCCGCACCGGAGCGCCGCTTCGACTGGGCGGCCTACGGGGCGGGGCTGGCCCGGCTCGCCGCCGCCCACCCCGGTGTCACGCTGCGCATCGAGCCGGGCCGGGCGCTGACCGCGTACTGCGGCTGGTACGCCACCGAGGTGCTGGACGTGAAGCGGAGCCACGGCGAGGAGTTCGCGGTGGTCCGCGGCGGCACCCACCATCTGCGCACCCCCGCGACCAAGGGGCACGACCAGCCCTGCACGGTCCTGCCGACCGACGCGCCCTGGCCCCACCCCTGGCCCCGCTCCGCGGCGCGCGGCGACCGCGTCACCCTCACCGGCCAGCTGTGCACGCCCAAGGACGTCCTGGCCCGTGCGGTCCCGGCGGCGGGGCTGCGGGCCGGCGACCGGGTGGTGTTCGGTCTGGCCGGGGCGTACGCCTGGAACATCTCGCACCACGACTTCCTGATGCATCCGCGCCCCGGCTTCCACTTCCTCGGTACGGCACAGGAGGGCTGATCCTGCCCACCCCCCACGCACGAATGGCGTCCGGGCCTTCACCCTCGGTGAGGGCCGCCATCCCGCGGCCCGGGAACCGCGCGGGCGCCCCGGCGCGGACCGCCGCATCTCACGGAGCGCCGCGAGGGACTGTGTGGTCGCCGTAACGACCGTTGATCGCTTCATGTGACACCCGCTTAACGGGCGGCTCGTAGGGTCGGAGCCCGGCATCCGACCACTAAGGGGACCGTCCGTGACCGCACCGGAACCGCTGGCAGAGCACCTGACACAGGTGCGCACGGCGTGCTCGTACTGCGGTGTCGGCTGCGGGATCGTCCTGGACGTGGCCACGGACCGCGACGGTCGCCGCACCGTCCGTAAGGCGGTCGGCGACAAGGCGCACCCGACGAACGCGGGCCGGCTGTGCACCAAGGGCGCGACCAGCGCCGAGCTGCTCGCCGCGCCGGGGCGGCTGTCGACCGCCCTGGTGCGCGCCGACCGCGGCGACGAGCCGGTGGCCGCCGCGATGGACACCGTGATCAAGCAGACCGCCGGCCGGCTGCGGGCGATCGTCGACGAGCACGGCCCGGACGCGCTCGCCCTGTACGTCTCCGGTCAGATGACGCTGGAGGCCCAGTACCTGGCGAACAAGCTCGCCAAGGGCTTCGTGCGCACCCGGAACATCGAGTCCAACTCACGGCTGTGCATGGCGAGCGCGGGCAGCGGCTACAAGCTGTCGCTGGGCGCGGACGGCCCGCCCGGCTCGTACCAGGACTTCGAGCACGCCGAGGTGTTCCTCGTCATCGGCTCCAACATGGCCGACTGCCATCCGATTCTCTTCCTGCGGATGATGGAGCGGGTCAAGGCGGGCGCCAAGCTGATCGTGGTCGATCCGCGGCGCACCGCCACCGCGGCCAAGGCAGACCTGTTCCTGCAGGTCGCGCCGGGGACGGACCTGGCCCTGCTCAACGGGCTGCTGCGGCTGCTGGTCGACGACGGCGCGATCGACGAGGAGTTCGTCGCCGAGTACACCGACGGCTGGGAGGCGATGGCCGAGTTCCTCCAGGACTACCGGCCCGAGTCGGTCGCGGAGATCACCGGCATCCCGGAGGCGGACCTGCGCCGGGCCGCCGAGTGGATCGGCGGCGCGGCGGGCGCCTGGATGAGCTGCTGGACGATGGGGCTGAACCAGAGCACGCACGGCACCTGGAACACCAACGCGCTGATCAATCTGCATCTGGCGACCGGCGCGATCTGCCGCCCGGGCGCCGGTCCGTTCTCCCTCACCGGCCAGCCCAACGCGATGGGCGGCCGCGAGATGGGCTACATGGGGCCGGGGCTACCCGGACAGCGCTCCACGCTGGTGGCCGAGGACCGGGCCTTCGTCGAGGAGCTGTGGGGTCTGCGGCCGGGGACGCTGCGGGCGGACGGGGCGGGCAGGGGCACCGTCGAGATGTTCCGGGAGATGGCGGAGGGGGACATCAAGGCGTGCTGGATCATCTGCACCAACCCCGTCGCCTCGGTCGCCAACCGCCGGACGGTCATCGAGGGGCTGGAGGCCGCGGAGTTCGTCGTGGCGCAGGACGTCTTCACCGAGACCGAGACCAACGCGTACGCCGATGTGGTGCTGCCGGCCGCCATGTGGGGCGAGTCCGAGGGCGTCATGGTCAACTCGGAGCGCAATCTGACGCTGGTGCGGCAGGCCGCCGATCCCCCCGGCGAGGCCTGGCCGGACTGGCGGATCATCGCGCGGATCGCCTGCGAGATGGGGTACGAGGACGCCTTCGGCTATGAGAGCGCGGAGGAGATTTTCGAGGAGATCAAGCGCGCCTGGAACCCGCAGACGGGGTACGACCTGCGCGGGGTGTCCTACGAGCGGCTGCGGCGCACCCCGGTGCAGTGGCCCAGCGCGTCGGCGGACGGGCCCGACCGCAATCCGGTGCGCTACCTCAACGACGGTGTGAGCCAGCAGGTGGCCGTGCGCCCGGACGGCTCCCGGCCCCGGTTGTCCTTCCCCACCCCCAGTGGTCGGGCCGTGTTCTTCGCCCGGCCGCACCTGCCCCCGGCCGAGATGCCCGACGACGACTTCCCCTTCGTGCTCAACACCGGCCGGCTGCAGCACCAGTGGCACACCCTGACCAAGACCGGCAAGGTCGCCAAGCTGAGCAAGCTCAACCCGGGGCCGTTCGTGGAGATCCATCCGCGGGACGCGGAGGCGCTGGGCGTCTTGGAGGGCGATGCGGTGGAGGTCGCCTCGCGGCGCGGGCGGGCGGTGCTGCCGGCCGTGGTGACCGACCGGGTGCGGCCCGGGAACTGCTTCGCGCCGTTCCACTGGAACGACCTGTTCGGCGAGTACCTCAGCGTCAACGCGGTGACCAACGACGCGGTCGATCCGGTCTCCTTCCAGCCGGAGTTCAAGGTCTGCGCGGTCTCGCTGGCCCGGGTCGCGGGCGAGCGGGGGCCGGCGGGGAGCGTGGCCGGGGCGCGTACGGAGGGGGCGCCCGGGCCCGCCGCGGAGTTCGGCGGCGGGACGGAGGGGGCGGTGGCGCTGCTGTCCGAGGTGTTCCGGCTCCCCGATCCCGCTCCGCCGGTGCTGGCCGCGCACGAACGCCGCTATCTGTCCGGCTTCCTCGCCGGGCTGCGTTCGGGGAACGCCTCGGGGACACCCGTGCTGCCCGCGCAGGCGCCGTTCGGCCCGGAGACCGCGCTGTGGGTGAACGGCGTGCTGGCCGGGATGTTCTCGCGGGTCGAGGACGGCCGGCCGGCGGCCGACGGCGCGTCGGGCGCACCCGCCGAGGCCGCCGACGCCGCGCCGGCCCGTACGGTCATCGTGCTGTGGGCCTCGCAGACCGGCAACGCGCAGGAGGTCGCCGCCGACACGGCCCGGCGGCTGAAGGGCAGCGGGCGGGACGCGACGCTGCTGAGCATGGCCGAGAGCGCACCGGCGACCCTGCCGCGCACCGCCGATCTGCTCATCGTCACCAGCACCTTCGGTGACGGTGACGCGCCCGACAACGGATCGGGGTTCTGGGAGACCCTCAACGCACCGGACACTCCCCGGCTGGAGGGGGTGCGCTACTCCGTCCTCGCGCTGGGCGACTCCTCCTACGACGACTTCTGCGGCCATGGGCGCCGACTCGACGCGCGCCTGGCCGAGCTGGGCGCGGTGCGGCTGGTGCCGCGCACGGACTGCGAACCGGACTACGAGCAGCCGGCGGGGCAGTGGGTCGAGCAGGTGCTCAGTGCCCTGGAGGGCGGGGCGGGCGCGGGGGGCGCCGGTGGCGCCGGGGAGGC
>NZ_JBHYJC010000026.1:0-100344 GCF_042749045.1 Streptomyces sp. NPDC059008 | reverse complement strand
ACGGTGGGCTCGCCCGCGCCGCTCCCGGCGCCGGCCCGCGCGTCGCCCACGGCCGCGCCGGCCGCGACCGCCGCCGCGTGCCCGCCCAGCCGCGGAGCACGCCCGTCGGGGCTGCCGGGGCGCAGCTCGAACGAGGCGTGCTCGCCGATCAGCGTCCGCCGCGCGGCGTTGTACCCGTCGCTGAGCAGGGCGTCGAGCGGCACCTGCGCGGCGTCCCCGTACCAGGCCTCCCGGTCCGCCATCGCCAGCTTGCCGCCCTCGATGAGCAGATGCACGTATGCGGGGCTGCCGTACGGGGGCAACTCCTTCGGCAGCAGGGCGAGTTGCTGTAGGAATGCGGGGCCTTGGGACCAGCCGCCGGCCTTGGCGACGGTCCATCCGTTCCACTCGTAGGTGGCGGGCGCCTCGTAGGTGGCGGAGTAGGCGGCCAGGTCGTCTCCGGTGAGCGTGCCGGCGTGCCGTTCACCGGAGGTGTCCATGGCCGGGCGGGCCGCGAAGTCGGCGAGCGCTTCACCGACGAAGCCCTCGCGCCAGATGCGGCGGGCGGCGTCGATCTGCGCTTCCCGGCCGGCCGCGGCGGCCTCGGCCTCCGTGGTCAGCCGGCGCCAGGTGGCCGCCAGCGGCCGGTTCCTGAGCAGCCCGCCCGGGGCGACGGAGGTGCCGCCCGGCAGGTAGAGCTCGGCGGAGGAGGTCCATTCCGTCTCGAAGAGCTCCCGCACCGTCTCGACGGTCTCGCCGATCCGCTCGACGGCGGGGTGGCCGTGCTCGGCGTATCCGACGGCGTACCGGAGCACCTCGGCGAGGGTCTTGGTGCCGTGATCGCGCAGCAGCAGCATCCAGGCGTCGAAGGCCCCGGGGACCGCGGCGGCGAGCGGCCCCGTACCGGGCACCAGGTCGAGTCCGAGTGAGCTGAAGTGCGCCACGCTCGCCCCGGCCGGCGCCGGTCCCTGGCCGCACAGCACCTGGACCGGACCGTCCGCGGGGGCCAGGATGATCGGCACCTCACCGGCGGGCCCGTTCAGATGCGGCTCCACCACGTGCAGGACGAACCCGGCCGCCACGGCCGCGTCATAGGCGTTGCCGCCGTCCTCCAGCACGGCCATCGCGGACTGGGACGCCAGCCAGTGCGTGGTGGCGGCCATCCCGAAGGTGCCTTGCAGGGTGGGGCGGGTGGTGAACACGGGCGGCTCCTGTTCCGTGTGGGGTGGCCTCCGGGGTCCCTGTGGCGCGCGGGGTGGCCCGACGATCCGCGGAGGGCTACACCTCCCCCGATCCCCCGCGGCCCATGCCCCGTGCGCGGTCGCCCACCGGGCAGGCGGTTATTTGAGGGGACGGCGGGGCGGTGGGCTGCGTACGCTCGCTGCATGACCGGCACCGATGCGTCGCACGACCACCACGTCCCGGCGTCCGGCCGCCCCCTCGTCGCGATCCTGAGCGGCGCCGGGATCTCCACGGACTCCGGGATTCCGGACTACCGCGGGCCGAACGGGCTGTGGCGGCGCGACCCGGAGGCCGAGAAGCTGGTCACCTACGACGCGTATATGAACGACCCGGAGATCCGGCGGCGGTCGTGGCGGATGCGGCAGGAGAGCCCGGCCTTCCGGGCGAGGCCGAACGCCGCGCACGAGGCGGTGGTCCGGCTGGAGAGGTCCGGGACGCCGGTGCGGGTGATCACGCAGAACGTCGACGGGCTGCATCAGCTCGCGGGGATGCCCGAGCGCAAGGTGCTCGAACTGCACGGCACCGTGCGGGCCGTCGTCTGCACCCGCTGCCACGCCCGGTCGTCGATGCGCCGGGCACTGGCGCGGGTGGCCGCCGGCGAGCCCGATCCGCCGTGCCTGGTGTGCGGCGGGATCCTGAAGTCGGCGACGGTGATGTTCGGCGAGCGGCTCGATCCGCAGGTGCTCGGTACGGCGCTGGGCGTGGCCAAGGCCGCCGAGTTCTTCCTCGCGGTCGGCACCACGCTCCAGGTGCAGCCGGCCGCCTCGCTCGCCGGGGTGGCCGCCGAGCACGGCGCGCGGCTGATCATCGTCAACGCCGAACCGACGCCGTACGACGAGCTGGCCGCCGAGGTGATCCGCGAGCCGATCGGCAGCGCGCTGCCCCGGCTGCTGGCGGGGCTGGCGGGGAGCACCTGAGGCAGGGCGGGGCGCGGCGGAGGCCGGGGCGGGCGCGCTCCCGCCCCCGGCGCCCCGCCGTGTGCCGTCGCCGGCGGCCCGGTTCCTGGAGGTCCTGATCCACCGGACCGGCGCCGGGGCGGACCCGCCCTAGAAGTTGATCATGTGTCCGGCCAGGCCGTGCACCGCTTCCTTGACCGCTTCGGACAGCGTGGGGTGGGCGTGGACGTTGCGGGCGACCTCGTGCACGGTGAGGTCCCACTGCTGGGCCAGGGTCAGTTCCGGCAGCAGCTCGGTGACGTCGGGGCCGACCATGTGCGCGCCGAGGAGTTCGCCGTGCTCGGCGTCGCTGAGGATCTTCACGAAGCCGGTGGTGTCGCCCAGGCCATGGGCCTTCCCGTTGGCGGCGAAGGGGAACTTCGCGACCCGCACGTCGAAGCCCTTCTCCCGGGCCTGCGCCTCCGTCCAGCCGAAGCTGGCGATCTGCGGCTGGCAGTAGGTGGCGCGGGGAATCATGGGGAAGTCCAGTTCCATGGTCTCCGCACCGGCGATGGTCTCCGCCGCCACCACCCCCATGGCCTCCGCCGCGTGCGCGAGCATGAGCTTGGCGGTGACGTCGCCGATGGCGTAGATGCCCGGTACGGAGGTGCGGCACCGTTCGTCCACCGCGACGGCACCGCCGTCGGTGAGCCGGACGCCGGTGTTCTCCAGGCCGTAGCCGGTGACGTTCGGCTGGAAGCCGATGGCCACCAGCACCTTGCCGGCCTCCAGGGTCTGCTGTGCGCCGTCCTTCGTGCGGACGTGCACCTGGACCCGGGGCCCGGAGTCGTCGATGGATTCGACGCGGGTGGCGGCCATGACCCCGATGCCGAGCTTGCGGTACTGGCGGGCCAGTTCGGCCGAGACCTCCTCGTCCTCCAGGGGGGCGATGCGGTCGAGGAACTCCACGAGGGTGACCCGTACGCCGTAGTTGTGCAGGACGTAGGCGAATTCGACGCCGATCGCACCGGCGCCGACGATCACGATGCTCTCCGGAAGCGTTTCGTCGAGGATCTGCTCCTGGTAGGAGACCACCCGGTCGGTGCGGCCGGTGCCGGGCAGCATACGAGGGGTGGCGCCGGTGGCGATGATGCAGTGGTCGAAGCCGACGGTGCTGGTGGTCCCGTCGGCATGGGCCACCTGGAGGCTGGTGGCGTCCACGAAGGTGCCGCGGCCGTCGTATTCGGTAATCTTGTTCTTCTTCATGAGGTAGTGCACGCCCTTGACGCGGCCGTCGGCCACCCGGCGGCTGCGCCGGAAGGCCTCGCCGTAGTCGAAGCGCACCTCGCCGTCGGCCCTGATCCCGAACGTCTCGGCCTCGTGGGTGAAGAGGTGGGCCAACTCGGCGTTGCGCAGCAGGGCCTTGGTGGGGATGCACCCGACGTTGAGGCAGACGCCTCCCCAGTACTTCTCCTCGACGACGGCGACGCGCAGTCCCAGCTGGGCCGCCCGGATGGCCGCGACATAACCCCCGGGACCGGCGCCCAGCACGACGACGTCATAGTGGTCAACCATCGACAACTCCTTGTTTCCCACCCCTGCCGGGGCGCCGGGGTGCTGACCTGAGGACCTCTCAGGCATTCTGGCTCCTCGCCGCCTTGTCCCCGTAGATCGACCACGACAGGATCAGGACGGATACGGCTCCCACCGCGCCGGCGGCGGCGAGCACCGCGACCGGTCCGAGGCCGGCCAGGACCAGTCCGCCCAGCCCGCCGCTGAGCGAGATGCCCAGGAACAGGCAGCTGCTGTTGAGCGCCACCACCTCGTTGCCGGCGTCGCCCGCGAGCGACAGCAGCCGGGTCTGCAGGGGCGGGTTGAGCGCGCCGCCGAAGATGCCCCAGCCGGCCAGCAGCAGGGCCACCGCGACGACGGAGACGCCGCCCGGCCAGGCCCAGCCGAAGGCCGCGAGCAGCAGGGTCGAGGAGACCTGGAGGGACAGGGCGAGCACGATGGTGCGGCCGGCTCCCCAGGAGTCGGCGGCGCGCCCGCCGATCAGGGCGCCACAGGCGCTGGCGATGCCCATGAGGGAGACCAGGAAGGCCAGTTGGCCGGGGCCGGAGCGGCCGAGGTCGTCGGCGATGACCGCGATGTAGCTGAAGGTCATGAAGTTACCGGTGGCGCCGACGACGGTGCCCACCAGGCCCAGCAGCACCGGGCGGTGCCCCAGCGGGGCCAGTCGGCGGCGCAGCGGGATGGCCGGAACGCCGGGCAGCGCGGGCAGGAAGGCCGCGACTCCGGCGATCACCACCAGTGCCAGGGCGCCCACGAAGATCATCGTGGCGCGCCAGCCGAAGGCGCCGGCGATCGCGGTGCCGACCGGGACGCCGACGACCAGGGCGACGGACTGCCCGAAGGTGACGGAGCCCAGATAGCGGCCCACCGCCCCCTTGGGCGCGAGTGCGGCGGCGGTGGAGAACGCCGCGGGCATGATCGACGCGCCGGCCAGGGCGGTGAGGATGCGGAAGACCACCAGCACGCCGTAGGTGGGGGCGAGGGCGGCTCCCACGTTCGCCGCCGCGAAGACCACCAGCGCCGTGATCAGCACCCGCCGCCGGGGGTAGCGCGCGGTCCGCAGGGCCACGAAGGGCGCCGATAACGCGTAGGTGAGCGAGAAGACGGTGATCAGCTGCCCCGCCACGGCTTCCGAGACGGAAAGGCCCCGGGCGATGTCCTTCAGCACTCCGGCGATGACGAAGTTGTCCGTGCCGGCGGTGAAGGACGCCACGCACAGGCACACCAGCCACAGGGGAAAGCGCCTCGCGTCGGCGGGTGCCCCTTGCGCCGTGGTGGGGGGAGAGGTTGTCACGTGTACTCCTTGGGATCAGGTGCGACCCGCGCGGCGGACCTTTCACCGGACCGCTCGCACGGGCTGAAGTGCTGCCGCTCCCGCCACCGCGCACAGGGCGGCGAGCAGGAACAGCAGGGCATAGTTCTCGCCGCCGCCGACGGCCAGGACGGCGGGCGCGAGCGTGGGGGCCAGGGACTGCGGCAGCGCGGTGGCGATGTTGAAGACGCCCAGGTCCCGGCCTGCCGTGGCGCGGCTCGGCAGGACGTCGGTGACCAGCGCGAGGTCGACGGAGAGGTAGGTTCCGAAGCCGATGCCGGTGATGGCCATGCCCAGGAGGAACAGCGCGAAGGAGTCGGCCAGTGAGATCACCAGCAGACCGAGCCCGTAGAGCACCGCCGCCCCCACCACGAAGGGCTTGCGCCGCTTGCGCCGGTCGGAGAGCCAGCCGCTGAGCTGGCTGCTGACCACGGTGACGGCGGTCTGGGTGAGCAGGGCCCAGAACACCAGCCGCGGCACCTGCGCGGCGGGGTATCCCAGATGGTCGGAGAGGTAGAACGTCTTGTAGGCGCTGAGCACGGACGTCCCCATGAACATCAGGCAGCGGCTCAGCCAGGCCCACCCGAAGTCGGGGTGGCGCCGGGGGTCGACCCAGTAGCTCCGCGCCAGCTCCCGCACGCCGAAGGGCGGGCGCTCGGTGAGGCGGCGGTCGCGCAGTACGGCGACCAGGGCGAGCACCGTCAGCGCGCCCACCCCGGCCGGCACCATGAACATCAGCACCACCGACGAGGAGACGGCCTGCGCCAGGAAGCTGCCGACCACCAGGGCGACCGACAGGCACAGCCCCAGGACGCCGGAGACGGCGCCGCGCCGGTGTTCGGGTATCTGGTCGGGCAGTACGGCGATCAGCGCCGCGAGCACCGCGTTGAACCCGAGTTGGGTCAGGCACCAGCCGGCCACCAGGGTGGCGACGTCCCGGGTCGTCGCGCAGACGAGCAGGCCCGCCAGCCCGCCGGCGAGCCCGCCCACCAGCCAGGGCCGGCGCATCCCGAACCGCGAGGTGGTCCGGTCGCTCAGCCTGCCGAACAGCGGATTGCCCAGGATCGCCAGCACGGACCCGGTCCCCAGGGCCAGCGAGAGCACCGCCTGTTTGTCGTGCGGCGCGATCTGCTGGGCCTTGACCGCGAGCGTGACGGTGACGGGCGTGACCAGCGCGATGTACACGCCGCAGTAGGCCGCGGCGAAGAGTCCGACGAGCAGGGGGCCGGCCGTGCGCTCCGGGAGGCGGGCGTCTCGGGCGGGCGGGGTCCGCGGCGGTGCGCTCGCGGCTTCCCCAGCGGTCACTCCCTCAACCCCCCGACGCATCGGGATCACCGTATAGGACGGCCATGCACCCCTGATCCGTGGTGAGTTCGAGATCACACAGCGCGATGCGGCGGTAACGGGTCTGCCAGTCAAGCCAGTTGTCGGCGAGCGCCACCCAGACGCCGGTGGCGTAGGTGCCGGGCGCCGCCTCGTGGCGGTTGCGCCCGCGGAGGGCCGGGCCGAGGCGCCGGGCCGCCGAGGGGCCCAGCACCACCAGCGTTCCGCGGGGGTCCTGGTCGACCAGGGCGTTGAGCCGGGCCGCCAGCTCCTCGCGGGGCAACTCCAGGCGGACGTCCGCGGCGTCCCGCAGGCCCAGGCGCCCTTCGCCGCCGAAGGCCAGCAGGGCCCCGGAGTCCACGAGGGGGCGCTCGCCGTGCACGGCGGGGTCGTGCACCGGAAGCGTGGTCTGCTCCAGTACCAGCAGGACGGGCCGCCGGGTGCGCCCGCTGCGCCAGAAGCCGGACAGGATGCGCAGCGCGGTGAAGGGCGCGGCCGACCCCTGCTCGGAGACGGCGAACCCGTGGGAGTCGTCGCCGAAGAGCAGCCCCGCGTAGGAGGCGGTCACCCCGTACGGCTGGGAGTCGGGCAGCGCGTGTGCGACGACGACGAGGTCCGCCGAGCGCCCGCGCAGCGACGGGTGGCCGGCCAGCAGGTCGGTCAGGTGCCGGTGGGTGTGCTGCGGTCCGGCGGCGAACCGGTCCAGGTCGGCGGTCCGGCCGAACGAGGCGTACAGATCGCGGTAGAACGCCTGGCTGTGCGGGTTCTCCTCGTACTGCCGGGCCGGTGGGTCGAGGACGGCCGCGGCTCCTTCCAGGCCGGGCATCACGTGGTCTGCACCCTTTCCAGGTAGTCGATGAAGGTCGCCACGGACACGAAGTCGTCCATGTCGATCTCCTCGGGGTCGACGGTGAAGCCGACCTCCTCCTCAAGGGCCATCAGCAACTCCAGGATCGACGTGGAGTCCAGGTGGAGGTCGTCGAAGAACCTCGTCTCCTCCGACACTCCGGGCACGTCACGCTCCAGGACGCCGCTGAGGGCGGACTGAATGGTGCCGACCATCTGCTGGCGGTCCATCACATCTCCTGCGTTCTCGGTGGTGGGCGGGTTTCTCGACCGGCCGGGCGGCTCGCTCGGGCCGGCCCGGCGGCCGGTGTCACACGGGGATGAGCCGTTGCCGGCTCAGCAGGTCCTCCACCGTGTCGCGGACCCGCACCAGATGGGCGCGGCCGGCGCGGACCATGACCTCGGCGGGGAATCCGTGGCTGAGGAACAGACCGGGGGAGGCGGTGGGACCGTAGGCCCCGGACCGCTCGACCCCGAGCAGGTCGCCGGGTGCGAGCGGGGGAAGGAGGACGTTCTTGCCGAGCACGTCGTTCGGTGTGCACAGCGGACCGGTGACCGTGTAGGGCCGCTCGCCGCTCCCGGCGGGCCGGGTCAGGGCGCGCAGGGGGAAGTTGCGTTTGACGAAGCTGCCCACGCCGACGGCGGCCATGTGGTGGTGGGTGCCGCCGTCCGTGACGGCGAAGCGGGTGCCCATCGACTCCTTGACGTCCAGGACCCGGCTGACGTAGGTGCCGCACCGCGCGGTGAGGTAGCGGCCCAGTTCGCAGATCACCCGGGAGCCGGGGTGTGCCTGGAGGAAGCCGCCGATGACGTCGTCGGCGTCGGCTGCGAGGGCCGGCAGGTCCAGGTCGGTCTCGTTGTCGAAGTAGGCCACCCCGAATCCGCCGCCGATGTCGACGATCTCGCAGGGCAGGTCCAGTTCGGCGGCGAGTTCCGCCGCCAGCCGCAGGATCTCCCGGGTGTTGTGGACGATGTCCTCGTGCCGCAGGAAGCGGGTCCCCATATAGGCGTGGAAGCCGCGTATCCGCAGGTGCCGCAGCTCCGGCAGCCGGTGGCGCTGGGCGCGCAGCAGGCCTGCGTCCATGCCGAACTGGCGGGGCTTGCCGCCCATCGACAGTCCCGAACCCTTGGTGGTGAAGTCCGGGTTGAGGCGCAGCAGCACCGGCACGTCGGTGCGGCCCGCGTCCCGTGCCGCCCGCTCCAGCCGCTCCAGTTCCGCGGGCGACTCGCAGACGACGGCACGCAGATCGGTGCGTACACAGGCCTCGATCTCGCGCGGGGTCTTGCCGGGCCCGAGGAAGATCACGTCCTGCGGCGCGATGCCGGCCCACAGCGCGGTCCTGAGTTCGGCCAGCGAGGAGACCTCGGCGCCGGAGCCCAGCGCGCCGAGCACGGCGCACACGCTGACGTTGGGGTTGGCCTTGAGGGAGAAGAACAGGTCCACTCCGGGGTGGAGCAGTCGGCGGACCTGAAGGTAGTCGCGTTCGAGGACGTCGGCGTCGTAGAGGAAGAAGGGGGTGCCGAACTCCTCGGCCAGGTCCGTGACGGCGATGCCCTGCACCGTCGCTGGTGTGTCCGGCATCCGTCAGCTCCCCCGGTGGGTGAAGACCATCGCGGCGAAGGTGGTGCCGACACCGACGGAGGCCATGAGGTAGTGCCTGCCGGGCACCAGGCGCCCCGCTGCCTTGAGGGTGGTGTAGTTCAGCAGCACGTCGGAGGCGAAGCAGTGGCTGAACCGGGGGATGTTGTCGAGGTAGGTCCGCTCCCGGGGGAAGCCCATCGCCTTGATCGTCTGGCGCCAGGACATCATGTTGACGTTGTGCGGGATCAGCAGGTCGATGTCGTCGAGCGTCAGGCCCGCGTCGGCGACGGCCTTGCGCATCACGTCCGCGAACCGGTCGGGGTAGATCTGCCCCAGCTCGGCGGCCTTCTCCTTGCCGAGGCGGACACCGTTGGCGTACGCGCCCAGAGTCCGCGTCACATACGAGCGGACGGGGTCGCCGGGGCCGTCGACGGCCACCAGGCAGGCCGCCGCGGCCTCCCCCATCAGCGCGGTGTCCGGGACGAGTTGCACACCGGGGGTGAAGGACTTCTCGCCGGTGACCACCAGGGCCCTGGCGTCCGGGTCGCCGTCCGACCGGAGCAGCTCTCCGGCGATGTCGATGGCGGCCATGCCGGTGGCGCAGTTCTGCTGGGTGACGGCGAAGGCGACGGCGTGGCCCAGCCCGAGTTCCTTGCGCAGGACCCGCGCGGGGCAGATGCCGTGCGGGGCGATCTGCTGGGTGGCGTGGCCGAAGAGCAGGTACTTCACCCGTTCCTTCGACGGCAGGGCGTCGAGGACCCGGCGGGCCGCGGGCAGCACCAGTTGGAAGAGGTCGACCTCGGGGTCCTGGCGCAGCTCCTTGAGCCCCTGCATGGTGGTGAACAGGCGCACCTTCGACGGGTTGAGCCCGAGGGGTTCCGCCAGGTCCTGGACCGTCACCGTGCGCTGCGGTGTGTGCGCGGCAACGTCTTCCAGTGTGACGAGGGAGTTCGTCATGTGGGGTGTCCTCGTCAGTTGGCCCAGAACGGGAAGGCGTGGTCGAGGAGGAAGTCCGGGCCGCTCCGGTCGGCGCGCACCTGGGCCTCGAAGGGCGCCCACCACGCGCGGTGGTCGCGGTACCAGTCCGTCGTCAGGCCCACCCCGTCCCACAGGTCCGTGGTGGGCTTCCACCCGGTGGCCTCGGTCAGGTGGGCGGAGGTGGCCACCAGGGAGCTGCCGCGGCCGTCGGCCTGGGGCACGTCCCGGGTCACGAACGAGCCGCGGCCCGCGGTGCCGATCACCGCCTCCGCCGCCTCCTCCAGCGGGGTGTGACGGCCGGCGGCGAGGTTGAACGTCTCGCCCCAGGGCCCGTTCTCGGCGAGGTCGAGCAGTACGCCCACGGCGTCCTGGACGGCGAGGAAGTCCCGCAGGCGGCCGGTGACGGCCTCCGACTCGATGCCGAGCAGGGCCTGGGCGGTGATACGGGGGATGATCCGGTCCGGGGCCTGCCACGGTCCGTAGAGGTTGGTCAGCCGCACGGTCGTCGACACGGTGTCGTAGACGTGCTGGTAGGACTCGGTGAGGCTCTCGCAGGCGATCTTCGAGGCGGCGTAGGGGGACAGCGGCCGCAGTGCGCTGGACTCGGTCAGCAGGTCGCCGTCGTTGCCTCCGTACACCTCGATGGAGGAGGCGAAGAGCAGCGGGATCCGGCGCAGCCGGGCCGCTTCCAGGACGGCGGACATGATGCCGATGTTGTTGGTGAAGGTGCGCTCCGGGTGGTGGAGCGAGAAGTCCACCTGCGGCAGGGCCGCGAGGCTGATCATGACGTCGCAGTCGGGTATCCGGGCGCCGGGCCGCGACAGGTCCAGGAAGTGGCAGTCGGCGCGCTCCAGGAGGCCGGCGGCGTCCAGGCGCCCCAGGCGGTCGCCGACGTCGACGAGAGTGAGGCGGTGACCGCGCTGTTCGGCGGCGAGTGCGAGGTTCGTGCCGACGAATCCCGCGGCACCGATGATCGCGATGTTGAGTGTCACGTCTTCCCCGTTCATCAGGAGAGGGGCCAGGTGTGGCCGGGCGAGGTCAGGTCTGCGGGTGCCGCGGCCCCCGGCGCAGTCGCCGCTCGACGAGGTCGGCCGCGGCCGGTGCGCCGCCGGAGGCGCGGATCTCCTCGCGCAGCCGGTGCAGCCGGGTGGTGAGTCCGGGGCGGGCGAGCAACTCCTCCAGTGCCGTACGGACGGTGCCCCCGGTCAGTTCGTCCTCGTGCAGGCGCCTGGCGACGCCGAGTTCGACGAGCCGGTCGGAGATGAAGAACTGGTCGGCGCCCTGCGGGAGGGTGAGCATCGGCACGCCGTGGCTGAGCGCTTCGACGGTGCCGCCCATCCCGGCGTGGGTGATGAAGGCGTCGGTGTGGGCGAGGACGTCGAGCTGGGGCAGCCACTCGTGGACTTCCACGTTGTCCGGGAGCGGGCCGAGCGCCTCGGCGGCGACGAACTTGCCGGTCTGGAGCACGAGATGCCAGTCGGAGCCGGCGAACGCGGCCACCAGCCGCCGGTAGAGGTCCGGCCGGTTGGTGAACGTCGAGCCGAGGGAGACGAGCACGGTGCGCCGGGCGGCGGGCGGGGTCCAGGCCGCGGTGCCGCCGCGCGGCCCGAAGCACGGTCCGACGAAGGAGAAGCGGGAGGCGTCGACCTTGTCGGCGTGCGGTTGCAGGGTCCGGGTGATCGAGGCGATGCCCTGCTCGGGAACGAGCCCGAAGTCCGCCACCGTCATGTCGACGCCGTTGCCGGCCAGCCACCGGGAGAAGCGGTCCCGCAGGCGGTGGGCGGCCGGGTCGTCGAGCAGGCCGCGGTACACCGCCGCGATGCCGTTGTCCTTGCCCTGGTAGGGGACGGCGAACGGCCAGAAGTTGAGGGTGGGGATGTCCCAGCGCAGGCCGAGGACGCGTGCGCCGTACGCGAAGACGTCGTAGACGAGCGCGTCCGGGCGGTCGGCGTCGAAGGCCCGGACGAGCTGGGGCAGCGCGGACTCGGCCTCGTCCAGCATGGCGGAGACGATCGCGGTGAATCCGGTCAGCGACTTCGTCGCGTCGTCGTCGGCGCGCCAGGCCGAGCGGTAGGGGACCGGGCGGGCCCCGGTCGCCTCGACCAGGGGGGCGAACCGCTCCGGCACCGCGTAGCTCACCCGGTGGCCCCGGGAGACGAGTTCACGGGCGACGGGCAGCGTCGGGAGCACATGGCCGTGCAATCCGATATTCGTGAAGGCGATGTGCGACTTCGAAGTCAATTGCGGGCTCCTCGCGAACTCGTCGTTACTGTGCGGTAGGTCTTCGTGAATCGTGGAGAACAGTGGATGCCACGGCCTTCCTTTGGCACCCAGAGCTCTTCGCGGGAAAATCGGTGAGGGAAGAGCCTGCGTCCCTACAGTGCATTCACAAGCGCCTTTGGATACACCCGGAGAGCCGATTCTTTCCGGCGGTCGGTGCGGGTGGGGCCAGCGGCACCAGGCGGCCCGGCGCCGCCTGGGGCGACTCCCGATCCGCCGGTAAACCCGCTGGGCCACCGAATGGCAGCAACCTGAACTATGGGTTTCCTCACCTTGACAGTGCAGCGCCGCCTTGTGAAGCTGCATTCGCCTCGGGGGATTCATTCTGCGAACTCACGGACGCGTTTGAAGCCATCCACATGCGCTCGCTTTCCTCGCGGCGCGGGGCCTCGGTTATTCGGGTCGACCGCATACGGGGAAGGGTTTTGTGGGGATTATGTATTCCAGCTGCAGAATGCTTTGCCAATTTCCTGTGGAAAGCGCGCGGCAGGCCGCGCGTAGTCCATTGCACCGTGCCGCGGCAGCCGCCCCGAAGAGAACCGGCGGGGCGTCCCCCCGGGCCGCGCTCCGCTCGTCGTGATGCACCGCGCGGTGACCGCCGGACGATGGCGGCAGGAGCGCACCGGCCACGTCGACGGCACGGAACTGGCGGTGTGGGGGCGGCGGGAGGACCCCGACGCCGGGGCGGCGCCGGCGCCCCATGTGGTGCTCGTCCACGGATTCGAGGAGCGCTGGGACAGCTGGAAACCGCTGCTGGAGCACCTTCCGCGGACGGTACGGGCGTCCGCGCTCTCGCTGCCCTGGCGGGCCGGCTCCGCGCACACCTGGCCACGCCACGGGGACGCCGCCACCTGGCTGTCGCGTGGGTTCGACGCCCTGGACCGGCCCCCGGACCTCGTCGTCGCGCACTCCTTCGGCGCCTGCGCCCTGCTCCAACTGCTCGCCCGCCACCCCACCCACCCCTACGGCGCCGTCCCGGCCGCCTTGGTGGCGCCCGTGTGGCGGGTCGGCGATCCGTCGCTGACCCCCGAGTTCTTCGCCGAGGCCAGGACCCGCTTCCGGCGCACCATCACCGAGGGCCTGCGGGTCCAACTCCACACCCGGGGCCGCACGGTGCACGGCGAGCTGCTGCGCATCATGGCCGGCAAGGTCCTGGAGCGCGTCGAGCCGGAGGGCTTCCTGCAGTTCTATCTGGAACTGGCCCGGCTGCCCGACCTGCCGGTGGAGAAGATCACGGCGCCCCTGCTCGTGGTCAGCGGACTGGGTGACACCGCCGCGCCGGGCGGCGACCTCGAAGTGCTGCGCGGCCGGGCCCGCGACGTCACCGTCCACCGGGCCCCGGACCTCGGCCACTTCTGCCAGACCGAGCAGCCGGCCCAGGTGGCCCGACAGCTCACCGACTTCCTTCCGATGCTCCGACTTCCCCACTCAGCCGAGGAGATGAGGACAGCGTGACCTCCCCACAGGTAAGGGAATACGACGTAGCCATCAGCGGTGCCAGCATCGCGGGGTGCACCGCCGCGGTCCTCCTGGCCCGGGCCGGCGCGCGGGTGGCCCTGCTCGAACGGCGCTCCTCGCCCGAGGCGCACAAGGTCCTGTGCACGCACTACCTCCAGCCGTGCGCCTACCAGGTGCTCGACGACCTGGGCGTCTCCCCCCTGCTGCGCGAGGCCGGTGCCCTCGCCAACCAGCCGCGCTGGTACACCCGTTGGGGCTGGATCGAGCCGCGCCCCGGCCGGGACGGCGTACCGCTGGCGCACGGCTACAACGTGCGGCGCAGCACGCTCGACCCGCTGCTGCGCTCCTACGCCGCCGACCGGCCCGGGGTCGACCTCCTCTCGGGGCACACCGTCACCGCGCTGCTGCGCGACGGATCCCGCGCCGCGGGCGTGCGCACCAGCTCCGCCGAGGGCGAGCAGGAGATCCGGGCGCGCCTCGTGGTGGGAGCCGACGGGAAGGACTCCACCGTCGCCAGGCTCGCCGGGGTACGCGAACGAGCCCACCGGAACGACCGGTTCAGCTACTTCGCGCACTTCCGCGGTGTGCGGATGGCGCGCGAGGAGTCGCACTGCTGGTTCCTCGACCCGGACGTCGCCTATGCGATGCCGAACGACGACGGGATCACCGTCATCGCGATCATCCCCGACAAGAAGCGGCTGCCCGCCTTCCGGGCGGACCTCGAAGGCAGCTTCCTCGACTTCGTCGGCCGGCTGCCCGAGGCCCCCGATCTGAGCGCCGCCGAACGCGTCTCGAAGATCGTCGGCACCACCAACTACCCGCTTGTCAGCCGGCAGGTGACCGCACCGGGTGTCGCCCTGATCGGTGACGCGGCCCTGACCGGCGACCCACTGTGGGGGGTCGGCTGCGGATGGGCGCTCCAGTCGGCGCAGTGGCTGGCCACCTCCGCCCGCGCGGCCGCCGTCTCGGGCAGCCGCGCAGCCATGGACCTGGCGCTCGACACCTACCGCCGGCGCCACCGGCGGCAGCTGCGCGGCCACCAGTTCCTCGCCGCCGACTACGCCAAGGCCCGCCCCTTCAACCCCTTCGAACGGCTGATGTTCTCCGCCGCCGCCCGGGACGCGTCGATGGCCCGCCATATGCACCTCTTCGCGTCCCGGCTGATCGGCCCGGCGCGCTTCCTCAGTCCCACGGCCCTCGGCCGGGCCGCCGCCGTGAACCTGCGACACCGCAGCGCGTGAACCCGCCGCATCCCCCGAACCCCGAGGAGCAACCATGACCCCGTCCCACCCCGCCGTGACCGAAGAGCAGGCCCGGCAGCTCCGCGAGATCGTCATCGACGTCCTGGAGCTGGAGCCCGAGGAGCTGACGGAGACCAGCCACTTCGTCAACGACCACGAGGCCGACTCCCTGCTGGCCATCGAGATCCTCGCGCGCATCGAACAGGACCTCGACGTCGAGATCCCGCAGGACCAGCTCCCGGAGATGGTCAACCTCACCGGTGTACGGGACGTCTTCGCCCGCAACCAGAGGGGTGCGGGTCGGTGACCGGGACCGCGACCCGGCCGGGCCGGCGCGTGGTCGTCACCGGACTGGGGGCCGTGAGCAGTGCCGGTATCGGCGCCGACGACTTCACCGCGGCCATCCGGGCCGGCCGGTGCACCACCGGCCCGATCACCGGCTTCGACGCCGGAGGCTTCCCCCACCGCAACGCCGGCGAGGTCACCGGCTTCCGGCCGCGGGAGTGGCTGTCGCGTGTCGATCCCGAGCGGTGGGGCCGCAGCAGCCAGTTCGCCGCCTCCGCGGCCCGGCTGGCGGCACTCGACGCGGGCCTGGGTCCCGACGAGCTGGCCGGTGCCCGGGCGGGCTCCGTCATGGGCACCACCAGCGGCGAGTCGGCCGCCGTCGAGCAACTGGTCGCCCAGTGGCACGGCGACGGGCTGAAGTCCCTGGCCCCGGCCGTGGTCCAGGCGGTTCCGGCGGGCCGGATCGCCGCCGCCGTCAACACCGAACTCGGCCTGGAGGGCGAGGCGTTGACCCTCGCCACCGCCTGCTCGGCCAGCAACTACGCGCTCGGCTACGCCTGTGACATGGTCGCGCAGGGCGAGGCCGACTACATGTTCGCCGGCGGCGCGGACTCGGTGAACCGCTGGGCGCACGCCGGGTTCTACCGGCTCGGCGCCCTCGCCGAGGAGGTCTGCCGCCCCTTCGACGCCGAACGGGCCGGCATCCTCACCGCCGAGGGCGGCGTCGCCCTGCTCGTGGAGCCGTACGAACGAGCGGTCGCACGCGGAGCCCGGATCTACGCCGAAGTCCTCGGCCACGGCCTCAACTGCGACGCCGACCACATGGTGCACCCCAACGCCGCCACCATCGCCCGCTGCATACGCCAGGCGCACCACAACGCCGGTGTCACCCCCGGGCAGATCGACTACATCTGCGCCCACGGCACCGGCACCCGCACCAACGACGCCACCGAAGTCGCCGCGGTGCGCGAGGTGTTCGGGTCCGCCATGCCGCCGATCAGCTCGATCAAGTCGATGATCGGCCACACCATGGGGGCGGCCAGCGGCTTCGGGGCGCTGATCTGCTGCCGGGCCCTGTACGACGGCTTCCTGCCGCCGACGGCCAACGTCGGACGAGTGGACCCGGAGCTGGGTCCCGGCGTCGACCCGGTACCGGGTACGGCGCGCCGGGCCGCACCTCAGGTGGTCCAGAACCACGGTTTCGCCTTCGGCGGCAACAACGCCATCGTCATCCTGGGGAAGGCAGCATGAGCACCGACACCGCCCGACTCCCGCCGGCCACCGACGACCTCCCCGCGGCACCGACCACGCTGGCCGTGACCTCCGCCGCGGCCTTGTCACCGGCCGGAGTCGGCAGCGCCGCGCTGACCGCCGTCCTCGCCGGGACCCACAGCGCCGGCGCCACCACCGCCGAGGACCTTCCGGACCTCGGCGGGGAGACCCTGCCGCCGCGGCCCGTGCGGGCCGTCCCCCCGCTGCCGTTCGACGAGCTGCTCGGCCGCAAGGGCCTGCGCAACCTGGACCGTACGACCCGGCTCGCCCTGGTGGCGTGCGACATGGCGCTGGCGTCGTACCCCGGGAGGATCGGCCCGGGTGCGGGCGTGGTGATGGGCACGGCGACCGGTTCGGTGCGCAGCTCCGGCGAGTACTCGCTGCGGACCCTCCAGGCCGACCGCCCCTACCTGGTCAACCCCAGCCTCTTCCCCAACACCGTGATGAACTGCGCCGCCGGGCAGGTCGCCATCCGCAACGGACTGCACGGCGTGAACGCCACCGTCGCCGGCGGGGCGCTCGCCGGCATCCAGGCGCTGCGCTACGCACGCAACGCCATCCGGCAGGGGCAGGCCGCATGCCTCCTGGTGGCCGCCGCCGAAGAGCTCAGCGCGCAGAGCGGCTGGGGCTGGCAGCGCTCGGGCGCGCTGCGGCCGGACTTCCCGCTGGGGGAGGGCGCCGCCGCCCTGGTCGTCGAGCCGGAGGAGCGGGCCCGCGCCGAGGGCCGGCCGGTCCTCGCCCGGGTGCTCGCCGCCGAAGTGGGCTTCGCGCCCCGCGGGCGCCGCACCGCGGCCCTGGCCCGGTGCATCGGCAGGGCGCTGGACCGCAGCGGGGTCGCGCCGGCCGACGTACGGTCCGTGGCGCCGGGGGCGACGGGACAGGTCGGCGCCGACCGCCTCGAACTGCGCGCCCTGCGCCAGGCGCTGGGGACCGCCGGCCTCCCGTCGGTCGTGGACGTCCGGCGGGTGGTGGGCGAGACCTTCAGCGCGACGGTCCCCCTCCAGCTCGCCGCGCTGGTGGAGACCTGGCGGCAGCGGGGCGCCCGCCCCGGCGAGGCGGCGCTGATCACCGCGCTGGGCCACGACGGCTCGGTCGGCTGCCTCGTGGTGCGCGGTCCCTCGGCCGCCGCGGTCCGCGTCGATCCGAGGTGAGACGACGTCCCGACGAAGCACGGCACTTCGGGCGGCGGCTCCGCTCCCACAGCGATCCACCACCTCTTGTGAAAGGACATTCCATGTCACCGTTGCTGACGGAGCGGTCCGATGCCACCACCCTCGCCACCGCCGACCTCATCGAGGCCTGCCGGCAGGGGAGTCAGGCGGCCTGGGGGACGCTGGTGCGACGCTTCTCGCCCCTGGTGTGGGCGGTCGCCCGCTCGCACCGGGTGAGCAGGACGGACTGCGAAGAGGTCTTCCAGCAGACCTGGCTGCGCGCCTACCAGGGGCTGCACACCCTGCAGTCGCCCGAGCGCTTCGCCGCCTGGCTCACCACCTGCGCCAAGCGCGAGAGCCTCAAGCAGCGTGAACGCGCGCTGCGTTACGTGCCCGTGGGCGGGCCGGAGGTCTTCGACCGGCCCACCGCCCCGGACTCCGGCCCGGAGAACGCGGTGCTGTCCAGCGAGCGCAGGGACCAGGTCCTCGACGCCCTCGGCCGGCTCTCGGCCCGGGACCAGGCGCTGCTGGGCATGCTCAGCGCCGACGAGGAGTGCAGCTACGACGAGGTGAGCCGCCGGCTGGGGGTGGCGCGCGGGTCGGTCGGCCCGCTGCGGGCGCGGGCGCTGCAGCGGCTGGCCAAGCAACTGGCCGCCGCGTCCGCGGAGTCCGCCACGCGGTGAAACGGCCCGCCTCGGGCGCGGGAACACCGAGAGCCGTCAACCGGCTCACCGGGCCGCGTCTTCGGCCACCCACCGCCGTGTACGCACAGGTGGCCGAAGGCGCGGCCCGCTCTCGTGGTGCCGGGGCGGCGGGCGGAGGAGGCCCCCGACGCCGGCTACCGGTCGGATATCGGCCAGCGCGCGACGCGCTCGACCAGGTACTCCGGCACCTCGTCCGCCGGCTCGCACGCTTCGTCTTCGCATCCGTAGGCGTCCCTGTCGTCGGACTCCTCCGGCGCGCCCGGATCCGTTGGCCTCACAAACTTATGCCGCCGTCAATCTGCAGGACCTGTCCCGTGATGTAGGCGGCCCGGTCCGATACCAGAAACGCGGTCAGGTCGGCGACCTCCTCGGTGGTTCCGAATCGCTCCATCGGAATACCGGCCAGTGCGCGCTCTTTCGCCTGCTCGGTGAGTCCGTCCGTCATATCGCTCTCGATGAATCCGGGCGCCACGGCATTGACCCGGACGCCGTACCGGGCCAGTTCCTTGGCGAGCGAACGGCTGAGGGCGTTGACGCCGCCTTTCGACGCCGCGTAATTTGCCTGCCCGGCGTGGCCGTGCACACCGGACACCGACGACATATTGACGATCGCCCCCGTGCGGCGCCGCACCATCTGGAATCCCACCGCCCGGCAGAAATGGAAGGTGCCGGTCAGGTTCGTGTCGATGACCTCGGTCCAGTCCTCGAACGGCATCATGACCAGGTTCCGGTCCCGGACGACGCCGGCCGAGTTCACCAGTACGTCGATCGGGCCCAGCTCCCGTGCGACCCGCTTCACGAAGCGCCCGACCTCGTCGCCGTCCGCCACGTCGCACGCCTGGTAGAAGTGGGCGGCGCCGTGTTCGGCCAGCGACTCCGCGGTCCTGCCGGCGGATTCGCCGCGACCGCAGAAGGCGATGTCGTACCCGTCCGCGGCGAGCCGGCGGGCAACGGCCCGGCCGATGCCGCGCGTACCACCGGTGACCAGGGCGACGGGGCGCCGGTTGTCCGGCATGGTTCCCTCCTCAGCACATGTGCGGTTGTCCTGCGCGGCCGGTGCCCTCACTCGGCCGGCGCCGTCCGGTGCGCCGGCAGCGGTGCCCCGAGCTGCACATAGACGTCCAGCAGATCGTCGGAGAGCCAGTACTCGGCGATCCGTCCCGCCGCGTCGAGGCGCAGGATGTCGACGCCCTGCTGCTCCACGGGGGTGCCGGGCGCGGCCGTCGCGCCCTCGGGCCGCCCCGACCGCCAGTCGCCAGTGAACCGCCAGCGGCCGATGACGTGGCCGTCGTCGGTGAACGGCCCCAGCACGGTGCGGAACCGGGCCCGCTCGTACGAGGACCGGAAGGCGTCGATCCAGGCGACCAGCCGCGCACGGTCCGGGATGCCGGCGGGGTCCGGCATCCCGTAACGGGGCAGGTGCAGCGTCACCTTGTCGGCGACGATGCGTGCGGCGTTGTCGTAGTGGCCGTTCCAGATGCCCAGCCACTGCTCCCAGAGGTCGGCGGCGGCCCGCGGCACTCGCGCGGTGTCGCGTGCGTTCACCGCTGCTCCCGGTGCGTGGCGTTGCTGGGCACCTCGTCGGTCTCCACACCCTGCGTCCAGGCCTCGGTGACCCGGCCGTCGACGATCCGGAGGATGTCCACCCCGGACCAGTGGATGGTCCCGCCGGGCACGTCGGAGGGCCAGCCCGTGCGGCCGAGGCACTCCGCGGTGCCGTACCAGCGCCAGACGGCCAGTTCGCCGTCCTGTACGGGACCGAAGTCCGTCTCGTAGCGCAGGCTCGCGAACTTGGACCGGAATCCGGCCACCCATTCGGACAGCGCCGCTCCGTCACGAATACCGGAGGTGTCGAAGACCGCCGCTTTGGAGGGCAGATGGACGCGGAAGTCGTCGCCCACAATCTTGAGTGCGGCCTTTGGGTCCTCGTTCCACATTTCCAGCCAGATTTCCCACACTTCGGCAGCTGTGCGCGCCATTCGACGGTCCTTTCCCTTGTTTAGCGACGGGCCGAAAGAGCCCGCCGACGGCTTCCTCTGACACAGAGCCGCCGGGCGGTCACCCGGATACATCCGGAAAACCACCGCGGGAGAAACGGCGAACCGCGGGCCCGAAGTCATCTCGCGCACCGGAAGGTACGGGCAGGGTGTATCCACCGATGGGCCTGTCGGGTCTGTTGTGGCGTAAGTGACGCAGCGAATCCCCGAATGGCGAAGCCGCCCTCCGCGGACGACCGGAGCACAGGAGCCCACTCATGCGGTTCGGCGAGAACGTGACGATCGATACGGCCGTCTGCTGGCTGCCCACCACCCGGCAGTCCGCCGCGTCCCAGGTGTCCGACGGCGTGCTGAGCCCGGCGGAGTCGGCGCAGTCCGGAGTGGTGGAGGTGCCGGTCGCCGTCGAGCACGCGGCACCCGAGATGGCCGTACTGGCCGGACGGCGGGCCCTGCGGCAGGCCGGAGTGGCGCCCACGGACGTCGATGTGCTGTTCCACAGCTGGACCTACCACCAAGGGCACGACTTCTGGTCGCCGGCCCACTACGTGGCCGACGGGGTGGGCGCGGTCAACGCGGTACCGGTCGGCATCGCGCAGATGTGTCACGGCGGCGCCATGGCCCTGCACGAAGCCGCCCTGCACCTGTGCGCCGACCCCTCGGCCAGGGCCGCGCTGGTGACCACCGGCGACCGCTTCCAGCGGCCCGGCTTCGACCGCTGGACCAGCGACTCGCACGTCGCCTACGGGGACGGTGCCACGGCCGCCGTGCTCTCCCGTTCCGGCCGCGGCCTGCGGCTGCTGGCCCAGACCGTCCGCGCCGCCCCCGACATGGAGAGCATGTACCGCGGGGACGATGCCTTCAGCCCGGCGCCCATGGAGCACAGCCGTCCGGTCGACGTCCGGCGGACGAAGAAGGCGTTCGCCGCGGCGGGCGGCATGGCCCGGTTCGCCGAACTGGCGCCGGTCGCCATCGGCGCCCTGGTCGCCTCCGCCCTCGCCCAGGCGGGCCTGGCGCCGGGCGACCGCCGGGTGCGGCATGTGCTGCTCCCCCGGCTCGGACCGGCGACGCTGGAACGCACCTATCTGCCCGCTCTGGAGCGGCAGTTGCCACACGCCACCGTGCACCGGCCGGGCGCCCGCACCGGGCACCTGGGCAGCGGCGACATCCTCGCCAACCTCGCGGTGGTGCACAGCGAAGCGCTCGTGGCCGCCGGGGAGGTGGCGCTGCTGCTGTCCGGCGGGGGCGGATTCACCTGGTCGTGCACCGTGGTGGGCCGCGGCACCGGACCGGACGGCTCCGCCGGGGACGGAGCGGCACCGTGCTGACCGGCGTCGATGTGCTGCGGATCGGGGAACTGGACCGGCTGCTGCGACGCCCCTGGTTCCGGGCCTACGCCTTCGCCGCGGAAGAGCTCGACCACGCGGCGGCCTGCGGCCCCACCCGGGCCCGGGAGTTCCTCGCCGGCCGGTTCGCGGCCAAGGAAGCGGTGGTGAAGGCCCTGGGCGTCGGCTTCGGCTCCGGAGTGCGCCCCCACCACGTCACCGTACGGCGCTCCACGGACGGCGCGCCCTCGGCCCACCTGTCCGGCGCGGCCGCGCGGATCGCCGCCCGGCTCCGCCTCCAGGAAATGAGGGTCTCCATCGCCCACAAGGACGAACTCGTCGTGGCCACCGCCGTGGCGACCCAGCACCCCCCTCCCCCACCCCCCGCGACCCGACGGGCCGTCCCCCACCCGCAAAAGGAAGAGGGCATGTCACCGCAGTCCACCAGCCCCGAGGTCCCCCCGGCCCGGACGTCCGCCGAAGAGGACCCCGTCACCGCGTTCCTGCGGGTGCGCATGGCCCCGCACGACGCCCACTACGGCGGCGGCCTGGTCGACGGCGCCCGGATCATGCAGCTCTTCGGTGATCTGCTCACCGAGATCACCGTGCGGACGGACGGCGACGAAGGGCTGCTGTCGCAGTACTCCGACGTCCGCTTCACCGCCCCCGTCCACCCGGGCGACTACCTGGAGGCGACCGCGCGCCTGGTCCGGCGGACCCGGCTGCGCCGCGTCGTCGCCCTGGAGGCGCACCGGGTGATAGCCGCCGGCGGAGCCGACCGGGCCAGCGCCGCCCAACTGCTCGCGGTACCCGAGCTCGTCTGCCGGGCGACCGCCACCACCGTCGTGCCGATGGGTGCGGCCTCGTCCCGGAAGGAGCAGCGGCGATGACACCGGCACCGCCCCGCACACCGGTCCACCTCCACGACATCCTCGACGCCGCCGCCCTCGGCCACCCCGACGCGCCCGCCGTCGTCTGGCAGGAGACCACCCTCACCTACCGGGAACTGGCCACGGCCAGCACCTCGGCCGCGCGCGTCCTGTGCGCCCACGGCGTACGGCGGGGCTCGCGGGTCCTGGTCTCCGCCGAGGACGGGCATGCGGTGGCCGCCGCGGTGTACGCCGCCTCCCGCCTGGGCGCGGTCTTCAGCGTGCTCCACGAGGACGTACGCGGCGCGCCGCTCGTCCACGTCCTCGACGACGCCGAGGCCACCCTCCTGGTCACCGACGACGAGGCGGCGCAACGGACCGCGCACGAGCGGAACGTGCCGAGCCTGCGCGCGGCGGAGCTGCGGTCCGGCGACGCCCCCGACGAACTGCCGGACCCGGGCACCCTCACCACCGACCCGGCCTGCCTGATCTACACGTCCGGTACCACCTCGCTGCCCAAGGCCGTGGTCGGCACGCACCAGCAGATGCTGTTCGCCCTGCGGGCCATCCAGGCCGAACTGCACCTGCGCTCCGACGACATCGTCTACTGCCCGCTGCCGCTGTCCTTCGACTACGGCCTCTACCAGCTCTTCCTGGCCGCCCTCAGCGGCGCGACGCTACGGCTGGCGACCACCGCCGAGGCCGGCCCGCCGCTGCTGCGCAGCCTCCAGCGCAGCGGCGCCACGGTGCTGGCCGGCGTCCCGTCCGTCTCCGGCACCCTGGCCTGGCTGGCCAAACGCGCCCCGGGTACGCCGCTGCCCAGGTTGCGGCTGCTGACGAACACCGGCGCGGACCTGCCCGCCCGCACCATGGCCGAGCTGCGCGAGCGCCTGCCCGCGCTGCGCATCCAGGTCATGTACGGGCTGACCGAGTGCAAACGCGCGGCGATCATGGAGCCGGACGGCGACCTGAAGCGGCCCGGCTCCTGCGGCCGGGCGCTGCGCGGCACGGAGATCGTCATCCTCGACGACCAGGGCGCGGAACTCCCGCCGGGCGACATCGGACAGATCGCCGTCCGCGGCCCGCACGTCATGGCCGGCTACTGGCGCCGCCCGGAACTGACCGCCCAGCGCTTCTGGCGGCGCGAGGGGCTCTTCCCCGAACTGCGGACCGGTGACTACGGACACCTCGACGCGGACGGCTACCTCTACTTCTCCGGACGCCGCGACGACCTCTACAAGGAGCGGGGCTTCCGCGTCAGCTGCACCGAGGTGGAGGCCGCCGCCCTGCGCATACCGGAGGTCACGGCCGCCGCCGTACTGCCACCGGCGGACGGCCGCCCCTCCGTGCTCGCCGCCGTCACCGACCTGTCCAAGGAGGAGGTGCTGCAGCGGATGCGGCAGCAGATCGAACCGTTCAAGGTCCCGCGCCGCTGCGTGCTGCTGCCGAAGCTGCCGCTCAACGGCAACGGCAAGGTCGACCGCGCCCGCCTCAGGGCCCTGGCGGAGAGGTAGGCCGCCGTGACGGATCACCAGTTCTTCGTCCTGCTCGGGCCGGACGGCGCCGGGAAGTCGTCGGTCCTGGCGGAGGTCGCCAAGCGGGCGCCGGCGTGGCGGACGCTGTCCACCGATCGCGAGCTCACCGCCGAGAAGTACGCGCTGATCACGCAGTTGCGCCGCAATGTGGTCGAGGACGTGCTGCCCGAACTGGGCGGCGCGTACTCGGCGGACTTCCTGGCGAGTCTGCTGCAGACCGCCGTGGTTCATCTGCGGGACCAGGTGGCGGCCCAGGACCCCGGCACCCCGCTGCTGATGGACTCCTACTACTACAAGATCCTGGCGAAGTGCCGGCTGGCCGGTGTGCGGGCCGGTCCGCTGTTCTCGTGGTGGCGGTCCTTCCCGCAGCCGCGCGGGGTCCTCTACCTCGATGTCGCGCCGGAGTCCGCATGGCGGCGCAGCGCGAACGGGGCGCGGCTCAACCCCCTGGAGTACTTCGGAACGCGCCCCGTGTGGGGCGGCTTCGAGAGCTACCAGAGGCAACTTCGGAAACTGATGCTGGAAGAGGTGCGGCAGTTGCCGGTGGAGATGCTCGACGAGCAGGACAGCGTGGCGGGGACCGTGGAGAAGGTGCTGGAGGTGCTGTCCCGGTGAACACCGCTGGATCATGGGGCACCCCGGGCCACGCCGAACGGTACCGGGCGCGGGTGTTCGAGGAGCGCGACCGCCTGACGGCGTCGCTCGCCGACATGCGGCTAGAGCAACAGCGGGTCCTTGAGGACCTGTTGGACTTCAACGCCGGAACGGAGTTCGGCAGGCGCCACGGATTCGCCGGCATACGGACCCTCGACGAGTTCCGCCGGGCCGTTCCCCTCCAGGACTACACCGCGCACGCCCCCTTCATCGACCGCATGGCGGCGGGCGAGACCGATGTGCTGTCGGCGGACCCGGCCGTCGTGTACTTCACCAGCAGCGGCAGCACCGGAGCGCACAAGAAGATCCCGGTCACCCGGCGCTTCATGCGCACGACCTTCTTCCCGTTCTACTACGCGGCCTGGGCACCGCTGCTGGAGCACTTCCCGGAGGTGCTGAGCCGGCCGGACGCCGTGCTCAACCTCAAGCACGACCCGCTGGCCGCCCCGCCCACCACGGCGGACGGGCGGCCGCATGTGGGAGCCAGCCAGGTGGACTTCGGCGAGACGTTCGGCGAACCGCTCTCGGCCGAACCCGGCACCGCAGCGCCCTGGGCGACCCTCCCGGTCGACGTCGCTCCCGACGACCACCTCCAGAAGATGTATCTGCGGCTCCGGCTCGCGGTGCAGAGCGATGTGCGCTGCCTGATCGGCATCAACCCGGCGATGATCGCCGCCGTCCCGTACCAGCTGAACCTGTGGTGGCCCCGGATCGTGCGGGAGGTGCGCGACGGCACCCTGGGCGGGGTGGCCCACCGGGCTCCCGACCCGGAGCGCGCCCGCGAACTGGAGCGGCTGGCGGAGTACTTCGGCGTGGTCCGCCCGGCCCATGTGTGGCCGCGGCTGCGTGCCCTGTTCTGCTGGACGACCGGAGTGGCGTCGCTCTACATGCCCGCGCTGCGGGAGGAGTTCGGGGTGGGCGTCACCGCGCTGCCGGCGCCGGTGGCCGCTTCGGAGGGGCCGACGGGTGTGGCGCTGGACCGGCACGGCTCGGCGGGGAGCCTGGTGGTGTCCGCGTCGGTCTACGAGTTCGTGCCCGCCGACGACGACCTGCTGCCCGACACCGCGACCCTGCTGCCGCACGAACTCGAGGCGGGCCGTGACTACCACGTGGTCTTCAGCCACGTCGGCGGTCTGTACCGCTACGCGGGCGGTGACGTGGTGCGCGTCGTCGACCGGGTGCGCGGGGTACCGCGGCTGGAGTACGCCGGCCGCAGCACCCGATCCGACGCGGTCGGGGAGCGGCTGCGCGACGCCCAGGTCGTGCGGGCGCTGCACCGCGCGCTGGAGGCCACCGGCCTGCGACTGCGCAATGTCGCCTGCCGCGTGGCGGCGTCGGCCGGCGCGGCGATGCGCTACACCTTCGCCCTGGCCGCCGCCACGCCCTGGAGCGCGGCGGAGAACGCACGCTTCGCCGCGCTGCTCGACCAGGGCCTCACCGCGGAGTCCGCGGACTACGCGCGGGCGCGGGCCGACGGCCGGCTCGACGCCCCCGTCCTGCGCCACCTCGACCGCGACGCCTTCCACCGCGACTGGCACACGGCCGTGGCCGGCGGCATCCGCCCGACCCAGGTCAAGGACCGGATGTTCCGGCAGGACGACGCGCTCTGGCAGCGCCTGACCCACACCACGACGGACGGAGAACAACCGGCATGACCGACCTGCTGAACGCCGTGGAGCGCACCGCTCTGCTCACCGCGGCCCTGCGCGCCGCGGAGACCCGCCGCACGGACCGGCTGTACGAGGACCCCTACGCCGCCCGGCTCGTGGGCGAGGCGGGGGAGGGACTGCTCGCCGAGGTCCGTGCCGCGACCTTCCCACCCGACCGGCCGCGCACCCTACCCAGCACCCCCGACTACAACGCGATCCGCACCCGGTTCTTCGACGACTTCCTCCAACAGGCCGCGCGGGAAGCGGAGATGACCCAGATCGTGCTGGCCCCGGCCGGTATGGACTCCCGGGCCTACCGGCTGCCGTGGCCCGACCACATCCGCTACTTCGAGGTCGACCGGCCGGCCGTGCTGGCGTTCAAGGAGCAACGGCTCCGGGGCGTCGCGCCCCGGGTCGCCCACCGCACCGTCGCCGTCGACCTCACCGCCGACGACTGGGAGAGCCGTCTCGTCGCGGCCGGCTACGACCCGGCCCTGCCGTCCACCTGGCTGCTGGAGGGGCTGCTCTACTACATCCCCGAGCCGGACGCCCACCGCATGCTGGAGCGGGTCGCCGCCGTCACCGCGCCGGGCAGCCGCATCGCCGCCGACATCGTCAACGCGGCGGCCCTCACCCTGCCCCACATGCAGGGGCTGCTGAACGTCTTCGCGGGGTGGGGCTGCCCCTGGCTGTTCGGCAGCGACGAGCCCGAGGCGCTCTTCGACCGCTACGGGTACGAGGTCCGCGCGGTACAGCCGGGTGAGCCGGAGGCGGACTTCGGCCGGTGGCCGGACCCGGTGCCCGAGCGGGACGTCAGGGACGTCCGCCGGGTGTTCTTCGTCCACGGGCGGCGGCGTTGACCACGCCCCCCGTGCTCATCGCGGGGGCCGGAATCGCCGGCCTCGCCACGGCACTGGCACTGCGCGAGCGCGGCTACCGCGTGCGGATCCTGGAGCGGTCCGGCCCACCGCCGGAGGGACCGGCCGCCAAGGCCGCCGAGGGGTGGCGACGCCCCACCGTGCCGCAGAGCGACCACTCCCACGTCCTGACCTCCCTCGGCATGCGGGTGCTGGCCGAGCGCCTGCCGGGCCTGCTCGACGCCCTGCGCGAGGAGGGCGGCCATACCCTCGACCTCACGGCCGCCGCGCCCCGTACAGCACCGGGCCGTGTCCGGGAGCCGGCCGACGACCAACTGGTCGCGCTCGCCATGCGCCGCCCCGTGCTGGAGCTGGTGCTGCACCGCGCGGTGCGCGACACCGCCGGGATCGAGATCGACTACGGAACCACGGTCCGCGGTCTGCTCCTGGCGCCGTCCGGGCGCACGGTCGCCGGCGTGGTCACCGACCGGGGAGAGCACCTCCCCGCCCAGGTGGTCGTCGACGCCTCCGGCCGCAAGGCCGCGTCCCGGTCCTGGCTCGACGCCGCCGGCATCCCCCTGGCCGAGGATCTGACCAGCCCGACGGCGGTGCGCGTCGTCACGCGCTTCTACCGGTTGACCGGCCCCGGGCGCCCCGGACCGCTCAACCGGGGCAACGCGGCCGGCGGCATCTACGGCCACTACGCCGCCGTGCTGCACCCCGCCGACGGCGACGTGTTCGCCGTGTCGCTGGGCCTGCCCACCGGGGATCCGGCGACACGGGGGCTCCCCTCGCCACAAGCCTTCACCGCCGTCGCCCGGCTGTCCCCGTACCTGGGGCCCTGGTTTGCCGACGGGGTCGCCGTACCGCTCACCCCCGTGCGCGCCCTCACCTTCGCACCGAACATCCTGCGCGGCACCGCCACCGCCCGACAGCAGCCGGTGGCCGGGCTGTTCCCGGTCGCGGACGCCGCCTGTGTCACCGACCCGCTCTACGGACGCGGTCTGTCCCTCGCCTTCGCCCACGCCTTCGCGCTGGCGGACCTGCTGGACTCCGACCCGGCCGTCGGCACGGCACAGAGCGAGCGGGCCGCGCACCTCGCCGAGGAGCTCTTCGGCCCCTGGTACGCACAGGCGGCCCAGGACGGCCTGGCGCGGATCGGGCTGTGGCGGGCGGCGGCCGAAGGGGCGCCACCGCCTCGACAGGGCACCACCGACACCACCGCCAGGCCGTCGATGGCATCGATCGCGACCGCGGCCGCCTGCGACCCCACCGTGTGGCGCGGTCTCACCCGCATGCTGATGACGCTCTCCACCCCCGCCGAGGTCTTCGACGACGCCGACTTCCGGGCGCGGGTGCACCGGGCCCGCCCCCTCGCCGGCCCGGCCGGGCCGCTGCCGCCGACCCGGGAGGAACTCTTGGACGCCATGGCCACCGGACCAGGAGCCCAGCGGTGACCCGCCGTCCGACCGTGCTCCTGGCGCCGATCACCGTCACCCCCGCCAAGCCGCTCACCCCCAGCCACCTCAAGGGCCTGCTGTGGACCGATGTGATGTTCCGGGCCACCGCACAGCTGGCCGACGTGACCTACCGCTACAGCCACACCACCTACCACCCCACCGAACAGACCCTGGGCTTCTGGGAGTTCCTGGACCGCACCGGTGGCGACACCGACTACACCACGCTCACCGAGGAGCAGATCGGGGAGCTCTACGTCCGCTACCGGGCCGAGGGCCGCCGTCCCACCGCCGAGGACCTGCGCCCCTACGAGGAGGCCGTCGAGAGCGGCGGCTGGGTACACCCCGCCAGTGCGCGCGTGCTGCGCCTGTGGGCCGGCCACTACGCCCGGCTCGGGCTGCACGACCCGGGGCTGGAGCGGCACCAGCCGCCCGGCCTCGGGCTGGACGAGACGATCGACCGGCTGGTCTCGGCGGGCACGGGGTTGGACCACCGGGACTACGGCGGCCCCGTCTACCTCGACGCGACGCGGTTCGGCCTGCCGCTGCGCCAGATCGTCTCCCCCGACGGGCGCCCCAACTACCTGGCCTGCGCGCTGCGCGAACTGCTGCCGCTGGTCCCCCACTACGACGAGGTCGTACTGCTCTACGACCGCGAACTCGACCCCGACTACCAGCTGTTGCAGCGGGTGCTCGCCGGGCCGGGCCGGACCGTCCACCGGGTGCCGGTCGGCCGGGTACCCCTCGACGGGAAGATCACCTCGGCCCGGCACGGCGGCTGGCACGCCTACACGGTGGACGCCCTGCTGCGGGCCATGGGCGACGACCACGAACCCGCGGTACGGCGCCTGGGCATGCGGCTGTACTTCGTCGCGACCCTGGGACCGGGGCAGGCGCAGTCGTTCCGGCACGACCTCCTGCGACAGTGCCTGCTGCGTGCCGAACGGCTGCTCGACCGGTCGGCGGCGGCCGCGCGGAGCGACGGCCCGCCCGACGTCCCGACCGCCCTGGCCCGCCACCGCCGCGACCACACCTACGTCGACCCCTACCGGCTGACCTCGTCCCTGCTCGGCAAGAAGGGCCCCGCCCCCGACCGCGCACTCCTGTCGACGGTGTACCTATGACCCTCTCCCCCGAACTCCTGCTCGGCATGGCCGCGCAGCGCCTGCGTACGGCCCGGCCCGAGCTCTCCGGGCAGCTGGACCTGTCCAGTCCACAGGCCCTGCGCGCGGCGAAGGCCCGGATCGCCGCCCTCGACGGGCCGGACGGTTCCGACGGGGCGCTGGTCGTCTGCGTCGTCAGCCGCTTCGACCTGCGGAGCTGGGTGCGGGAGACCTGCCGCTTCGCGCTCGGCCTGCCGGCGGAGGAGACCGCGGCCTGGCGGCGCTCGTTCACCCGCACCGTCTACCTGTCCGGGCGGCCCGACAACCTCCGGGAACGCTTCGCCTTCGGCCACATCGGCGACGACGGCGCGGTCGCCTGGACGCGTCCCGCCCCGGACGCCGCCACGGCCGCCCTCCGCAGGCTGCTCAAGGCGTTCAGCGGCCCGCAGCCGCTGACCTCCTGGCGGCCGACGACCGTCGACGTCCCGGGCGCGATCCCGGGCGGGCGGGCACCGGCCCACCGCGACGTGTACGTCGCCACGGCCAGGGCCACCGTCGCCACGGTGCTCGTCCAACTCAACCATCTGCTCGCCGAGGCGGTCATGGACGGGCTGATCGCCGGCGGGGACCGACTGACCGTGCGGGCGGTGCCGCGGCTGGCCGGGGTCGGCGAGCCGTTCGCGGCCCTGCGGATCGACACCGACACCCACCATCCGGACGCGCTCCAGGCGTACGCCGGACTGACCGAGGAGACCCGCGTTGCCCCTTCCCCATGACGCCGGCGCCGGCGCCGCCGACCACCCCGTCCGCCCCGTCCGCCTCGGCGTGCACGGCTCACCGCGGACGGCCGCCGAGCTGGTCGCCGCCGCCGGCCGCGACCGGCGGGACGTGGAGTTCGTCCCCTACGACGTGGCCGACCCGTTCGGGCCGCTGCGCGCCGGCGAGATGGACGTCCTGCTCGTCAAATACGCGTTGCGGGAACCGGACCTCGCCTTCGGCGAACCCCTGCTCTTCGACGACCGGGCCCTGCTCCTCGGCGCGCACCACCCCCTGGCGACCCGGGCGACGGTGTCGGTCGAGGAGGTCGCCGACTACGACGCCTTCAGCTGCCCGGGCGACTTCCCCCCGTACGTCTGGGACCAGGTCGTGCCGCCGCGCACCCCCGGCGGCCGCCCGGTCCGCCGGGTCCATCCCATGACCACGGTGGAAGGGATGGTGGACCTCCTCGCCCGCTCGACCGCCGTGCACCCGTCGTTCCGCTCGCTCGAGGACATCCTTCCCCCGCACATCCGGGCCGTCCCGCTCCACGACCTGCCCCCGGCCCCGGTGTCCCTCGCCTGGCGCAACGACGCGCAACTACCCATCCATGTAAGGCAGTTCATCACCGACGTCGAACGGAGCACCCGACGATGACCCCTGCGAACCGGCCCCCCGTCGTCCTGCTGCACGCCCTCCCGCTCGACTCCTCCATGTGGGACACACAGGCGCGCCGGCTCCGCGCGCGCGGGCACCCGGTACTCACCTTCGACCAGCGCGGCTTCGGTGGCACACCCCTGGGCGCGGACCCGCCCTCGCTCGACCTGGTGGCCGACGACCTCGCCCACCAAATGGAGCGGCGGGGAATGGCCCGCGCCGTCGTGGTCGGCAGCTCCATGGGCGGCTATGTGGCGATGGCCTTCCTGCGCCGCCACCGCGCCCGCGTCCTCGGTCTGGGCCTGCTGTCCACCAGGGGGACCGCGGACACCGCGGAGGGCGCCGCCCAGCGGAGGGGGTTCGCCGAGCTGATCCTCGACGATGCCCAGCGGGATCGGCTCGTCGCCCGCACCACTCCGATGCTGCTCGGGGCCACCACCCGCACCGAAGCGCCGGACACGGTCGCGCGGGTGGTGTCCCTGGCCGCGGCCGCGGCCCCGGAAGCCGTCGCCTGGGCGCAGCGCGCCATCGCGGCCCGCCCGGGCGCCCTGGACGACCTGCGGACGACCGAGGTGCCCGCCGTAGTCGTCGCCGGCGAGGAGGACGAGCTGGTCTCCCCCGACGAGGCGCGGCAGCTGGCCGCGGCGCTGCCGCACGGACGGCTCGTCACCGTCCCACGGGCCGGCCATCTGCCGCCGGTGGAGGCCCCGCAGCGCACCACGGACGCCCTCGTGGAGCTGCTCGACACCGTCGGTGCGACGGAGCGGAAGGGAGCGGACGCATGCTGAGCGACGACCACGGGTCCTGGGGCTACACCTCCTCCACCGGCCTGGGTTTCACCCGCAACGACGTCGTCGAGGCGCACTTCGCGGCCTGCGCTCCGTACTACCGCCAGGCCCTGGACGAGGCGGGCATCGAGGCGGGCTGGCATGTGCTGGACGCGGGCTGCGGCAGCGGGTCCTTCCTGCCCCTGCTGGCCGACCGGGTCGGGGCCGCCGGCCGCGTGTCGGCGATCGACCTGGCCGAGGAGAACGCCGCGCGGGCCGCCGAGCGGACGCGGGACGGCTCCTTCGCCCCTCCGGTCGACGTCCGGCAGGGCGACGTCCTCGACCTCCCCTACAAGGACGGGACGTTCGACGCGGTCTGGTGCGCGAACACCACCCAGTACCTGGACGACGATGAACTGCTCAGGGCGCTGCGGGAGTTCCGCCGGGTCGTCCGGCCGGGCGGGGTCATCGCCGTCAAGGACCTCGACGCGAGCCTGATCACGGCGCGCCCGACGGCCGACCCCTTCCTGTTCACGGACTTCTTCCGCGCGGCCGCGCGGGCCCCCGGGTACGCCCGCCAGCTGCTCCGGGCGCGCGACCTCTACCGCCGGCTGGCCGAGGCGGGACTGCAGGGGGTGCGGCAGCGCACCGTCGTGATGGAGCACTACGCCCCCATGGCCCCGGCCGTGCGGCGGTTCTACGGCCTCGCGTGCGCCCGCATCGCCCAGCAGGCCACCGACGCCGGCCTCGCCGGCGACTGGCAGGCGTTCCTGGACCCCGACGGCGCGGCCAACCCGCTGAGGGACCCGTTCGGCTACATCAGCGAGGGAAACGTCATCGCCGTCGGCACCGCCCCCATGCCCACGGGCACCCTCTGACCGGCCCGGCGACGGCCCGACGGCCCGACGACCTCGGCACCCGTACCGGGTCCGAACCGCTCTCAGCAACCGCGCGCACTCCCCACCTTTGGGTGGATTGGACGCCGGATGTCCTTCCCTGCGCACCGCTGCGTGCTCTGCTTTCCCTCGCTCCTTACCGGAAGGAGCAAGGGAGAGGGGGAACATCGTGCGTCAAAAAGGTCGCTTCAAGCCGTGGCTGGCCGCCCTCGCGGCCACCCTCAGCACCGCAGCCCTGCTGCTCGCACCGGGCACGGCCCACGCCCGTGGCCCCGGGCAGGTCGCCGCCCGGTACCTCAATCTGCACCAGTGCATGTACTACTCGGCCTCGGCCACCAACCACTTCACCACGGTGGTGCCGAGCAGCGACGGACGCTTCCTGGCGGGAACGAACGTCTCGGCCACCGCGGACAGCCGGCCGAACTGCGGCGCCGGGGACGGCAACTACGGGCTCGTGCCGATTCTGTCCGGGGTCAAGGCGCTCGACCTGCGGGCCGGGCGCTACCTGAACGTGCACCAGTGCATGTACTACTCGGCCTCGACCACCAACCACTTCTCGACGGTGGTGGCAAGCAGCGACGGACGCTTCCTGGCGGGAACGAACGTCTCCACCACCGCGGACAGCCGGCCGAACTGCGGCGCCGGGGACGGCAACTACCAACTCGTCCCCATCCTGTCGGGAGTCAAGACGCTCGACCTGACCACGGGGCGCTACGTGAACCTGCACCAGTGCATGTACTACTGGGGCGGGGCCGCCAACCACTTCTCGACGGTGGTGCCGAGCAGGGACGGACGCTTCCTGGCGGGCACGAACATCGCCGCCACCGCGGACAGCCGACCGAACTGCGGCCCGGGGGACGGCCGTTACGCACTCGTTCCGCTGCTGTCGGGCGTGCGGGCATTCAGTCTGGCCTAGGGGGTGTCTTGCCGCGTGAGCGATGACTGCTCGCCTCCGCGGCATGCTTCTGCCGCGGCAGGCCGGGCTCCGAAAGGCCCGGCCTGCTCGCCGGCGCGCGTCCGGGCTGCCGGTGGCTTGGCCTCCTGCGCCGGCCGTCTCGCTCAGTTCAGCGTCATGCGCACGAGGTCGACCCGCACCCACGCCCGTTCAGTCGGCGAACGCGGGGATGATGTCCGCTCCGTAGGCGTCGATGGTGGATTCCCTGGCGTCGTGCATGGCATAGACCGCGAACTGGTCGACGCCCAGTTCCCGCAGTGCCCGCAGCTTGTCGATGTGGGCGGCGGCCGGGCCCAGCAGGCAGAAGCGGTCGACGATGGCGTCCGGCACGAAGGCGGTGTCGGGGTTGTCCGCCCGGCCGTGGTGGGAGTAGTCGTAGCCCTTGCGGGCCTTGATGTAGTCGGTCAGCTCCTCGGGGACCATGTCGGAGTGCTCGCCGTAGCGGGCGACGAGGTCGGCGACGTGGTTGCCGACCATGCCGCCGAACCAGCGGCACTGCTCCCGGGCGTGGCCGAGGTCGTCGCCCACGTAGGCGGGGGCGGCGACGCAGATGGTGATGGCGGCGGGGTCGCGTCCGGCGTCCACCGCGGCCTGCCGTACGGCTTTGATCATCCACTCGGTGAGGAAGGGGTCGGCGAGCTGGAGGATGAAACCGTCGGCCAGCCGGCCCGCCATGGCGAGCGCCTTGGGGCCGTATGCGGCCATCCAGACCGGGAGCCGGCCGCCCTTGATCCAGGGGATCTTGATGCGGTGGCCGCCGACCTCCGCCTCCCGGCCCTCGGCCAGGTCGCGGATGACGCCGATCGCCTCGCCCAGCCGGGCGAGGGTGTTGGGCGGCCGGCCGGCCACCCGCATCGCGGAGTCGCCGCGGCCGATGCCGCAGACCATGCGGTTGCCGTACATCTCGTTGAGGGTGGCGAAGGTGGAGGCGGTGACTTCGAGGGTGCGGGTGGAGGGGTTGGTGACCATCGGGCCGACGATCATCCGCTCGGTGTGCTCCAGCACCCGGCTGTAGATGACGAACGGTTCCTGCCACAGCACGGCCGAGTCGAAGGTCCAGCCATAGCGGAAGCCGTTGCGCTCGGCGCGGCGCATCAGGGCCACGACGGCGGAGGCGGGCGGGTCGGCCTGCAGGACAACTCCGAAGTCCACGGCGGCGCTCCTTAGATGAGGTACTGGCAGGTGCCACGCGGGATGTACTGGCCGTGTCCGGCACGTCCGGTGAACTCCCGCCGGTCGATGACGAGTTCGCCGCGCGAGAGCACGGTCTCCACCCGCCCGGTGAGCCGTTTGCCCTCGTACGCCGAGTAGTCGACGTTCATGTGGTGGGTCTCGGCGGAGAGGGTCTGCTCGGCGGTGGGGTCGTACAGCACGAGGTCGGCGTCGACACCGGGGGCGATGGTGCCCTTCTTCGGGTAGAGGCCGAACATCCGGGCCGGGGCGGCGCAGGCGATGTCGATCCAGCGCCGGCGGCTGATCCGGCCCTCCACGACGCCCTGGTGCAGCAGGTCCATCCGGTTCTCGATACCGGGCATCCCGTTGGGGATCTTGGAGAAGTCGCCGCGGCCGAGCTCCTTCTGCCCACGGAAGCAGAAGGGGCAGTGGTCGGTCGAGACCACCTGGAGGTCGTCGGTGCGCAGCCCGCGCCACAGCGCCGCCTGGTGCTCGCGGGGCCGCAGCGGCGTGGAGCAGACGTACTTGGCGCCCTCGAAATCCGGCTCGGCGAGGTTGTCGGTGGACAGGAACAGATACTGCGGACAGGTCTCGCCGAAGACGTTGAGCCCCTTGTCGCGGGCCTGGGCGATCTCGGCGACGGCCTCCTCCGCGGAGACGTGGACGACGTACAGCGGGGCGCCGGCGACCCGGGCGAGCTGGATGGTGCGGTGGGTGGCCTCGGCCTCCAGCAGGACATGGCGGACCTCGCCGTGGTAACGCGGGTCGGTCCGACCCTCGGCCAGCGCCTGCTCGACCAGTACGTCGATGGCCAGGCCGTTCTCTGCGTGCATCATCACCAACCCGCCGTTGCCGGCGGAGCGTTGCATCGCGCGCAGGATCTGTCCGTCGTCGCTGTAGAAGACACCGGGGTAGGCGGTGAACAGCTTGAAGGACGTGACCCCCTCCGCCACCAGGAGGTCCATCTCCTTGAGGGTGTGCTCGTTGACGTCCGAGAGGATCATGTGGAACGCGTAGTCGATGGCGCACTGGGCATCGGACTTGGCGTGCCAGGTGTCCAGGCCGGCGCGCAGCGACATGCCGCGGGACTGCACCGCGAAGTCGATCAGGGTGGTGGTGCCGCCCCAGGCGGCCGCGCGGGAGCCGGTCTCGAAGTTGTCGGCGGAGAACGTCCCGCCGAAGGGGAAGTCCAGGTGGGTGTGGGCGTCGACGCCACCTGGGATGACGTACTTGCCGGTGGCGTCGAGGACGCGGTCCGCGGACTGGCGCCAGCCGTCGGCTGACGGGCTGCCGTGGGCGGCGAGCGCGGCGATCCGGCCGTCCTCCACCAGGACATCGGCGTGCATCTCGTCGGCGGCGGTGATCACCAGTCCGCCCTGTACGACCGTACGGCTCACCATCTCAGCTCCCTACCTGACGCCACGTCACAGCTGGTCTACACCCGTAGATTCCGGTCGAGAAGGAGACACCGTAGAAGCATGTCACCCACCGTGGCAAGACCGTGACCGCAGATCGCCGAGGACGTTCGTGTTGCGCCGACGATCAGTCGGCCGGTGCAACGCGGGGGCCGCGCCGGAGGGGTGCGGAGGTGGCCGGATGGGCAGGTATCCGCCGACGCCGGCGGGCAATCCCTGCGGGCGCCGATTCGTCATCGACGAACAACAGGACAGCATCAGGACGGACGACAGGACGACTCAGGAACGATACAGAAAGGCAGCAGGTCATGGAGCGGAACACGCCGTGGGAATTCTCCGACGACCGGGGGCGCCTGGTGGTGGCCGGGAGCCGGCCGTTACGAATCGTCGCGTACATACAGGCGGGGGCCACGATGTGGGACCACGGCATACGCCCCGTGGGGCTCTTCGGGTCCCAGCACGACGGCGCCGCCCCCGACCCCGCCAAGAGCGGCGAACTGCCGCTGTCGGAGATCCCCTACCTCGGCTCGGGCGGCGCGCTGCACCCCGACTCCCTGCTGGAGGCGGAGCCGGACCTCGTGGTGGCGGTGACCTACGACGGAGTGCAGGTCTACGGGCTGGAGCAGAAGACCGCGCTGGAGCTGGAGGCGCATGTCCCGCTCGCCACGGTCGCGGTCGGCCCGGGCCGGAGCCTGGCCGAGGTGCGCGAGCGGTTCGCGGCCCTGGCCGGATCGCTGGGCCGGGGCGAACCCCTCGGCGCGGCACGGGAGTTGGACGCCGCGGAGGACGCCCTGCGGCAGGCGACCGGGGGCGCGGTACGGCCCCGGGTGCTGGCGCTGTCGCCCGCTGGGCCGGAGCGGGTGCACCTGGCCCGGCCCAGCTCCTGGCCGGATCTGCGGGCGCTGACCGAGCACGGCGTCGGCCTGCTGGAGCCGGCGGCGGGCGCCGGTGTGAACTGGTCCACGGTCGGCTGGGCGGAGGCCGCGGCGCTGGCCCCGGACATCGTGCTCATGGACGTACGGGCGAACGCCGCCCGGCCCGAGGAGCTGCGGGCCGACGAGCACTGGCGGGCGATCGAGGCCGGGGCGCGGCTGCTGCCGTGGAACCCGGAGGCCCCGTGCAGCCGCCGGGCGCACACCCGGTTCTTCACGCTGGTCGCCGACACGGTGCGCGAGGCCGCGGCACGCGGCTGACGGTCGGGCACCTCAACGGCCTCCCAGCGAAGGTTACTGACGGCACGTCACCCATCCCATCCACGCCATCCACCTCATCCGAACACCCGCTTCGACGCCACCCCCCACCTCGGATTTCCGCCACGAAGCCCCCCGCCCCGCCCCGGGCGCACACCCGTCAGGCGGAGCGGCGACGACCGCCCCGCCCGCGCGTCCCGGGCCGCCGGCTACGCCCCGGTGAGCGTCGCCTGCGCCGTGTGCAGCGCCTCCGCGAGCAGCTCGGCGCCCTCTTCCGCCTCCGCGACGGTCAGCGTCATCGGGGGCGCGATCCGCAGTGAGGCCCCGCCCTGGCCGCCCTTGCCGAGCAGCAGACCACGCTCGCGGGCGGCCTCCACGACCAGCGACGCGGCCTCCGGCGAGCGCTCGTCGGTGCCGGGACGGATCAGTTCGACGCCGATCATCAGGCCGCGGCCGCGCACCTCGCGTACGACGTCGAGACCGGCCGTCACCGCCCGCAGCCGCTCGATGAGCAGTCCGCCGACCCGCCGGGCGTTGCCCTGGAGGTCGTGTTCGAGGAGGTAGTTGAGGTTGGCGAGGCCGGCGGCCATGGTGACGGGGCTGCCGCCGAAGGTGGAGATGGAGTTCGCGGTGAGCGAGTTCATCACCTCGGCTCGGGCCACCACTCCGCCGATGGACATGCCGTTGCCGATGCCCTTGGCGAAGGTGAGCAGGTCCGGCGGTCCGCTCGCGTCGTGCGCCTGCCAGCCCCAGAAGTGGTCACCGGTGCGGCCCCAGCCGGTCTGCACCTCGTCGCTGATCCAGAGGATGCCGTGCCGTGCGAGCACCTCCCGGAAGGCGGCGTAGAGGCCGTCCGGCGGCAGGGTGAAGCCGCCGATGCCCTGGATCGGTTCGGCGATCAGCGCGGCGACGCCGCCCGCGGTCTGCTGGAGCATGTCCTCCAGGTCGGCGACGCAGGCCGCGATGTAGGCGGCGTCGCCGAGCTCCGCGTACGGGCCTCGGCTGCGCACCCCGCCGTGTACGTAGAGCGTCTGGAGCGGCGAGAGGCTGGTCGGCGACCAGCTGGTGTTGCCGGTGATGCCGACGGCCGAGAAGGAGCGGCCGTGGTAGCTGTTGCGCATCGCCAGGACCTGGTTGGAGCGGCGGTGCGTGGTGGCCAGCAGCAGGGCGGTGTCGTTGGCCTCCGTCCCGGAGGTGGTGAAGAAGACCCGGGCGTCGGGGATGCCGGAGAGCGCGGCGATCCGCTCCGCCAGCTCGACCATGGGCCGGGAGAGGTAGAGCGTCGAGGTGTGGATGATGCGGCCGGCCTGTTCGCTGACGGCCTTGGTCACCTCGGGCAGCGCGTGCGCCGTCATCGTGGTGAGGATGCCGCCGAAGAAGTCGAGGTAGCGGTTGCCCTCGGCGTCCCAGACGTACCGGCCCTCGCCGTGGGTGAGTTCGATGGGCCGCTCGTAGTAGAGGCTGAGCCAGGAGGGCAGGACGGCCTGGTGGCGGGCGTACAGGTCCGCGGTGTCCTGGGGGGTCCGGGTCATGGCCGCACCAGCCCGTCGTAGGCGTCGGGGCGGCGGTCGCGGTAGAACGCCCACTGCTGGCGGACCTCGTCGATCAGCGTGAAGTCGAGGTCGCGGACGAGGAGTTCCTCCTTGGTGTCGCTGGCGACCTCGCCGACGAACTGGCCGCGCGGGTCGACGAAGTAGCTGGTGCCGTAGAAGTCGTTGTCGCCGTACTCCTCGACGCCGACCCGGTTGATCGCCGCGATGAAGTACTCGTTGGCGACGGCGGCCGCGGGCTGCTCCAGTTTCCACAGGTAGGCCGACAGCCCGCGGTGGGTGGCGGAGGGGTTGTAGACCAGCTGGGCGCCGTTGAGGCCCAACTGCCGCCAGCCTTCCGGGAAGTGGCGGTCGTAGCAGATGTAGACCCCGATCTTGCCGACGGCGGTGTCGAAGACCGGCCAGCCGAGGTTCCCCGGTTTGAAGTAGTACTTCTCCCAGAAGCCCTTGACCTGCGGGATGTGATGCTTGCGGTAGCTGCCCAGGACCGTGCCGTCGGCGTCGATGACGGCCGCGGTGTTGTAGTAGAAGCCGGGCTGCTCGATCTCGAAGACCGGTACGACGACGACCATGCCGGTCTCACGGGCGAGGTCCTGCATCCGGCGTACGGTCGGGCCGTCGGGCACCGGCTCGGCCCAGCGGTAGTGCTCCGGGTCCTGGACCTGGCAGAAGTACGGAGCGTTGAAGACCTCCTGGAACCCGATCACCTGCGCGCCCTGCGCGGCCGCCGCTCTGGCGTACTCCTCGTGCTTCGCGATCATCGATTCGGTGTCGCCGGTCCAGGTCGCCTGAACCAGTGCGGCACGCACAACATCGGCCATGAGCTGCTCCTTTGTCGATGCGTCTGCCTGCAGCCCACGCGGGGGATCTACGCGTGTGGAGGTGACCGTAAGCCCCGTCACGCACCGTGGCAAGACCATCTCCCCCGTGGCGCGCCCAGGGTTCCACCACGATCACGACAGGCAAACTTGCAAGTTTGCCTGTCGATATCTACGGTGGAGATATGCCGGAAAAGGACCAGGAACGCCTGGCGACGGATCTGGGCGCGACCGTCGCACAGCTGATGCGCCATCTGCGCGCCGCCTCGCCGCAGGGCGAACTGACACCGACCCAGCGCTCGGTGATCTCCCGGATCGACACCGACGGACCGGCCACCATCGCGGCGCTGGCCCGCGCCGAGCTGGTGCGTCCGCAGTCCATGCGGCTGACCGTCGGCGCGCTGGAGGAGCACGGGATACTCGCCCGCAGCCCGCATCCGACCGACGGCCGCCAAGTGGTCTTCGCGCTCACCGACGAGGGCCGCCGGATGCTCGCCGCCGTACGGCAGGCCAAGCAGAACTGGCTCGCGGTGGCCATCGCCGAACGGCTCAGCGCCGAGGAGCAGCGGACCCTGGCGGCGGCGACCGCGCTGATCCGGCGGCTGATGCCGCAATGAGCGACCCGGCTGCCGCGGCAGCGGCCACACCCCGGACGGCGCCTGCCGCACCGGAAGGCCCGGACGGTCCGGACCGGCCCGCCGCTCCCGGCCGCGCCTTCGGCGCCCGTCTGATGACGCCGCTGCTGCTCGGCTCGCTGCTGAACCCCGTCAACTCGACGATGATCGCCACCGCCCTGGTGGCCATCGGGCGGGACTTCCACGTCGGCGCCGCCGACACCGCCTGGCTGATCTCCGCGATGTACCTCGCCAGCGCGGTGGGCCAGCCGGCGATGGGGCGGCTGGCCGACCGCGCCGGCCCGCGCCGGGTCTTCGTCGCCGGTGCGTCGGCCGTCTGCGCCGCGGGCCTCATCGGCGCCCTCGCGCCCGACTTCGCGCTGCTGATCGTCTCCCGGGTCGTCCTCGGCATCGGCACCGCGGCCGCCTACCCCGCGGCGCTGGCGATGCTGCGTGCCGAGTCGCGCCGGACGGGGCGGCCGACCCCCCGCCACGTCCTCGGACGGCTCTCGCTCGCCGCGCTGGGCAGCGCCGCCATCGGGCCCACGCTCGGCGGGCTGCTGGCGGCGACCGCGGGCTGGCGGGCGGTCTTCGCGGTCAACGTCCCGCTGGCGCTGCTCGCGCTCGCCGGCGCGCTCGCCTGGCTCCCGCCCGACCGGAGCACCGGCCGCGTCGAGACGGACGCCGGGCGCGACGGAGCCGGGCGCGACGGAGCCGGCCGCGTCGGCGCCCTCGACCCGCTGGGCATCGCCCTCTTCGCCGGCGCGCTGACCTGCACGATGTTCTTCCTGCTGGGACTGGCGGACCCGCCGTGGCCGCTGCTGGCGCCCGCCGGCGTACTCGGCGCCGTCCTGGTGTGGTGGCAGCTGCGCCATCCGGAGCCCTTCATCGACCTGCGGATGCTCGCCCGCAACGGCGCGCTGGTCCGCACCTACCTGCGGCAGGGTCTGACGTATCTGGTCGTCTACTGCGTGCTCTACGGCTTCAGCCAGTGGTTGGAGCAGGCGCACGGCTACTCGCCGTTCCACGCCGGGCTGGTCATGCTGCCGATGTCCGTCGCGGCCGCGTGCTGCTCGCCGGTCGGCGCCCGGACGAAGGGCGTCCGCGCCCCGCTGACCGTCGCCGCGGGGTGTCTGGCCGCCGGCAGTGCGGTCCTCCTGCTGCTCGCGGGCAGCAGTCCGCTGCTCGCGCTGCTGTGTGCCGGAGCGCTCATCGGCATCCCCCAGGGCCTGGCGTCCACCGGCAACCAGGCCGCCGTCTACGCCCAGGCGCCGGCCGACGGCGTGGGCGCGGCCGCCGGGCTGCAGCGCACCGCCCAGTACCTCGGCGCGATCACCGCCGCCGGTCTGATCGGGCTTTTGTACGGGCCGCGCGCCTCGGACTCCGGTCTGCACGAGATCGCCCTGATCGGCATCGCACTGGCGCTGCCGCTGCTCGCCCTGACCCTCGCCGACCGCGCCCTGCGCCCCGGCCACCGGCCATAGGCCCGCGCACCCCCGGACCGCTCACCCTCCGCGCACCACCGCACTTCCCCCGCACACCGCCTCTCCGCTGCACTCGTCACACACCTCTGCACTCGTCACCACACCTCCGCACTCCTCACCACGACAGGGAGCCCCCATGCCCGCCACCGCCCTCGACCCCCGCACCGCCCTGGTCCTGATCGACCTTCAAAAGGGCATCGCCGGTCTGCCCACCGCTCCGCTGCCCTCCGCCGAGGTCGTCGAGCGCGGCGCCCGGCTGGCCGCCGCGTTCCGCGCCCGCGCGCTGCCCGTCGTCCTGGTGAACGTCACGGGCGGCGCACCGGGCCGTACGGAGTCCGCCCTGCGCGGCGGCACCCCGCCCGCCGACTGGGCCGAGCTGGTGCCCGAGCTCGGCCGGCAGCCCGGCGACATCACCGTCACCAAGCAGCAGTGGGGCGCCTTCTACGGCACGAACCTGGATCTGGAGCTGCGCCGGCGCGGCGTGACCCAGATCGTCCTCGCCGGCATCGCCACCAGCATCGGCGTGGAGTCCAGCGCCCGCGCCGCGCACGAGCACGGCTACCACGTCACGATCGCCACCGACGCGGTGACCGACCTGGACGAGGCGGCGCACCGCCACAGCCTGGAGAAGATCTTCCCGCGGCTCGGCGAGACCGACACGACCGAGACGATCATCAAGCTCCTCGGCTGAGGCGACGCGCCGGCCTCAGCGCCGTAGGCCGTCGAGCGGCGCCGGGTGTCCGGCCGGGCGCCGCTCGTGCCAGCGCAGATCGTCCTGGAGCTGGGCGGCCAGCGAGATCAGCCGTGGCTCCCCGTGGGCCGGGCCCAGGAGTTGGGCACCCAGCGGCAGGCCGTCGGCGCTGAAGCCGGCGGGCACGCTCACGCCCGGCCAGCCGAGGACGTTCCACGGCCAGGCGTACGGGCAGGCGGCGATCATGGCCTGATCGGTACGCCAGCCGTTGAGCTTGGCCAGTGTGCCGATCCGCGGCGGCGGCGTGGCGGTGGTCGGCGTCAGCAGCACGTCGTAGGGGCCGAACAGGGCGCCGATGCGCTGCTGTTGGCGCTTCTCCACCAAACGGGCCCGACGGAGCACCGGCCCGCCGAGCAGCCGCCCCATCCGCGCCGCGCCCCGCGTACGGCGGTCCAGCAGGCTGCGGTCGGGCACCCGGGCCGCCCACTCCCCCAGCCCGGCGGTGGCCCGCGGGACGAAGGCCAGCCCGACCAGCCCGTAGTCGGGCTCCGCCTCCTCGACGAAGTGGCCGAGGCGGGCCAGCGTGCGGGCCACGCCGGTCACCGCGGCGCGTACGTCGGGATGCAGCGGCTTGGCCGTGAACGTCGTGGCCGGCTTCCAGGACAGCGCGATCCGCAGCCGCCCCGGGTCGCGGCCGGCCGCCTGCCGCGCCGCGATGGCGGGCGGCCGGTGCAGATCCCCGGCGTGGTTGCCGCTGGCCACGTCCAGCAGCAGCGCCGCGTCCTCGACCGTGCGGGCCAGCGGGCCGATGCCGGTGATCCCCTGGAAGGACTCGGCCTCCGGCCAGGTGGAGATGCGGCCGCGCTGGGGTTTGATGCCGACGAGATGGGACCAGGCGGCGGGGATCCGGACCGAGCCGGCGCCGTCCGTGCCGAGCGCGGCGGGCACCAGCCCCGCCGCGACCGCGGCCGCCGAGCCGCCGGACGAGCCGCCCGGAGTGTGGGCGAGGTTCCACGGGTTGCGGGTGTCGCCGAAGGCCGGGCCCTCGGTGAACGGCCACTGCCCCAGCTCGCAGGCGTTGGTCTTGCCGACGATGATCGCGCCGGCCGCGCGCAGCCGCCGGACGACCTCGGCGTCGCGTTCCTTGACCGGGAACGCGCCGGCGCAGCCGAACGCGGTGGGCTCGCCCGCCACATCGGTGTCGTCCTTGACCGCGACCGGCACCCCAAGCAGCGGCAGCCGCTCCCCCGCCGCCAGCCGGCGGTCCGCCTCGGCGGCCTCCGTCATCGCCGCCTCGGCCCGTACCCGCTTGAAGGCGTTGACGGTGTCCTGGGTGGCCGCGATGCGCTCCAGTGACCGCCGCACCAACATGGTCGAGGTGACCCGGCCTTGGGCCAGCGCCCGCGCCTGCTCGGCCAGGCCCTCCCACTCACCGGCTCCGACGTCCCGTGCCGGGGCCGGCCCGGGATCCCTGTCCTGGCTCTCGTCAACGCTCACGCTGCGTGCCCTCCATGGGACCGCTCATTCGAACGAACGGTCCCATCAAGGCTAATCGTCGCCGCCGTGGCCATCAACGGCGCCGCGCGGCGCGGCACATCGACGACACACGGACGGCACACAGCGGCCGGTCGGGTGTCGGTGGCGTGACGTCCGGCACCCGTTCCGGGAGCGTCAGGACCGGTGTACGACCATCGCCGAGCCGCCGCCGCGGCGCTCCTTCTCGGCCGCGGCCAGCCAGCGGCCGTCCGGCAGCCGCTGCACCCCGGTCGCCGCGCCGATCTCCGGATTCTGCTTGAACGCGTGTCCGACCGCCTCGAGTTGCCGGCGGAGCGGGCTGTTCCACAGGGCGGGTTCGAGCTCGGTGGCCGCCGCGTTGCGCTGGCTGGCGCGGGGTGCGGCGATCGCGTCGACCAGCGGCATACCACGGTCCAGGTGGTTCAGCAGCGTCTGCAGCACGGTGGTGATGATGGTCGAGCCGCCGGGCGAGCCGAGCGCCAGCACCGGCCGGCCGTGCCGGAGCACGATCGTCGGCGACATCGACGAGCGCGGCCGCTTGCCCGGCCCCGGCAGATTGGGGTCGTGGACCGCGGGGTCGGCGGGCGCGAACGAGAAGTCCGTCAGCTCGTTGTTGAGCAGGAAGCCCCGGCCGGGGACCACGATGCCGCTGCCGCCGGTCTGCTCGATCGTCAGGGTGTAGGCGACGACGTTGCCCCACTTGTCGGCGACGGTCAGATGGGTGGTGTTCGGCCCCTCGTACGTCGTCGGGGCGCCCTTGCCGGTGCCGCCGCAGCGCTCGGGGTTCCGCGGGTCGCCGGGCGCGAGCGGGCTGGTCAGCGCCTTGTCGTCGCTGATCAGGCAAGCGCGGGAATCGGCGAACCGCTGCGAGGTCAGGCCCTTGGTGGGGACGTCCTCATAGGCCGGGTCCCCGACCCAGCGGCCGCGGTCGGCGAAGGCGATCCGGCTGGCCTCGATGTAGCGGTGCAGATACTGCTTCTCGCTCAGCCGGGAGAGGTCGGTCCGCTCCAGGATGTTCAGCGCCTCGGCGACGCTGGTGCCGCCGGAGGACGAGGGGGCCATGCCGTAGACGTCGAGGCCGCGGTAGGCCGTACGGGTGGGCGCCTGGCTGAGCACCTCGTAGGTCCGCAGGTCGTTCGTGGTGAGGTCGCCGGGCCGCACCTTGCGGGTGGCTCCGGAGCGCACCGGTGGCTTGCGGACCGTGCGGACGATGTCCCGGGCCAGCTCGCCCTTGTAGAGCGCGCCCACACCGCGCTCGGCCAACTCCGCGTAGGTACGCGCGAGATCGGGGTTCTTCAGGGTCGAGCCGACCACCGGCAGCTTGCCGCCGGGCAGGAACAGGCCGGCACTCGCCGGGAAGTCCCGAAAGCGCGCCTCGTTGTCGGCGGTCTGCCGGCGGAAGGTCTCATCGACGGTGAAGCCGCGGGAGGCCAGCCGGCGGGCCGGGCGCAGTACGTCGCCGAGCGACCGGCTGCCCCACTTCTCCAGCGCGGCGTCCCAGGTGGCGGGGGTGCCGGGAGTGCCGACGCCCAGCCCGCTGGTGACGGCGTCGTCGAACGGGATCGGCTTGCCGTTCTCCAGGAAGAGGTCCTTGCCCGCGGAGCGCGGTGCGGTCTCCCGGCCGTCGAGGGTGCGCACGGTCTTGGACCTGGCGTCGTAGTAGACGAAGAAGCCGCCGCCACCGATGCCCGCGGAGTACGGCTCGGTGACGCCGAGGGCGGCGGCGGTGGCGACCGCGGCGTCCACGGCGTTGCCGCCCTTCTTCAGCACCGCTATGCCGGCGGCCGAGGCGTCCGGGTCGACGCTGGCGACCGCCCCTCCGTGGCCGACGGCGACCGGCGTCTTGTCCGGTGTGGCGGGGGTGGCGCCGTCCCGGTCCGAGGGGGCCGGGCGCGGCGGTGCGGACTGGGCGACGGCCGGGACCGCCACCAGGGAGCCGGTCAGCGCGGCGGCCGCTCCCAGGACGGTGAGACGTCGGAATCTGGTCATAAGCGGGGTTTCCTCCACGGTGTGCGCGAGGGACGGCAGGGGCCGGAGCCTACTCGGGCGAACAGCACGCCGACAGGGGGCATTTCGGGTGCTACCGGCCCCGGCCTCGAACGCACAACCGGAGAGCCGCTACGCTCCCCGGCCATGGATGACACCCTGCTGCTCCTGTCCGTCGCGGTCGCCGCCCTCGTCCTGGGCCTGGCGGCCGGCTGGGCCGGGCAATCGGCGGCGGCCCGCCGGAAGCTCGCCCGGGAACAGAGCTTCTTCGGGCTGCCGGAAGGCTCGGAGTGCGTACTGGTGACCCACCGGGACAGCTCCTCGGCCCACTGGAGCATTCCGCGCCATGACGCACTGGCGCTGCTGGGTCTGGCCGCGGTGGTGGAGACCTGCGGCGCGCACCCCGAGGTCGCCCCGCACGACACCGGCCTGCAGGGCTTCGGGGCGCGCACCGAATTCTGCGTCGGCGATCCCACCGCGCACCGCAGACTGGCCGCCCATATGGCCAATCTGCTGCCGGGCATCGCGGTGCACCCGGGTGACGAGTCCGGTGCGGGCCGCGGAACCTTCTCGGTCGGCGGCTCGACGTACCGGATGGAGCCCGGCGCGGTGGAGTACGTCCTGCTGGCCCGTCTGACGGCGGGTGAAGGCGGCCGCCCGGTGTTCCTGGCGGCCGGCCAGCGCCCGGTCACCCACCGGGCCGCGGTGCGCCACCTGGTACGCAACCGGACCCGGCTGGCCCGCAAGCACGGCGCCGACGGCCAGTTCTGCCTCCTGCTGAAGGTGGTCAACTCGCAGGCGTACGGGCCGGACGTCGTCGAGCTGGTCGCCGACGTCACCAAGGCCGCGATCACGCCGGCCGAGGTGAAGGGCCACCGGGCGACGGCCTGACGCCGACGCACCGCCGGTCGGCCGGGTGCGGCCGACCGGCCGACCGGACGGGCGGGAGTCCCGCCGATCTGCCAGGCTCGACAGCATGATCGCCGGACTCCGTTCGACCGCCCAGCACTGGAGCGATCTGCTGCCGGTGCTGGCGGTGGTCCTGCTGGTCCTGACCTGGGGACGGTCGCTGCCGGGCGGCCTGGTCGCCCTCGTGTCGTGCTTTCTGGCCGCGGCGGTGCTGGCCGCGGTGCACCACGCCGAGGTGATCGCGCTCCGTGTGGGTGAGCCGTTCGGGTCGCTGGTGCTCGCCGTCGCGGTGACCATCATCGAGGTGGCGCTGATCGTCACGCTGATGGCCGACGGCGGCGAGAAGAGCGCGACGCTCGCCCGGGACACCGTCTTCGCGGCGGTGATGATCACCTGCAACGGCATCGTCGGGCTGTCCTTGCTGGTCGCCGCGCTCAAGCGGAGGGTGGCCGTCTTCAACGCCGAGGGCACCGGCGCGGCGCTGGCGACGGTCGCGACGGTCGCCGGACTGAGCCTGGCCCTGCCGACGTTCACCACCAGCGCGCCCGGCCCGCAGTTCTCCACCCCGCAGCTGGTCTTCGCCGCGCTGTCCGCGCTGATCCTCTACGGGCTGTTCGTGGCCACCCAGACCGTCCGGCACCGGGACTACTTCCTGCCGGTGACCTCGTCCGGCGAGGTGATCGACACCGAGGAACACGCCGACCCGCCGTCGGCCCGGGCGGCGTGGAGCAGCCTGGGGCTGCTGGCGCTGGCGCTGATCGCGGTGGTCGGACTGGCGAAGGCGGTGTCGCCGACCATCGAGTCCGCGGTGATCGCGGCAGGCCTGCCGGCGTCGGTCGTGGGCATCGTCATCGCCCTGCTGGTGCTGCTGCCGGAGTCCATCGCCGCGGTCCGCGCGGCCCGCCGCGACCGTGTCCAGACCAGCCTGAACCTCGGTCTCGGCTCGGCGATGGCCAGCATCGGCCTGACCATCCCCGCGGTCGCCCTCGCCACGACCCGGCTGCCGGGACCGCTGGTCCTGGGCCTGGGCCCCAGCCACCTGGTGCTGCTCGCGCTGACCGTGACGGTCGGCACCCTGACGGTGGTGCCCGGCCGCGCCACGTTGCTCCAGGGCGGTGTGCACCTCACGCTGCTGGCGGCCTACATCGTCCTGGCGGTGAGCCCGTAGGGCCGGCCGGCTGCCGGGCCTAGAGGCGGTAGGGAACGTTGACCACGGTCACCCCCGGCGTGAACATCAGCCGTGCCGTGAGCCGCAGGGCGCTCTGGTTGTGCAGCGGCTGCTCCCACCAGTGGCCGACGATGAACTGGGGGATGACGACCGTGACGGCGGCACCGGGGTTCCGCTCGCCGGCGCCGACCACGTAGTCGACCACCGGCTGGGTGAAGTCCCGGTAGGGCGAGCTGAGCACCTGCAGCGGTACGTCGATGTCATGGGCGTCCCATTGCGCGCGCAGGCCCGTGACATCGGCGGGATCGATCGCGACGGTCAGCGCCTCCAGTGAGGTGGCGCGCATCGTACGGGCGTAGCCCAGGGCCTTGAGCGTGGGCACGTGCAGATCGCTGACCAGCACCATCACCGCGTTCCCGGCCGGCGCCCAGGGCCGTGCGTCCGGGGTGGCCGCCAGCTCCTGCGCGACCCGCTCGTAGTGCCGGCGCACCGCGCGCATGCCCAGGAACAGCGTCGGCATGGCGATCACCACGATCCAGGCGCCGTGCGTGAACTTGGTGATCAGGACGATGATCAGCACCAGCCCGGTGAGCACCGCGCCGACCGCGTTGATCGCCTGGGAACGGCGGCACCGGGCCCGTTCGCGGGGCCGCAGACCGGGGGCGGCCAGGACCGTCCGCCAGTGCCGGACCATGCCGGTCTGGGAGAGGGTGAAGGAGACGAAGACGCCGATGATGTAGAGCTGGATGAGGTGGGTCAGCTCGGCGTCGAAGAGCACGATCAGCCCGATCGCGGCGAGCGCGAGCAGGACGATCCCGTTGGAGAAGACCAGCCGGTCGCCGCGGTTGCGCAGTTGCCGGGGCGCGAAGCGGTCCTCGGCGAGGACCGACGCCAGCATGGGGAAGCCGTTGAAGGCGGTGTTGGCGGCGAGGATCAGCACACCGGCCGTGAAGGCCTGCAGCAGGTAGAACAGGGCGTCGACGTCGCCGAAGGTGGCACGGGCGATCTGGGCGAGCGCGGTGGGGGTCGGCGTGTCGGCCGGCAGCCCCAGCTCGGTGGGGTCCACCGCGACATGCACGTCGTAGAGCATGGCCAGGATCGTGATCCCGCCGAACATGGTGACGGAGAAGAACCCCATGACCAGCAGCGTGGTGGCGGCGTTGCGGCTCTTGGGCCGGCGGAACGCGGGCACGCCGTTGCTGATCGCCTCGACTCCGGTCAGCGCCGTGCACCCGGAGGCGAAGGCGCGCATCCCCAGCAGGACCAGTGCCAGGCCCGTGTAGACCGATGCGGCGTGCAGCGGCAGGTCCGCGGACTCGGCGCGGATCGTCGCGCCGGTGGCCATCCGTACGGCGGCGCACGCGAACATCAGGTAGACGAAGAAGACGAAGCCGTAGGTGGGGACCGCGAAGATCCGGCCCGACTCCCGTACCCCGCGCAGATTCATCAGCATCAGCAGCACCACGAACGCGACGGACAGCGCCACGTTGTGGCCGCCGAGGGACGGGATCGCGGAGGTGATCGCGGCGACGCCGGAGACGACGGACACCGCGACGGTCAGCACGTAGTCGACGAGCAGCGCACTGGCCGCGGTGAGCGCCGCGCCCCGCCCGAGGTTCTGCGCGCTGACGAGGTAGGCGCCACCGCCACCGGGATACGCGTAGCAGGTCTGCCGGTAGGAGGCGACCACGACGACCAGGACCAGGACGATGGCGGCCGCGGCGTACCAGGTCAGATGCAGCAGCGCGACCCCGCCCAGGCCCACGACCAGCAGGATCTCCTCGGTGGCGTACGCGACCGAGGACAGCGGGTCGCTGCAGAAGATCGGTAGCGCCAGCCGCTTGGGCAGCAGCGTCTCGCCGAGCCGCGCACTGTCCAGCGGGCGGCCCACCATCATCCGCTTCGTCCTGGAGAAAAGGGGGGTCATAGCCGGACAAACTATGGTTCGCCGGAGGAGGCGGGAGGGAGGCTCGCGGAGCCGCACCGAGGGGGAGCGACCACCCGCCACGTCGCCGACTCCCGCGATGGTTTATCGTTCAATCGCAGCGGGCTCTTCCCCCCTGCCCGCTGCGAGCCCCGGCCGGAATCCCCCGTTCGGCCGGGGCTCCCCCACTCCGTACCGGGTGCGCGCACCGCCCGGAGTCCGGGCGCGGCGCCCTCTCAGCGCAGGTGCGACGCCCCGTTGACGTCCAGCACGGTCCCGGAGGACCACAGCGCCTCCGGCGAGGCGAGGTAGTGGACGGCCGAGGCCACGTCCTCCGGCGACGCGACCCGCCCGAACGGGCTCTGCCCCCGCACCTCGTCGGTGAGGCGCTCCGCGACCCGCTCGGTCTGCACGAACCCGGGCGCCACCGACGCCACACCGATCCCGTACGGCGCCAGATGGACCGCCAGCGACTGCCCCATCGCGTGCAGCGCCGCCTTCGACGCGCCGTAGGCGGGATGGTCCGGCTCGCCGCGGAACGCGCCCCGCGACCCGATGTTGATGATCCGCCCCTCCACCTCCCGCTCGATCATGTTGCGCGCCGCGCAGTAGCTGACGTTCGCCGCGCCCAGCAGATTCACGTCCACGACCTGCCGCCAGGCGCGCTGCCAGTCCTCGAACGACGTACGGTCCAGCGGGTGCGCCACATTCGCGGCGGCGTTGTTGACCAGGACATCGACGCCGCCGAGCCCGTCCACCGCCGCCCCGACGATCCCCGCCGCCCCCTCCGGCGTCCGCACATCGCCCTGCACCAGCACATGCCCGCCGCCCGCCAGCGCCCCGAACGCGGCCTCGGCCGCCTCCCGGCGCGACGAGTAGTGCAGCGCGACACGATCGCCACCGGCCGCGAACAACTCGGCGACCGCACGTCCGATCCCCCGCGAAGCCCCCGTCACCAATACCGCCCGGCTCATCGGACGCCCTCCCTCAGCACATCGATCTCCGCCTGCCGTACCGGAAACGATCTTGTGACTCCACCCACCGCTAAAACGGCGGGCTTGCTGCGTCGGTGGCTAAGCACCGTCGCAGAGGACCAGCCCGGCCCTGCTGAGCACGTTGAGCGCGCCTACGTGGTCGGCGTTGGCGATGAAGTCGCACGCGGTGCACTCGAACTTTGCTTGGGTGACGCGGTTTTCCTTGGCGACGTGCCCGCATTCGGGGCAGGTGCGGGAGGTGTTGCTGGCGTCTACCGGTATCACGCGGCGAGCGGCACTCTCAGCCTTCTGCGCCAGGATTCCGAAGAACAGTCCCCAACCCGCGTCGAGGATGCTGCGGTTGAGCCCGGCCTTGGAGGCAGCCCCGTTCGACAGGAAGCCGCCGGGAGTCTCGGGGTCGGGCTTGGGTGCCGGGCTCTTGGTCATCCCCGCGGTGTTCAGCTTCTCGTGCGCGATCACGTCGTGCTCGGCGACGAGCACGTTTGCGGCCTTGTGGTGGTGGTCCAGGCGCTGCCGCCGGATCTTGGCATGCAGCTTGGCGACCTTCCGGGCTGCCGCCCGGTGCTTCTTCGTGCGGCGTCGGGTGCGCTTGGGGAACGTCGAAAGATGCTGCTGGGCCGCTGCCAGGGCTTCGGCGGCAGATTCAAGGAAGCGCGGGTTTTTCACGTGTTCACCGTTGGACGTGGTGAGGAAGTGTGTCACGCCCACGTCGATGCCGATACTGCTGCCGGCGGCGGGGAGCGGTTCGGCGGGAACCTCGTCGCAGGCGAGCACGACGTACCAGTGCCTGCCCTCGCGCTTGGCCGAGATCGTCTTGACCCGGCCGCGCACCGGGCGGTGCTGGTGCACGCGGACGTGCCCGATGCCTTGCAGGCGTACGCGGGTCTGCCGACCGTGCGGGGTGGAATCCCAGCGGCACCCGTCGCCGTCCTTGGGGAATTCTACGGTGTCGAAGTGGCCGACGCCTTTGAACCTGGGGTAGCCCGGCGTCTGACCTGCCTTCACGCGCCGGAAGAACGCGGCGAACGCTTTGTTCAACCGGCGCAACGTCGCCTGCTGCGAGGAGAAGGACCAGCGGCCTTGGCGCTCGGGGTCGAAGGTGCGGATCTCCTTGAGCTGGGCGGACTGCTGCCCGTAGGCGATCGAGGTCTTCGAGCTGTGCCGCCAGGCTTCCCGGCGCTCCTGGAGCGCGCCGTTGTAGAGCGAGCAGTGATCCCGAAGCATCTCGCTCAGGGCCTGCTCCTGGCGCACGGTCGGGCGAAGACGGAACTTGTAGGCGCGGATCACTTCCACGCCTCCTTCTCGCCCTTCTTCCAGGGGCGCTCCCACTGGGTGTCGATGTACTTCTCCACCATCGCCGCCGACACCGCGCCGACCGAGGCGGCGAAGTACGACGACGACCACAGCGTGGGCATCTGCGACTTCAAGTGCGGGAACTCAGCCCGCAGCACGCGGGAGGTGAAGCCCTTGAACTGGTTCGCCACGTATGAGGCGGACGACTTCGGATCGTGCTTGACGAAGAGGTGCACGTGGTCCGGCATCACCTCAAGGTCGATGATCTCCCACCCGCGTTCATCCGCCCTGGCCCGGATCAGCTCGTCCAGACGTGCCGCGACCCGGCCGCCGAGGACCGGACGACGGTACTTCGGGCACCACACCACGTGGAGCCCGAGGTCGTACACACCGCCGGAGAACCGGCGTACCTTCCTGGCCCCAGTCACGTGATCACTATACACACCTGCTAGGTCTAGTGCGCCAAAGAGGCAGCACAGGTGAACAGTGCAGATCCGTGGGCCCCACTGAGGTCAGAGCAAGGCCGAGAAGCCATTCCACACCCCGCTAAAGCGGGACGTCCCCTGGCTAGGTCCTGATGGACACGATCCCTGGCAAGTACGGGGGCCACGCGTGACGGAAACGCCCCGGGGGTGCACCATCACCCGGTCACCGCCTTGTCCACCCACAGCGAGGGAGCCCACCATGCCGCCCGAGTCGTTCGTCCACCTTCGTGGTCGTCGCTTCGCCTACCTGGACTTCGGTGGTCCGGGGCCTGCCGTCCTCGCCCTGCACGGTCATTTCGGGAGGGGGCGGATCTTCGCCCCGCTGGCGGCGGCACTGGCCGGGCGGTACCGCGTCGTCGCGCTCGACCAGCGCGCCCACGGCCTGTCGGACCACGGCGGCGGGCTCACCCCCGACGACTACGTCGAGGATGCGGCCGCCCTCTTACGCGCCCTGGATCTCGCGCCGGCCACGGTTCTGGGGCACTCCATGGGCGGCGCCATCGCCTACCTCCTCGCCGAGCGCCACCCCGGTCTCGTCACCGCGCTCGTCGTCGCGGACATGACCGTACGCAACGAGGAGCCCGAGACGCACCCCGTTCTCGACGTCTCGGGCTGGCCGCGCAGGGCGGCCTCGCGCGAGGAACTGCGGGCCGCGATCGAAGCGCACGGTGTTCCCGATGCCGGCTACTTCCTCGACAGCGCGACGGAGTGCGACGACGGCTGCCAACTGCTCTTCGACACCGCCGACATGATGGCCTCCCAACACGCCCTGGCCGGGGACCACTCCGCCGCGTGGGCCGCGTCGAGGCAGCCGGCCCTGCTGCTCAGGGCGAGCGAGAGCTTCGTCCTCACCGGCGAAACGGCGCGCCGGATGGTCCGGGAGCGGCCGGGTACGGAGCTGGTCGAACTCTCCGGCTGCGGACACTGGCTCCACACCGACGACCCCGACGGGTTCGCCCGCGCCGTTCGTTCCTTCCTGGACCGCACCCACGCACACCTCGCCGACGCACCGGCGACGTGACCCCAAGGGCCGGGCCCGGCAACCTCCGCCTCCGCGGTTCGGTCGCCGGGCCCGGCCGATCGCCAACCGGCCTACGCCGTCACCGACTTGGCGAAGAGGCCGTAGAGCTTCTTGTAGGCGTCGTCCTGCGTGGGGATGAGCACGAGGACGCGGAGGGTCAGATGGCCGCCCTTCGGGACGATGTGGATTCCCTCCGGGGGCGAGCCGAGGACCACGTTTCCGTCGGAGCCGTCATTGATGATCATTCCCCAGAAGCTGGTCTCGAACTCCGGAGCCAGGACCGAACCGTCCGGGAGCTGGCCGAAGCCGACGTTCCAGTGCCGGACGTCGGTTTCACCGGCGTACATGGTGACGTCGTAGGAGTAGATGTACTTTCCGGTCTGCCAGTCCTGCCAACTGGAATTGAAGGTGTAGTCGACGGTGAGGTTCTGCTGGGCCACCGTGAAATGCACCGTGTCCGGTTCGGATTCCTGACCGCCGTGGACGGCCTTTACCGTCACACTGTGACTTCCCAGGCTCCAGCCGCCCTCGGGAGCGAAGGTCCATTTGTCGCCCGTCACCGGAGAGGTGCCGACCTGGGTGCTCCCGTCGACGAGCACCACCGAATCCGCGTGGAAGGCGACACCGTCGACGGACACGCCGGGGTCGACTTCCGTACCCTCCTTGGGAGACCTGATGTCCACGACCGGGCTGGGGAGGATCACATAGAAACTCCGGTACGCCCTGCCGGACTGCACGTCGTCGCGCACGGCGATGGCGGACAGGTCGTGCTGCCCGAGGCTCCAGTCGGCATCCGGGTCGTACTCCCACTTGCTGTCCTTGACCGGGCAGGTGCCCAACTGCTTGGCCCCCTCGTACAGCAGCACCTGCTGCACGTCGGGCGCCGCGTTGCCGCGGACGGGCTGACGGCGGTCCTCGGTCGTCGCGCCGGCCGCGGGAAGGGTGAAGACCGGCGTCGGGACGGGCTGGACGAACGCGAGGGCCGACTGGGCCTGGTCGTTCCACGAGCCGGTCGGGCTGCCGGCGAGCGGGATCCTGGTCAGATCGTCGATCGACTCACCGGCCTTGACCGGTAACTGCGCCCCCTGCTGATTCGTCCGCGTGAAAAGGACGTTGTCGATTTCGGTGTTGTTGACGACGGCGCTCACGCCGTCACCGCTCTGGTCGAATCCGTAATCGCTGAAGTTGTTCGCCGTCCCCTTTACCGGGATGACGAGAATCTTGTCCCGGTCTCCGCCCACGTTGTAGTTGGCGTCGGCGAACAGGGAGAAGGCGCCAGCCGGCGCCTTGTCCTTTCCCCGCCCGCGAATCACATGCGGTTCGTCGGCGGCGGCACCATTTCCGTTGACGGTCATATCCCGTCCTCTCCGTTGGGCAACTGTGCATGCGCATCGATGCCCATGGTCCACTCCGCAACAAACGCCCGAAAATTCGTATCAAATCAGTTCAGGCCATGGACACCGGCCGCCGCCCGACGGGGCGGAGAGACGCCTCCTACCCTCCGAAGGCCTTGCGGAGGGTAGCGCCGAACTCGGCGGGGTGTGTGGTCAGGCCGGTGTGCCCGCCGGGGAAGTGCCGGAATTCCGCGCCGAGACGCTCGGCCAGGAATGCGGCCGCCCGGTAGGGAAGTTCGCCGCGGGAGTCCTGGCCGCCGGCCAGGACGAGCCGGTCCGAGAGCGCCTGAAGTCGGGGGGCGTCCGGGGCGTAGGACATGAAGCGGGGCACGATGCGCCCGACGAAGTAGGGCAGGTTGGCCATGGTCTGCTCGGCCCGCGCCGCCGCTTGGGGCGGAAGCCTGAGCTCGGCCTTCGGCTCGGTGGTGTCCTCGCCCTTCTTCAGACCTGCGGCGAACACCGCCATCGCCGGCATGAGTCCCTGCGCGTGGAACGTCTCCTGCACGCGCGCGATGAGCGCGCGGTGTTCGGAGGCGTCGGGGAGGACCTCCACCACCGGCGGCTCGTGCGCCACGAGGCGTTCGACGCGGTCGGGTCGGGCGGTGAGCAGATGCAGGGCGGCGATCGCGCCCGAGCTGGAGCCGAACACCCGGGCCGGCTCACCGGGCGACAGCAGCTCCAGCAGGCGGAACGCGTCCTCGGCGTGCTCGGCCACGCGCTGCTCGGCCGCGGGGTCGTCCAATGTGCTGCGGGACATACCGCGCGGGTCGTAGGTCGCGACGGTGTATTCGGCGGCCAGGTCGTCGGCGATGCCGTCGAAGGCGGCCGCGCCTCCCGCCCCTCCGGGTATCAGCAGCAGAAGCGGGCCCTGGCCGCGCACTTCGTAGTGCAGCGTCGCGCCGTTGACGCGCAGGCGGCCGATGGTCGGGTCGGTCATGAGGGGTCTCCTTCGTTCAACGGGGGCCAGTGCTCCAGGAGGGAGTGCAGGGCGTCCAGAGCACGCACCCAGGAGTGCTGCGGCGAGCGCTGGTGCGCGAACCCGCCCGCGGCCTCCAGGGCGACGAACCCGTGGAAGGTGCTGCGCAGCAACCGGACCGCGTCGGTCAGATCGGGCTCGGCCAGCCCGTAGCCGCGCAGCATGCCGTAGGTCAGCTCGACGGCGCGGCGCGGCCCTGGGGCTGCGGCGGCCAGCTCGGGATCGATCTGGAGGGGAGTCTGCGTCGCCATGTAGCGGCCCGGGTGCTCATGGGCGTACTCCCGCCAGGCGTCGGCGAACGCGACCAGCGCGTCCTTGCCCGATCGGCCGGCGGTCGCCTCCGCGATACGGATGGTCTTCTCGTCCGCCGCCAGCAGGGCGATCCGCCCGCGCAGATCCTCCAGACCGCGCACGTGCGTGTACAGGCTCGCGTCCTTCACGCCGAGCCGCCGCGCCACCTGCGACATGGTCACCTGATCCAGCCCGACCTCGTCCGCCAGATCGGCGCCCGCGATCGTCACCCGCTCCGCCGTCAGCCCGGCCCGTGCCATACGCCCACTCCTTCCTAGGGGCCTTAGTTTTACCCTAGGACCCCTAGGAAGACAAACGGGAATCGGACGAGACGGGAGGACGGGAGGACGGGAGGGGCGCAGACGGGAGGGGCGGAGGACGGGAGGGATCGAGGAAGGGAGGGGGAAGCAGGGGGCGTAGGGGGGAACGAGGACGAGGGGGCGCGGCGCGTGCCTCGTGACCCCGGCGCCGATCTGCGGGCGCCCCGGCCTCGCCCGATCATCGAACCATGGCCCCCACCGCCGAGCCCGGCTCGACCCCGTACCCCGTGATCCGGCCGATGCTGGCCACGGTCGGGCCGCTGCCCGACGAGGACGAGGAGGCGGCCTGGGCGTTCGAGGCCAAGTGGGACGGGGCGCGCTGCATCGTCAACACACCAGGAGACGGCACGCTCCGGCTGGTCACGCGGGCGGGCAACGACGCGACCAGTACGTACCCGGAGCTGGCGCCGCTGGGCGAGCAGTTGCGGGGCCGGCCGGCGGTGCTCGACGGCGAGGTGGTGGTGCTGGACGCGCGCGGACGGCCGGACTTCGGGCTGCTGCAGCGGCGGATGGGCGTGGTGAACCCGCGACGGACGGCCCGGCTGGCCATGGAGCACCCGGTACACCTGATCCTTTTCGACATCATGTACCTGGGCGGGTCGCTGCTCGGCTCGCCGTATCACGAGCGCCGGGCGGTGCTGTCCGGACTGCGGCTGCGCGGTCCGAACTGGTCCGCGCCCGCCTATCTCCGGGGCCATGCGCAGCAGGCGTGGGAGGCCTCGCTGCAGGGCGGGTTCGAAGGGGTCGTGGCGAAGCGGCTGAACTCGGCGTATCTGCAGGGTGTCCGGTCACCCGAGTGGCGCAAGACGAAGCATCTGCTGACCCTCGACGTGGTCATCGGCGGCTGGACGGAGGGGCACGGCGTTCTCGCGGGGCTCCCCGGTTCCGTCCTGGCGGGCGTGGCGGAACCGGCCGGGCTGCGGTACGTCGGCTCCGTGGGCTCGGGGCTGTCGGACCGGGAACGGCGGGAGCTGGCGCAGTACCTGGCGGTGATCCCCATGGACCGTTCGCCGTTCATCAACCCTGTGGACACCATGGACGCGCACTGGGCCGAGCCCCGGCTGGTCGCCGAGGTCACGCTCACCGGCTGGACCTCGGCCGGGCGGCTGCGGCACCCCATCTGGCATCGGCTGCGGCCCGATCTGACACGTCTGGGCTGAGGCGGGGGCAGGGACGGCTGCCCCCGGAGGGCCCGGGAACGGGGGCGCGGGGGCCCCGTCAGGTCACGGGCGGCAGAACGTCGCCGTGGTGACCGAGCCGCCGTCGTTCTCGTCGTCCGTGCCCAGGATTCCCGTGCGCGACCCCGGCAGGCACGCCAGCGCCTCGATCTTGTGCCCGGCGAACGTGGCGAGCCGGTCCGGCGTGGCGGACAGCCTCAGCTCGGCCTCGCCGTCGTCGCGGACGACGAGGCGTCCGGCGGCATAGAGCGCGGAGTCGTACGGCCCGTCGTCGCCGGGGTCCGAGGCCGACGACACCGTCAGCCCGCCGCGGGCGGAGAGTTCCACATCGGAGACGTGCCGCACGTGCTCGGCCGGATAGGGCACGCTGAATTCCACGGAATCGGGCTGGCCGAATGCGTCGGTGGACCGATTCCAGGTCGCCGCGGTCAGCTTTGCCGGGCGCTCGTCGCCGCCCCGGTCCGCCCAGACCGCGACGACGGTGCCGCGGGCGGTGCGGGCCAGCGCGAATCCCTCGTAGTTGCCGTCCGGTGAAATGCCGGGAAGTCGGAATTCGTGTATCACGCGTACGGTGTCCCTTTTCCGGTGAAGGGCGCCGTCTTCCCGGAGTACGGTGCCCCTTTCCCGGCGGATGCGGTACGCCGTTCCGTCGCTGGCGAGGGCCACGTACTCCCCGTCCCGCCCCGGCACGGCGTCGATCGCTTCCAGGTCGACGGGCGGCTCACCCTGCCATTCGACCGCCCTCACCTGCGGTTTCGCGTGCCGGCTGTACCGCACGGCGACCAGCCGCTGCTGGCCGGGCTCCTTGTTGTCACGCACCGCGAGGGCGTCGACCGTATCGCCGTGCCGACCGTCGACCACGATGCCGCTGACACCGGAGGTGATGTCGTCGCCGACCCGCTGCCAGTCGTCCGCCGGCAGATCACCGGAAGCCGGCGCGAGGAGCGTGGCGCCGGCTATGAGCGCACTGATTACTTTCTTGATCATCGGCCGAGTGTAGGGCGGATTCCGAGGTTACCGAGGAGTGAGCGACGGGCACTTCGTAGAGATTCAACGACCATCACCCATCCCACTCCGTCACCCATTTCCGGATTCCGGCCGGGGTGCTCCTCCGGAGCGCGATTCCGCTGTCGATCCGCATCAATCCGTATCGCTCCGTATCGCTCCGTATTGCTCTGTCTCGCTCCGAATGATCGGCCTGACAATGGCAGGGGCGCCATATCCGGTATGTCGATATCCGGTATGCCGCCGGTCGGCGCGATGCGCCGGGCGGCTGACGCACCGGGACGGCCGCGCCGGTGCGGGAAGGCTCGACAAGAGCAGCCACCCAGCCGCGGACGGAAGGAGCCGGTGATGCCCCACGCCACCGAGGGCGACGCGAGGTGCGGCAACACCGAGTACGGCAGAGCGCCCTTCAAGCGCTCCCGGAGCCACTTCGCGGACCGCATCACGGCGGACGGCCGCGACGGCTGGCCGGTCGAGGCCGGCCGCTACCGGCTGGTGGCGAGCCGCGCCTGCCCCTGGGCGAGCCGCGCCGTCATCGTGCGGCGGCTGCTCGGCCTGGAGGACGCGCTCTCGCTCGCCATCCCCGATCCACTCCAGGACGACCGCAGCTGGCGCTTCACCCTGGATCCGGACGGACGCGACCCCGTACTCGGCATCCGCTTCCTCAGCGAGGCCTACGACGCCCGCGAGAAGGGCTACCCGGGCGGGGTCAGCGTCCCCGCCGTCGTCGACGTGCCCAGCGGCAAGCTCGTGACCAACGACTTCCAGCAGATCACCCTCGACCTGTCGACACAGTGGACGGCGCTGCACCGGCCGGGCGCTCCGGACCTGTATCCGGAGCGGCTGCGCGAGGAGATCGACGTCGTCATGGCGGGTGTCTACCGGGACGTCAACAACGGCGTGTACCGGGCCGGTTTCGCCACGACGCAGAGCGAGTACGACGCCGCCTTCCGCGACCTCTTCCGGCGGCTGGACCTGCTGTCGGAGCGGCTGTCCGAGCAGCGCTACCTCGTGGGCGACACCCTCACGGAGGCCGACGTCCGGCTGTTCACCACGCTGGTCCGCTTCGACGCCGTCTACCACGGCCACTTCAAGTGCAATCGGTTCAAGCTGGCCGAGGCCCCGGTGCTGTGGGCGTACGCCAGGGATCTCTACCAGACGCCGGGCTTCGGCGACACCGTCGACTTCCACCACATCAAGCAGCACTACTACCGGGTGCACACCGGCATCAACCCGACCGGCATCGTCGCCCTGGGCCCGGACCTGTCCGGCTGGCTGACCCCGCACCGCCGCGAGGAGTTGGGCGGCCGGCCGTTCGGCGACGGCACCCCGCCGGGCCCGGTACCGCCGGCCGAGGAGGTACCACCGAGCGGCCGCCCCGAACACCTCCGGCTCGGCTCCTGAGCGCCGCCCCGGCTCCCCCGCCCACCTGACCGGCGCGCCCGTACCGTGAGACCCTGAGAACACAGGGACTGTGAACTCCACGAGATCCACGCGAGGAGTGAGCCCGATGAGGATGGTTCTGACGGCCCGCATACCTACCGAAGTGGGCAACGAACTGATCAAGAACGGCGCCCTGCCGAAGATCATGGAGACGGCGATCGCCGCGCTGCAACCGGAGGCGGCCTACTTCACCCTCGACGGCGGCGACCGTGCCTGCTTCTACTACTTCGACATGCAGCAGTCGTCCCAGATGCCGGCTCTGGTCGAGTCGTTCTTCATGGACTTGCACGCCAAGGTCACCCTCCAGCCGGTGATGAACGCGGACGACCTGCGCAGGGGGCTCGGCGAGCTGATGAGCGGCACCTGAGCGCCCCGGCCGGTGCCCCACCCGCCCGTCCGCGTCACTCCGGTCCGGCGTCCTCCGGTGTGCCGTACGCCAGTTCGCCCAGGACGCCCAGCGCCTCGGCCAGGGCGTCCAGGGGCGGCGAGGCCAGTGCCAGCCGTACGGCGTTGGGCGTGTGGCCCGTGCCCACCGCGAACGCTCCCGACGGCGTGACGGCGATCCCGCGACGCGCGGCCGCCGCGACGAAGGTGTCGGCGCGCCATGGCTCCGGCAGCTCCCACCAGCAGTGGTACGCCTGCGGATCGGCCCGCACCCGGAAGCCGGCCAGCCGTTCGGCGACGATCCGCTGGCGTGCCGCCGCGTCCCGGCGCTTGTCCGCTTCGACGGCCGCCGCGGTCCCGTCGGCCATCCAGCGGGTCGCGGCGTCGAGCGCGAAGCGGGCGGCCGTCCAGGTCCCCGATCGCAGCGCCGTCGCCACGTCCTGGGTGAGAGCCGCGGGCACCGTGAGGAACCCCAGGGACAGGCCGGGGGCGAGCCGCTTGGACAGGCTGTCGACGACCACGGTGCGTTCGGGTGCCAGCGCCGCGAGCGGCGGCAGGTCGTCGCGGAGGAAGCCGTAGATGGCGTCCTCGATGACATGAATGCCCAACTCGCCTGACACGGCGGAGAGTTCACGGCGGCGCGGGTCCGGCATCGTGATGCCCAGCGGGTTGTGCAGGGCCGGCTGGAGGTAGACGGCGCGCAGGGGAGCGGCCGCGCGGAGCGCCTCGGGCGTCAGGCCGTGCTCGTCCATGGCGAGGGGTACCAGCGTGACGCCCAGGCGGGCCGCGATGCCCTTGACGACGGGGTAGGTGAGGGATTCGACGCCGAGCCGCTCGCCGGCCGGAACCAGCGAGGCGATCGCGGCGGCCAGCGCCTGCCGGCCGTTGCCCGCGAAGAGCAGCCGCCGGGGGTCCGGGGCCCAGCCGGCACGGGCGAGGTGCGCCGCCGCGGCCTGCCGGGCGGCGGGCGTGCCGGCGGCGCCCACCGGGCGGAGCGCGTCGGCCAGGGCGTCGGGGCGCAGCAGGCGCTCAAGGCTCCTGCCGAGCAGGGCGGGGTGCTCGGGCAGTACCGGGAAGTTGAGCTCCAGGTCGATCCTGGCGTCGCCCGGCTCGGCGAGCGCGGGCTCGGCCGACGGGGCGGCGGTGCGTACGAACGTGCCGCGGCCGACCTCGCCCACCGTCAGTCCCCGTCGGCCCAACTCCCGGTACACCCGGGCCGCCGTCGAGCCGGCGATCCGCCGGTCGCGGGCGAACCGGCGCAGCGGCGGCAGCCGGTCGCCGGGCCGGAGCCGGCCGGCGGCGATCTCCGCCGCCAGCTCGTCGGCGATCACGCGATAGTCGTCCATCGCCCTTCCCCCTCCTCCTCGGACGAGCCCGTCACTCGCCCGAGCCCGTCACTCCCGTGCGCCCGCTTCCTCGACGAGCCTCCTCGGTGAGCCACCTTACGCGACATTGCACCGAGATCATTATTTATATTGCACCGAGAAATTGCCCCTCATAGCATCGAGGAACCACTGAGCGGCAGAGGGGATGCACGGCATGGGATCGGCCCGATTCGCAGAGATCAGCGTCGGATACGAGGACGAGGGCGACGGCGAGCCGCTGGTGCTCCTGCACGGCCACCCGTTCGACCGGACGATGTGGCGCCCGCAGATCGAGCACTTCAGCCGGGCCGGATGGCGGGTGATCGCCCCGGATCTGCGCGGCTACGGCGAGAGCTCCGTCGTCCCCGGCACGACCCCGCTGGAGACCTTCGTCCGCGACACCGTCGCCCTGCTCGACCGTCTCGACATCGAGCGCTTCGCGCTCGGCGGACTGTCCATGGGAGGCCAGATCGTCATGGAGTTCTGGCGGCTCTTCCCGCATCGGATCCGGGGCATGGTGCTCGCGGACACCTTCCCCGCGGCGGAGACCGAGGCGGGGAAGACCGCGCGCCGCGACATGGCGGAGCGGCTCCTGCGGGAGGGGATGGCCGGCTACGCACACGAGGTCCTGCCGAAGATGATCTCGCCGCGCACCATCGCCGCACAGCCGGACGTCGCCCGGCACGTCCTGGGAATGATGACGGGCACCCCGCCCGAGGGTGCGGCGGCGGCCCTGCGCGGCCGCGCCGAACGCCCCGACTACACGGCGCTGTTGTCGCGGATATCGGTTCCGGTACTGGTGGCGGTCGGCGCGGAGGACGCCTACACCCCGGTGAGCGACGCCCGCGACATCCACCGACGCGTTCCGCACGCCCAGTTGACGGTGATCGAGCAGGCGGCACATATGCCGAACCTGGAGCGGGCGGACGAGTTCAACGCCGCGCTGGAGGCCTTCCTCGCCACCCTGCCACGGACCGACTGACGCGCAGGACGCGGCGACCGTCCCCCGCCGCACGCCGCCGCGCCGCCGCGCCGACTCGCCCTGGACCCAAGGACGTTACCCACCCGTAACCTACCGACGGGTTACCTAAGGTAAGGCCCGCACCTTACTCTCCAGTCAACTCGAGCCGCCGTACGCCCCTCCTGTCTTCCGACAGCGTACGGCGGGCTCGCTTCGAGATCTGGAGCAGAAGATGACGCCCTCCCGCACGACTCTGCGTGCCGCGATCGGCACCGTCTCGGCGGCAGTGCTGGCCACCACCGTTCTCACCGGTGCGCCGGCCACCGCCCAGGCAGCGGCACCGACATCAGCCCCCACGACGGCGGCGTCCGCCGACTCCGTTGCAGCCTCGTCCGCGGTCAGGTTCGTCGACATCGAGGGCGACGGCGGGATCACCCTCAAGGCGAACGTGTTCACCCCGGCCGGCGCCGACGGGACCCGCCGGTACCCGGTCATCGTGCTGCCCACGAGCTGGGGCATGCCGCAGGTCGAGTACCTGGCCCAGGCCAAGAAGCTGGCCGACGCGGGCTATGTGGTGGTCGGATACAACTCGCGCGGGTTCTGGCAGTCCGGCGGGCAGATCGAGACGGCCGGACCGCAGGACGTCGCCGATGCGTCGAAGGTCATCGACTGGGCGCTGGCCAACACACCGGCCGATCCGCAGAAGGTCGGCATGGCCGGGGTCTCCTACGGCGCCGGCATCAGCCTGCTGGCCTCCGCGTCCGACAAGCGGATCAAGGTGGTCGCGGCGCTCAGCGGCTGGGGCGACCTCATCGGTTCGATCTACAGCGGCCGGACCCAGCATCTGCAGGCGGCGGCGATGCTCGGCGGCGCGGGTGAGCTGACGGGACGGCCGAGCCCCGAACTGCGGACCATCCTCAAGGACTTCCTCGGCTCGAACCTCGCCAAGGAGCAGGACATGATCGAGTGGGGGAAGAAGCGCTCCCCCGCCACCTACCTCGACAAGATCAACGCCAACGGCGCCGCCATCATGCTCGGCAACGCCTGGGGCGACTCCCTCTTCCCGCCCAACCAGTACGCCGACTTCTACGAGAAGCTCAAGGGCCCCAAGCGGCTGGAGTTCCGTCCGGGTGACCACGCGACCGCCGAGGCGACGGGGCTCTTCGGACTGCCCAACGACACCTGGACCAACACCAAGAGGTGGTTCGACCACTACCTCAAGGGCGCGGACAACGGCATCGACCGCGAGTCGCCGGTGCTGCTGAAGTCCCGTTCCACCGGCGCGTACGAGGGCTACAAGAGCTGGAAGGACGTGCCGTCCGCGCACCGCAGGATCGAGCTGGGCGGCAGCAAGCAGATCAACACCAACTGGGACTCCGGCGCCAACGGCGGGCTGATCTTCCTCTCCAGCATGCTGGACCAGTTCTTCCGGTTGCCGCCGATGGCCTCGATCCCGCTGCTGCCGCGCTCCCTGGCCGCCGTCTGGCAGTCCGAGCGCTACGAGAGCGGGCAGCGGGTCCGCGGCACCACCAAGCTGCACACCACCCTCACCAGCACCGCCGAGAGCGGCACCGCCATCGCCTACCTCTACGACGTGGGGCCGCTGGGCCTCGGCAGGCTGGTCACCCACGCCCCGTTCACCTTCCACGACAAGACCCCCGGCCAGTCGTTCGGCGTGGACCTGGATCTCTTCTCCACGGCCTACGACGTCCCCGCCGGGCACCGGCTGGCGGTGGTCGTGGACACCGTCGACCCGCTGTACATCGAGCACAATCCGGGCGGCGCACGGCTGACGTTCTCCTCCCCGGCGAACGACCCGTCGTATGTGTCGGTGCCGGTGCGCGACTGAGCGTGCGGCTCGGAGGTCCGAAGGGCACGTTCCGAAGGGCACGCCCTGGACCTCCGAGCCTACGGACACCCCCTAACCGCGCCGCGCCGGGACCGGCAGCGGCTTGGTGGGGCACGTCGCGTCGCGCGGCGGGACGGTTCCGTTCAGGAGGTAGGCGTCGACGATGCGGTCGACGCAGGCATTGCCGTTCTGGTACTGCCCGTGGTCGCCGCCGCCCACCGTGACCAGGCGTGAGCCCCGCAGCGCCTGATGCGCCCGCACCGCGCCCTCGTAGTACGTGGCCGGGTCGTGCTCGGAGTTGAGCATCAGCGTGGGCGGCAGGCCCTTGCCGGTGACCTTCACCCGCGGCGCGTCCGACTCCGGCCCGTACACGCAGGTCGCGGCGTACGCCAGCTCCCGCGCCCCGACCAGCGGGTACTTCCTGGTGTCCTGGGCGCTCTGCCGTATCCAGTAGCCCAGGTCCCGGCTCCACGGGGTGTCGTTGCAGGTGACCGGGAAGTACGTGGCGGCGAAACCGGGAGACAGGTAGTTGCCGAAGGCCTGCTGGGCGAGCCGGCGTTCGGCCGGCGTCGCCGTCTCCCAGTGCTCCAGGGCGGCCAGCACGGACGCCAGCCCGTCCCACTGCCGGTCGGCGTCGTACATCCCCTGGAGCGTGGCGTTGTCGAGCTGGTTGGGCCCGATCGTCAGCGAGCCGATCGTGATCGGGCGGTCGGCCAGCGCCTGGCGGCGCGCCTCCCATGTCGCCTTGGCTTCGGCGGCGGTGCTCCCGTAGTGGTAGACCGCGTCGTACCGGGCGAGCCACGGCAGGAAGTCCTGCTCGAAACGGCGTTGGAAACTCATCGGTTGCCCGAGTTCGGCCTGCTGCCAGGTGTCGTGGAACGGCAGGTTGCTGTCCAGCACGGCGCGCTCGACGTGCTGCGGGAACCGTGTGGCGTAGTACGCGCCGAGCCAGGTGGCGTACGACGGCCCGTAGTACGAGATCTTCCGCACGCCGAGCAGTGCGCGGAACAGGTCCATATCGCGTACGGCCTGGTCCGTGGTGAGGTACGTGACCAGGTCGCCGCTGCGCTCCCGACAGCTCTCGAAGAACCGCCTGGACCGGTCCACCACGCCGTGGACCGCCGCGGGCGAGCGGTCGCGGAAGTCACCGGCGTAGAAGTCGCGGAACTCGGCGTCGGTCTGGCATGTCGCGTGCGAGCTGCTGCCGACGCCCCGCTGGTCGAAGCCGACCACGTCGTACGCGGCACCGACGGCGGGCGACGCCTTGACGAAGCCCGCGGGCCGCGTGAGCCCCGAGGCGCCCGGCCCGCCGGCGGCCATCATCAGCACCCCGCGGCGCTTGGCCGGGTCGGCGGCCCGGTGCCGGGACACCTCGACGGTCAGATCCGCGCCGGTCCCCGGGTGGTGCCAGTCGCGGGGCACGGTCATCGCCGCGCACTGCAGCGAGGGCTCCCGGTCGCAGGGCTTCCAGTCGAGCCGCTGCCCCGTATAGCGCGCGGTGGCGGACGCGGCGCCGCCGGCCGCGCCACCCGCCGGTGCGGACTGCGCCGCGACCGCCGGGGCGACGGCGCTCGCGAGGGCCGCGGCCACCACACCCGACAGTGCGGCCACGGGCCATCGCGGTTTCCTGGACGTGGACATCGAACCTCCCGGTGGCCGCGCTCGGCCGCGCGGCGTCTGAGGCGATGCTCGCGCTCCGGGAACCCTCGATCGATCATGCTGACTGCCGTCTTCGGGGTGGCACCAGCACCACCACGGCCATGAATCGCGCTCCGACGCGCCGGCACGGCGCACCCAGGACGCGCCTCCCGGCCCGGACCCCGGCCGCGGCGCGTCGTGCCGCTCACGTCCGGCGCGCGCCCGGGGACCTGTCCTTGAGGGTGTAGGTCCCGTCGAAGACCGGGGAGTCGGCGGCCGGTGCCATGCAGGGGGTGGTTCTCGGCTCGTCGGGGCCGGTCGCACCGGACAGGCCGATGCGGGCCTGTCCGCCGCCCTCCGGCACCAGGAAGCTCACGCCCTGGCGGAAGTGCGGGTGCACCCGGCCGGTCCAGGGGTGGCCGGGGCTGGTGCGCACCAGGGTGCCGGTGACGGTCGCGGTCGGGCCGCCGGTGGTCAGGCAGTCGACCTTGAAGTCGCCCCAGAGCACCTTGGTGGTGCCGTCGGGCCGCTGGTAGGAGTGCGAGAGGCGGAAGGTGCCCCAGGAGCGCTCGGGCCGGTTGCCCGCCCCGTAGACGCTGTGCGCGTCGACCGAGAAGCGGACCTCCTCGGTGTCGACGGGGTATTCCATGCGGGCCTCGCCCTTGAGGGCGGAGAAGGTGGTCGGCGCCGGGGTGTTCGGCTCCGTGGGTGCCGCCGCGGCGACCGGGGCCGCGAGCGCGAGGACGAGGGCGAGGGCGGCGGTGACGCGCAGGGGCTTGACGTACATGGTGGGCTCCGTCCGACAGATACCGGCAGATGTGGGCTGCTGCGGCATCGATCGTCACCGACTGCCCTGCTCCCGGGCGTCGTTCGTGCGGAGGTTCCGGCTCCGTCGCACGGCGGAGCCGGGACTACGCCCTGAAGCGCTCACCCCGTGTGGCGCCGGTGGTCCCCCGGCAACAGGGTGCCGGGCTCGGCGGCGGCCACCTCGACGGCCTCGACCTTGGGGTTGCGCTTCTGGCGCCGGGAGACCCAGTTGGCCAGCCAGGACAGCAGCATGCACATCCCGATGTAGATCGGCGAGATGATCATGACGACGGGGATGAACGGCAGGCCGTAGTCGAGGTTGGAGGCGATCAGCTTGCCGGCGTGCAGGAACTCCTCGTAGGTGATGAGGTATCCGAGCGAGGTGTCCTTCAGGGCCACCACCAGCTGGCTGATGATGGCCGGGAGCATCGCGCGGACCGCCTGCGGCACCAGGACGTGCGTCATGACCTGGGTCTTGCGCATGCCCAGTGCGTACGCGGCCTCCCGCTGGCCGCGCTCGACGGCGTTGACGCCGCTGCGGAAGACCTCCGCGAGGACCGAGCCGTTGTAGAGGGTCAGGCCGGCGACCAGGGCGGGCAGCGGGGCGACCTGCAGCGCCACATAGATGAAGAAGATCATGACGAGCAGGGGCATCGCGCGGAAGAACTCCACCACCAGGGTGCACACCCAGCGCACGATCCGGTGTTCGGAGAGCCGGCCGGTGGCGAGCACCGCGCCGAGCGCCAGGGAGAACACCGCCGCGAGGCCGAAGGCCCGCAGGGTGTTGCCGAGACCGGTGAGCAGCAGCTCCTGGATCCCCTTGTAGAGGAAGGGGCTCCACTTGGCCGCGGTGAACTGCCCGGTGTCGAAGAGGAGGTAGACGATCCAGACGACCAGGGCGATGATCACGGCCGTCGCCCCGACGCCGTAGAGCCGGTGCCGCGCCCTGGTCCGCGGGCCCGGGATGTCGTAGAGGGCGGTGGTGGTCATCGGACGGCTCCGAAGCGCTTCTCCAGCACGTTGAAGATCGCGCTGATGGACAGGGTCACGATCAGATAGCCCACGGCGATCCAGACGAAGGACCAGATGATGCTGTAGCCCATCTCGCTGAGCGGTTTGTAGACGCCGAGCAGTTCGGTGACGCTGAAGGCGCCGGCGATCGCGGAGTTCTTGGCGAGCGCGATCAGCGTCGAGCCGATGGGCGGGATGACGGACCGGAAGGCCTGCGGCAGGACGATGTCGCCGAGGGTCTGCGGAAAGGTCAGGCCCAGGCTGCGGGCCGCCTCGCCCTGGCCGACCGGCACGGTGTTGATGCCGGAGCGCACCGCCTCGCAGATGAAGGCCGAGGTGTAGCAGCCCAGCGCCAGGATCGCGAAGAGCTTGAAGGGCAGTACGAGGCCGAAGCGCGGCAGGCCCAGCACCACCGCGAAGAACAGCAGCGTCAGCGGCGTGTTGCGCAGCACCGTCACCCATGCCGTGCCCAGGGCCCGCAGCGAGCCGACCGGTGCGACGCGGAAGGCCGCCATGAGGAAGCCCAGGCCGAGCGCGAGCAGCGAGGCGTAGACGGTGAGTTCGACGGTGCCCAGCAGGCCCTCCCCGTAGAGGGAGAGGTTGTCGAGGAGAACGTTCATCGGTCGGTTCCTTGGCTCCTCAGTCCGCCGGGTAGCGGTCGATCGGGGGCGGCTTGGGTGCGGGCACCCCGGACAGGCCGAGGGTCGCGTCGTAGGCCTTCTTCCAGTTGCCGTTCGCCTCGTCGGCGGCGAGCGCGTCGTCGAGCGCGTAGCGCAGCGCGTTGTCGCCGTGCGGGACACCGATGCCGTACGGCTCCTGGGAGAACGGCTTGCCGACGACCTTCAGCTCGTCGGGCACCTTGGCCGCGTAGCCCAGCAGGATCGCGTCATCGGTGGTGACCGCGTCGACCTGGTAGGTCAGCAGGTTGTCGACGCACACCGAGTAGGTGTCGTAGGCGACCAGGACGGCCTTGGGGTACTCGGTCTGCATGCGCTGGTACGGGGTCGAGCCGGCGGCCGAGCAGACGCGTTTGCCGGCCAGGTCCTGCGGCCCCTTGATGGCGTTCTCGTCGGCGCGCACCAGCAGCGACTGGCCGGCCATGTAGTAGGGGCCCGCGAAGCCCACCAGCTTCTTGCGCTTGTCGTTGATGGTGTACGTGCCGACGTAGAGGTCGATCTGGCCGTTCTGCAGGGCCGTCTCGCGGTTGGCGGAGGCGATCGTCTTGAACTCGATGGTGTCGGGCGGGAAGCCGAGTGCGGCCGACGCCATCTTGGCGATCTCGATGTCGAAGCCGGAGTAGCGGCCGGAGGCCGGGTCCCGCTCGCCGAGGTAGGGCTGGTCCTCCTTGACGCCGATGATGAGATGTCCGCGGCGCTTGGCCCGCACCCAGGTCGGGGAGTCGGGCAGCGAGAAGTCCCTGGCGACGGGGTACTGGGGCAGTTCGCTGCCCTTGGGGCCCTTGACCGGCGGGCTGCCGGGCCGGCCGCAGCCCGCGAGGGCGAGCGCGGCGAGCGTGAGGGCCATGAAGGCCACAAGGGCACGGCGCAGGCGCGTGGAATGACGGTGCGGCATCGCGGCGCCCCCGTTAGTGCTTGAGGATCTTGGAGAGGAAGTCCTTGGCCCGTTCGCTGCGCGGTGCGGTGAAGAACTCCTCGGGGGTGCGGTCCTCGACGATCCGGCCGTCGGCCATGAACACCACGCGGTTGGCGGCGGAGCGGGCGAAGCCCATCTCGTGCGTGACCACCACCATCGTCATGCCCTCCCGGGCGAGCTGGCGCATGACCTCCAGCACCTCGTTGATCATCTCCGGGTCGAGCGCGGAGGTCGGCTCGTCGAAGAGCAGCGCCTTGGGCTCCATGGCGAGCGCGCGGGCGATGGCGACGCGCTGCTGCTGGCCGCCGGAGAGCTGTGCGGGGTACTTGTCGGCCTGCGAGGCGAGCCCGACCCGGTCCAGGAGTTCGCGGGCGCGCCGCGCGGCCTCGTCCTTCTTCTTCTTACGGACCTTGATCGGCGCCAGCATGATGTTGGCGAGCACGGTCTTGTGGGCGAAGAGGTTGAACGACTGGAAGACCATGCCGACTTCGGCACGCAGCTGGGCCAGCGCGCGGCCCTCTTCGGGCAGCGGCCGGCCGTCCAGTTTGATGGTGCCCGACTCGACGGCTTCCAGGCGGTTGATGGCCCGGCACAGGGTGGACTTCCCGCCGCCGGAGGGCCCGATGACCACGACCACCTCCCCGCGGCCGACGGTGAGGTCGATGTCCTGGAGGACATGCAGATTTCCGTAGTGCTTGTTGACCCCGCGCATCTCGATCAGCGCATCACCGGTCATATGCAGTCCTGCCCACTCTCATCCGTACCGCGCAGAGCCCGCAACCTACCGGGGCGAAAGGGGCGGTTCTTCGCTGACACGCACGTATCAGCGGATAGGAGTGGATAAATCAGTTAAGCCCGTTACCTCCCGGATGGGTGTCAGGCCTCGGAGGCCTCGGCGTAGACCTGGGACAGCTCCGGCGCACCGACATCGGCCCACTCGTGGCCGGCCGCCACCACGTCGACCTCCCGCCCGGACTCCAGCCGGACCACCGGCTGCCCGTTGGGCCAGACATGCCAGACCGCGCCGCGCACCGTGCGCACCAGGACCGTGCCGAGGTAGAGGCCCGCGTCGTTGCCGAGCCAGGGCACCACCTCCGGATCGTCCCGCCATACCGGCTGCAACTGGTCCAGCAGCTCCAACGACCGTACGGAGTCGTCCAGTTCCACCCCCGCGGTGGCGGCCTGGGCACGCAGCAGCTCGCATTCGGACAGCAGCTCGACGACGCTTCCGGGATCGGCGCGCACCGACTCCGCGAGCGGCACGGACCGGTGCGCATGCTGACGCCTGCGCCACTTGTCCAGGAAAGACATGTTCATGGTGTGCAGGGTCCCACCCGACCTGTGGTGCGGGCCACAGGCGCGCGGCGCGAACGGGCCCGGTTCGTCACCTTGACGCTCCCTGTCTGCCTTCCTACCTTCATGGCGCTCGGATCGGATCGGCCGGATCCGGCCTGCCCCCTCGTGCCTTGAGGGAGCGGCCGGATCGCAGTGCACACCTGCCCGTTGACGCCCCCGAAGGGACACCGACCGATGCGCCTACGACGATGGGGAACCACCCTGACCCTGCTGATCACCGCGACGGCACTGCCCGCCACCACCTCCGCCGGCCCGGCCGCGGCCGCCCCGTCCGGCCCGGCGCACCACCCGCTGCCGCTGGCCAGGCTCTTCGACAACACGGCGGTCAGCGACGACTCCGCACCCGGCGCGGCCGACTTCGACGGCGCCGGCCACTCACTGTCCGCACAGGACCTGGCGGCGGCCGGCTGGCCGCCCGGGAGCACACCGACCATCGACGCGACCCGTCTCACCTGGCCGCGTACGGGGGCCGGGACACCGGACAACCTGCGGGCGGACGGGCAGTCGGTGGCCGTGCGCGGGCGGGGCGCGGCGCTGACGTTCCTGGTCGCCGGGACGGGCGGCACGGCGTCCGGCACCGGCACCGTGCGCTATCGGGACGGCTCGCGCAGCTCCTACGAACTCACCGCGCCCGACTGGCTGTCCGGGCCGCTCAGCACCAAGGCGGTGGCGCTGCCGCACGTCAACGGCGCGGACGGCGGGCCGGTCGGGCCCGCGCGGCTGTACGCGGTGTCGGTACCGCTGCGGGCCGAGCGGGAGGTGGCGTCCGTGGTACTGCCCAAGGCGCCGGAGACGGGTGCGCAGCTGCATGTCTTCGCGGTGTCGGTCCGGGACGGCGGGCCCGGCCGGACCGGGAGTTGGGCGGCGAGCACGGCCGGCTACCGGGCCGTCGGGCCCTGGAGGGACCGTACGCTGCGGCTGGTCGTCCACAGCGGGGCGGGCGGGCCGCGGGCGCGGATCCGGATCGCCAACACCTTCGCGGCGGCGCCGGTCGACATCGGGGCGGCCAGCATCGCGCTACGCGGCGCGGGGGCGGCGGCGGACGGCGAGCCCGTGCCGCTGACCTTCGGACGGGGGCGGACCGGCACCCGTATACCCGCCGGCGCCGAGGCCTTCAGCGACCCGGCGCCCTTCGCCGTCCCCGCCGGCACCGACCTGCTGGTGAGCATCCATCTGCCGGGCACGGTGACGGCGGCGCCGGTGCACCAGGAGGCGGCCCAGCGGTCGTATCTGAGCGCGGACGGCAGCGGGGACCGTACGACGGACGCCGAGGGCGGCGGGTATCCGGAGACGATGACCTTCTGGCCGTTCCTGACGGGTGTCGCGGTGGACGGCGGGCCCGGCTCGATCGTGGCGCTGGGCGACTCGCTCACCGACGGGGTGAAGTCGACCAGCGGCGCCAACCGGCGCTGGCCGGACGTCCTCGCCCGCCGCTTCCAGACGCAGAGCGCACTGCCCCGCTACGGCGTGCTCAACCACGGCATCTCGGCGAACCGGATCGTCACCGACCGCTATCAGGGCGACGGGGTCAGCACGGACACCGGCGGGGTCAGCGCCCAGCACCGACTGGAGCGCGATGTGCTGGCGCAGCCGTCGGTGCGGACGGTGGTGGTGTTCGAGGGCGTCAACGACGTGCGCTGGGGGACCCCGGCCGAGGAGGTCGTCGCCGGCCTCCGGGCCCTCGCCCGGCGGGCGCACGAGCGGGGGCTGCGGGTGGTGGTCGCGACCATCGCCCCCTGCGAGGGCTACCGCGACTGCACCCCGGAGGTGGAGGCCCGCCGCCAGGCCGTCAACGCCTTCGTGCGCGGCAACGCCGGCACCGTCTTCGACGCGGCACTGGACTTCGACGCCGTACTGCGCGATCCGCAGCGCCCCCAGCGCTTGCTGCCCGCCTACGACAGCGGCGACCACCTCCACCCCGGCGACGCGGGCCTGCAGGCGCTGGGCGATGCGGTGGACCTGCGGACACTGGTGCCGGGGCGGCGGGGGTGAGGCCGGGCGCCCCGGGAGGCGCGCTGCTCCCGGGGCGCCGGGATCAGCCCTGCTGCACAGGGACGACGACCATATCGGCGATGTTGACGTGCGGAGGGACGGAGACGGCGAAGGCGATGGCCTCGGCGATGTCCTCGGCGGCCAGCGGGCGCAGGTCGGTCCGCATACGGGCCAATGACGTGCGCAGGTCGGCGTCGTGCATGTCCGCCCCGAGTTCCGTGACGGTGACGCCGGGTTCCACGTTCTTCACGCGGACGCCGCGGGGCCCCAGTTCGGCGCGCAGATTGCGGGTCAGGTGGGCGACGGCGGACTTGGTGGCGCAGTAGACCGACCAGTTGGGGTAGAGGGCGTGGCCGGCGACGGAGCCCACCTGCACCAGATCCGCGGGACGGCCGTCGGCCGCGGCGGCCAGGAGGCCGTCGGTGAAGGCCCGCGCCGTGTGGAGCAGACCGCGGAGATTGACGTCGATCATGCGGTCCCACTCGTCGGTCCGGGCGGTCTCGAAGGGCGCGCCGAGCATCACCCCGGCGTTGGCCACGACGAGGTCGACGGGCCCGAGGGCCGAGACGACGGCGCGGGCGGCGGTGTCGAGGGCCTCGGGGTCGGTCACGTCGACGGCCACCGGCAACAGGGCCCCGGTGGCCGTGGCGCGGAGCCGATCGGCCAGGTCCGTCAGCCGGTCCTCGCGGCGGCCCAGGAGGGCGACATGCGCCCCGCCGGCGGCCAGGCGGCGGGCGGTGGCCGCGCCGATCCCGCTGGAGGCACCGGTCACGACCGCGACCCGGCCGGTCAGGGGCCCGGTGAGCCGGTCATCGCCGGGGGCGGTGGTGAGGGAGGAAGAGGAGGTGGTCAAGGGGAGGGAAGTCATGCCCTCACCCTGCGGCGGGCCCGCCGCGGGGACCAGGCAACGCCTCTCCCGGGAGGAGCGATCCTAGGAGTTCCACGGCCACCTTCCGGGCTCCCGCCACCGGCTTCGCCGTGCCTAGGGTGGCGGTCATGGACAGCGCGAACCCGCTCGGCGAGTACCTCCGTGCCCGCCGCGCCCTGGTCACACCCGAGGACGCCGGACTGCCGGTCTCCGGCCGGCGCCGGGTGGTGGGGCTGCGCCGGGAGGAGGTGGCGATCCTGGCCGGCGTCAGCACCGACTACTACACACGGTTGGAGCAGGGCCGCGAACGGAGCCCTTCCGCGCAGGTGGTCGAGGCCCTGGCCCGGGCCCTGAACCTGGACGGGGACGCCGCGGACCACCTGCACCGGCTGACCCGACCGGCCCCGGAGTGGGGGCGGGCAGGCACCCGGCCGGAGCCGGTCGGCGAGGCGCTGCTGCGGATGATGGCGGGCTGGCACCGTACTCCGGCGGTGGTGCTGGGCCGCCGTCTGAACGTGCTGGCCGACAACCCCCTGGGCCGGGCCCTGTTCGCCGGCCACACCTACAGCGGCGATCTGCTGCGCCTGGTGTTCCTCGATCCGGACGCGCGGGCGTTCTACCCGGACTGGGAGAGGGCGGCGAGCAACGCCGTGGCCGCGCTGCGCTCGGCGGCCGGCAGCGGCCACGACGACCCCCAGCTCGTGCGTACCGTCGGCGAACTGTCGTTGCGCAGCCCGGAGTTCCGCCGACTGTGGGCCCGCCACGACATTCGCCGAAAGACCCGCGAGACCAAACGCTTCCGGCACCCTCTGGTGGGGGAACTGACGCTGGACTACGAGTCGCTGACCGTCAACAGCGCCCCCGGACAGCAGCTGGTCGTCTACCAGGCGGCCCCCGGCAGCGCCTCGGAACAGGCACTGATCCTCCTGGGAAGCCTGACCGCCGACGACCCCGCCCAGCACCCCGACGACCCCGCCCGGCACCCGACACCGTCCGAGACGGCATCCTCCGACGAAGGCTGAACCCCCGCCTCGGGCGCGTGCAACGACCGGACCCGGCCGGCTGGTTCGTCACCGGCCGGCCGCACCCCGGCCAGGGCCTGACGCCCAGGGGCCTTCGTTCGGATCACCGAGCAGCCCGCGTAGCGGCGCCTTCGCATGTTTCGCATGTGGGGTCCGGCGCCGGTCAGCCGTTCTCCTCCGCCGACTGGGGTGCCTTACCGGGCCAGATGGTGGTCACTACAGGCCAGATCAGGCTGTAGACCAGCACCTTGGTGAGCGGGTTGAGCCAGACGAGCAGTGGGGCACCCTTGTCGAGGCTGCCGGCCAAAACGGCCAAACCGACGATCAGGCCGACACTGACCGTGTAGGCCAGCAGGAATCCGAGCCAGGACTTCCAGGCGTCCGCGACTGCCGCACGGCCGTAGAGGCCGGGACTCGGCGAAGCGGCCGCCCTGCCGAAGCGGCGGGCGAACTTCGTGTCGGCCCAGCGCATGGTGCGGTGGCCGTAGACCACGGTGATGCCGAGATAGGCCGCTGACAGGCCGTGCCAGATGGTCGGCTCGGCGCCGCTTCGGATGCTGAGGACAGTGGCCCCCAGCAGCACGACATCGATCAGTGGGACGCACAGCAGCAGAACACCGCCGACGCCCCGCCAACCGGCGGCATAGCGCGCGGTCAGGCCGCCGATGAGGAAGACCCAGAAGAGCACATCACAAGCGAGAATCAGGTGAAGGATGACGCCCCCCGGCACGGAAATGTGGCCTGTCCGATGGGTCAGGCCCTACTGGATCAGGCCCTAGTGGATCAGGCCCTACTGGATCAGGCCCTAGTGGATCAGGCCCTAGACGTCGAGGTCCACGACGACGGGGGCATGGTCCGAAGCGCCCTTGCCCTTGCGCTCCTCGCGGTCCACGTAGGCGTCGGAGACGGCCTTGGCGAACGGCTCGTTGCCGTAGACCAGGTCGATGCGCATACCGCGGTTCTTGGGGAAGGCGAGCTGGCGGTAGTCCCAGTAGGTGTACGGCCGGTCGTACTTGAGCGGGCGCGGTACGACGTCCGTCAGGCCCGCCTCGCGCAGCGCCGTCAGGGCGGCGCGCTCGGCGGGGGTGACATGGGTGGCGCCGACGAAGACCGCGGGGTCCCAGACGTCCTCGTCCGTGGGGGCGACGTTGTAGTCGCCGAGGACCGCGAACGGGCGGGGGCCCGCCGCGTCCTCGGCGACCGCGGTCTTCAGCGCCTCGAACCAGCCGAGCTTGTAGGTGTAGTGCGCATGGTCGATCTCGCGGCCGTTGGGGACGTACACCGACCAGACGCGGGCCGGGCCGCAGGTCGCCGAGATCGCGCGCGGCTCCTGCGCCCCCTCGTAGTCCGGGCCGCCCGGGAGCCCCTGCACCACGTCCGCCAGCCCCACCTTGGACAGCAGGGCCACGCCGTTCCACCGCCCGGTGGCGTTGACCGCCGCTTCATAGCCGAGCTCGCGCAGCTCGTCGTACGGGAACTGCTCGGCGGTGCACTTGGTCTCCTGGATGCACAGCACGTCCGTGCCGGTGCTCTCCAGCCAGGCCAGCAGTCGCGGGAGGCGGGCGGTGATCGAATTGACGTTCCAGGTCGCGATGCGCATGTCTGCAAACCTACAGCGCGGCACTGACAGTCGGCTCCCGGCCGGTCCGGCGCTCAGCCGACCAGGGTGCTGCCGCCGGGAGCGAGCCGGCCGTGGTCGGTACCGCCCAGCTGGTCGATCATGGTGTCGTAGATCGGCCGGGCGTGGTCCTGGAGCAGGCTGTCGTGGATGTCGACGGCCCGCCGGGGCGCGACCTCGCGGACGTAGTCGATGACCTCGGCGACCTTGTTCCAGGGCGCGTGGACGGGCAGCAGCAGGGTGTCGACCGTACGGCCCTCGGGAACGGTCAGCGCGTCGCCCGGGTGGAACACCGCGCCGCCGTCGATCAGGTAGCCGACGTTGGTGATCCGCGGGATGTCGGGGTGGATGACGGCGTGCAGCTGGCCGTGCACCTCGACCTCGAAACCGGCCGCGGTGAAGGTGTCGCCCTCGCCGACCGTGTGCACCCGGCCGGGGAACGCGGCCGAGAGCTGCTCGGCCACACTGGCCAGGGTCCAGATCTGGGCGCCGGGGTTGGCCTCCATGCCCGCGCGCAGCCGGTCCTCGTTGAAGTGGTCCCTGTGCTCGTGGGTGACCAGGATCGCGTCCGCTCCGACGGCCGCGTCCGCTTCGCTGAAGACACCGGGGTCGATGACGAGCGTCTGCCCGTCCTTCTCCAGCCGGACACAGGCATGGGTCTTCTTGGTGAGTTCCATGGCCGCCATCTTGCCGCGCGCGGGGCCGGTGGGGGGTGAGATGGGCGAGTGGCCGAAGGGGCGTCCCCCTCGGGCCCCGGGAGGCGCGACGCGCCGAGCCCGCCGGCCTCACGCCTCCGGCGTGGTCTCCTCCCGGATCACCCGCTGGGCGACCGCGAAGGCGGAGTTGGCGGCCGGGACGCCGCAGTAGACGGCGGTGTGCAGCAGGACTTCCTTGATCTCCATGGGAGTCAGGCCGTTGCGCAGCGCCGCGCGGGTGTGCAGCGCCAGCTCGTCGTGGTGGCCGCGGGCGACCAGCGCGGTGAGCGTGATGACGCTGCGGGTACGGCGGTCCAGGCCGGGACGGCTCCAGGTCTCGCCCCAGGCGTAACGGGTGATGAAGTCGTGGAAGTCCCCGGTGAAGGCGTCGGTGGCCGACTCGACCTGGTCGACATGGGCGTCGCCCAGGACCTCGCGGCGGATCTTGATGCCCGCCTCGTACGTGCCGCCGCGGTGCTGCTCCGGCTGGGCGAGACCGGACTCTATGGCGGCGGGCGGCGCCTGCGGGGGCGGCGGGGGCGCGATCTGCGGCTTGGGGGCCGCGGCGCCGATGGCGGCCTGGCCACCGGGGCCCGGCTTGTCGTGCCAGGCGGTGGTGAAGTGCCGGATGAGGAGCTCGGTGACGGCCGAGGGCTGCTCGACGGGCGCGAGGTGGGAGGTGCCGGGCACCAGCGCCAGGCTCGCGTCGGGTATGCCGGCGACCAGGGTGCGGGCGTCGGTGGTCGGGGTGACCTGGTCCTCGGAGCCGACGACGACCAGCGTGGGCACGCCGACGCGGCCGAGTGAGGACCGTACGTCGTAGGAGGCCAGCGCCTCACAGGCGGCGATGTAGCAGCCGGGGTCGGTGGTCCGCACCATCTGCACGGCCCACTCGACGATCGCGGGCTGGGCACCGGCGAAGCCCTGGGTGAACCAGTGCTCCGGGGAGGTGCGGGCGATCGGGTCGAGTCCGTTGGTGCGGATGACCACGCCGCGCTGGCGCCAGGCGTCGGCGGTGCCGTAGCGCGGCGACGAGGACACCAGGGCCAGCGAGGTGACCCGGTGGGGGCGGGTGAGCGCCAGCTGGGTGCCGATGGCGCCGCCGATGTTGCAGCCGGCGTAGCCGAAGCGGTCCACACCGAGCGCGTCGAGGGTGGCGACCAGCCGGTCGGCCAGTTCGGCGATGGAAGGCGCCGCGTGCGCGGGCGAGCCGCCGTGACCGGGCAGGTCGAAACGGATCACGCGCCAGTGACGGGTCAGCTCGGGGATCTGCCGGTCCCACATGTGCCATGTGGTACCGAGGGCGGCACCCAGCACGAGTACTGGGGCGTCGTCGGGGCCGTCGATCCGGTGCTGCAGGGTCTTCTCGCTCACCCGGCCACGCTACCGAACGCTCTGACGCGATCCTGACACCCGGGTCAGGAAGAGCCGGCGCGAGGGGCCGGGGCGTGGCCGCTGGCGGCGCCCAAAGCGAGGAAAGAGCAGGTCAGAGCCTCGCGGTCGAGACGGCGTAGACGACTGGGTGCCCCGGCTCGTCGTAGCTCACCATGATCCCCTGTACGAATACGCGCCTTGCTCGTGATCAGGGCCGGCGCGTCTTCCGACCCATCAAGGCGGTGCCGGAGAGGCGCGTCGGTATCTCGCTCACACCCCGCACACTCTCGCATCTCACAACTGCCCCTATGACCGGGGATGTGACGCCCTACGACGGGGAGCCTCCGCATACCGGCCTGACCAGGTGGAAGACCCCCCGGGCAGCGTAGCGTTTGAGGCATCGGACGATTTCGCGGCGGGTCTTGTCCTCCAAGGACAACCTTGAGCTGGTTGATCGCCCATAGGCGCACCGTTCACCACAGTGAGGATGCGACGCGCTTGTGATGGCCGGGCGGGCCCTGCGGTGTGCAGGGCCCGCAGGGGTTCTTGAGGGGCCTTCAGGCTGTGGCTGTCAGATGCGCTCCAGGCGCCATTTCTGTGCGTCGGTGTCGTTGAAGGTGTACTGCTGCACGTTCGCGCTGTTGTCCGTCGACATGCCGGCGACGTCCACGGCCTTGCCGCTGAGGACGCTGCTGATCACGAAGACGCCGTCGCCGAGGGGGCTTACCCACCAGCGTTGGTTGGTGCCGCCGTTCCCCGTCCACTGCTGGATGTTGGCGGTGTCCTGAAGGCCGGCTTTGTCGACGTCGAGGAACAGCCCGCTGGCCTTGGACGTGATCTCGTACTGGCCGGTGACGTCCCACGGGGACGGGCGGCCGGCGCGGCGTACGGCCTTGAACGTCCACTGCTGGTTGGGGCCGCCGTGGCGGGTGTACTGGCCGACGTTGGCCCCGCTCTCGTGCTCGTCGCCCAGGATGTCCAGCACCTTGCCGCTGCCGACGTTGGTGAGGATGTAGGTGCCTTCCTCGACGGGCAGTTGGTTCTTCTGCACCTGTGCGGTGTCGGTGCCGTGCGGGAAGATGCGTATGGAAGCCGTCCGGTTCTTCAGCGCCGGGCCCAGGGTGGTGCGGGAGGCGCCCACGATGGCGCCGAGGTCGTCGATCTCGCGGGTGTCCTTCTCGGCGATGGACGGGAGCTCGTCGCGCGGGCCGACCTGGCCGGCGAAGCCCTTGAAGCCGGGCTCGACGTGCAGGGCCAGGCTCTGCTCGGTGTGGTCGACCACCGACAGGACACGGCCTTCGAAGCCGAACGCCCGGACGTCGCCCAGCGTCTGATCGGAGAGCAGGACGCGGCCACGCTCCTTGGCGTTGAAGTCCTCGTGCTCGTAGACCGCGTACCAGCCCTTCGGGCACGCCTCGACACCGCTGCCCTCGAAGATCTTGACCGTCACCCTCGTCCGTCCCTCTCTGGTCGCATTCCCGCACACCGCGGGCACGCCATCACCCTAGGGTCCCGGAGTGATCACCGATAGTGATCAAATTCGGTCACTGGCCGATAGGTTCGATGTTGTGTCGTGCCCGGTGGTGTGCCCGGCCCATGAGGTCGTCGACGCGGTGGAGTGGTTCGGGCCGTCCGCACGGGGCCGGCTCCCGGGGAGCCCGGTCGAGCGCGGCGCCGGATCGTCGGGAGGCGGGGCCTGTGCGGGTGTGCGACGGTGAGGGCATGAAGGTGGGAATCATCGGTACCGGCCGGCTGGGCAAGGCCCTGGCCGGGCATTTCGCGCGGGCCGGGCACCAGGTGAAGATGGCGAACTCCCGCGGCCCGCACACCCTGGCTCCGCTCGTTGGCGAGCTCGGCGAGAACGCGTCGGCCGGGACACCGCAGGAGGCCGCCGACTTCGGCGACGTCGTCGTCCTGGCCGTCCAGTGGGACCAGAAGGAGAGCGCGGTGGCCTCGGTCTCCTCCTGGCAAGGACGCACCGTCCTCGTCCCGGTCAACCCGCTGCGGGAGACGGCGGGCGGTCTGGAGCACGCCGACACCCAGGGCCGCCCGCCCACCGAGGTCATCGCCTCGCTCGTCCCGGGTGCTCTTGTGGTCAAGGGCTTCAACACCTACCCGGCTCAGGTCCTCGCCGAGAGCCCCGCCGTCGACGGCGGGCGCCGCATCGTCCTGCTCGCCGGGGACGACGCCGACGCCAAACGGAAAGTGGCGGAGCTGGCCGACAGCGCCGGTTTCCAGGCCGTCGACACCGGAGCCCTCGCCGAAGGCGGCCCCCTCTTCGACAGCGGCGGCCCGCTCGGTGGCCCGCGCAAGGACCTGCTCGCCCTCTGACCTCAGGAGGACGGGAGAAGGCGAGCGAGCCGATAGGGCCACCCTGCTGCACACCGTCGTAGCACGCCACGCACAGCAGCCCCGCCGGAGTGCGCCTTGGCCCTGGGCGCGCGGGTCGTAGCGCAGCCGGGTCTGCACAACCTGGGGTGCAGGGCGGCACTGGCGTGCCGGTCGCTCTGCGGTTGAGTCGATGGTGATGACGGCGGCTCAAGGAGCGCTCGACTGGCCTGCCCCCCCCCGCACAGCGCGGTGAAGGACGCCTCGCCGCCCAGGCGCTCCCGGGTTGTCCCCATCGTGATCAGCAGGGTGACGGCCGTGTCCGGGCCGATGCCCACCGAGGCGAGCAGCTGCGGGGCGTGGCGTTCCAGGTCCTGGATCAGCTATCTGATGGTGGGGTGTCTCGGCGGCGCCGGCGTTCGCCTGTTTCGGTCGGTGCTTCCGGGCGGTGGGTGTCGTCGTTGGAGGCCGAGTGGCCGGTGTGCCGTGACCGCCGGTGAAGGCCGGTGACCACGGAGGTGGCGAGGAGGGCTGCCCCGACCCCGTAGAGCCAGGCCTTGGACCAGCTGACCGCAAGAATGGAGGCCACCAAGCCGAGCCCGGCGAAAGCGGCTTTCAGCAGTGCCTGCCGTGCGGCCTTGCGTTCAGCGCGAGCTGTCCAACGACCAGACCGTGCACCGGCTGACCCGCACCATGGGCGCCATCTACCCCGAGGCGGAAGTAGGCGTCGTACAGCTGCGGCCCCGCAGTGCTGCTCACCGAGGACAGCAAGGTCCAGAAGCCGGTGAACCTCCTGGGCGACGGAGGCGGCCCCACCGTCGTGCGCCAACTGCACGTGTTCGTACCCATTCCCGGGCGTACGGCGATGGCGGACCTCTCCATCGCGACGGAGAACCTCGCCGAGTGGGACGACTACGTCGCCATCCTCGGCCAGGCGCCTGGACGGTGAATTCGGCGACATGCTGTGGTCCTCCGACGAGACCCGCCAGCAGATCGACGAATTCATCGACTCCCTCAAAAAGGCCGCTGAGGAACGCGCGCGAGGACCGCCAAGCCCGGCGTACGCGGAGAGTCCGTCCAGATCGGTCATCGACTTCAGCGACCCCGAGATCGCCCGCGAGCCGCTCCGAGTCGCTGTACCTGACCGGCGCGGCCGAGGGCACGGACGACGGGGCGCTCACGGACAAGCCCGTCACCGGCTGGGACCTGACCTTCCAGGCCGGCGTCGACACCCCCGCCACCGTCGCCGACGGCATCATGAAGACCGGCGGCACGGAGGTGACCGGGTTCCCCAAGGAGTACCCGACCGGGGAGGTCAGCCGAGCCGACGCCGGTGTCCGGGCAAGCGCCCCGATGACCGTCGCGGCCACGCTCCGCGGAATCCCCCGGCCAGCCGGTCAACGCCGAAATCCCGCTCCAGGCCACCGGCTACACCGTCCGGGCCGGACACCGGCTGATGCTCGTCCTGGACACCAAGGACCCCTTCTACGGCGACGCCAACGAGCCCGGCGGCACCATCACCGTCACCTCCCCGGACGGCACCGCGGCCCACCTCAAGATCCCCCTGGCCTGACCGTGCGGAGACCCCGGCCGTTGTCGCGAGCGAAGGGCTACGACCTGGTTCGTCGCGGGGAGTTCCATGCCACGTGATACGCATCGGCCGTATGACACGTGTCGTCTCCGTCTCCCAGATCCGCGTGCTCGACAGCGGAGAGCCGGAGTGCAACGGCGGTGGCACCGAACGCTGCACACCGTCGTAGTCCCCTGTGCGACGAACCCCCGCCGGATCCCACCGACGGGGGTTCCTCATCTCTCACCGTGCGGCAAGAGCGTGCCGTTGCGTCTCATGCTCTGGTGGGGCGGCCACCCTGGGCGGTCCGACATCGCGGCCGCGCGCCGGACCAGGGTCTGTGATCGGTTGGCGGTAGGTGTTATGCGCTGTGTCGAGGAGGCGGCGCAGGCGGAGGCTGTCGGGGGCGGCGGCAGTGACGAGGGTGGCGGGGCCGGCGAGCGGTGTCAGCACGGCCTGGCCGTCTTGCGGGGCGTCGCCGAGCAGCCGCACGTCAGGGGTGATTTCTTCGAAGGCCGGGTCGACGGTGAGGAGTTGTCCGGTTGCGCGGTGGTCGGCGAGGATGGCTGGCCCGTCCCAGCCGGGTTCGCCCGGTCCGTATGCGGCCTGTTGGTCCAGGAGGGTACGTCCGCCGCGTCGGACGGTGAGCCGTGTGGTCACGTGGCCGGGGGGTTCGCCGGTGCGTCCGAGGATCTGTTCCTCGCGCAGAACGAGCCGTGCGGTGGGGGCCAGGTCGATGGTCCAGGTCTGGCGAAGATCGCTGCCCGCCGCACAGATCAGCGGTTTGGGGAGCCAGTGGAGCTGCGCGTGGTCTCCTACGGTCAGGTGCACGTCGTAGGTGGCGTGTTCGGAGGTTGGGCCGCGCAGGGCGAGGGTCGCGGCGGCGGAGGTGATGTGGAGCGCCGCGCCCTGTTGGGCGGTGGCTTCGATCCGCAGCCGGTCGCCGCCGAGGGGGGCGCTCATGGCTCCGACGATGCATACCCGGGCCTGGGTCCCGTGTGAGTGGAGGCGGCGCAGTTCGAAGGGGCCGTCGCCGTCGAGGACGGGCAGGGTGGTGGTGCCGCCCCTGACGGCGGCCAGGATGCGGGCGGTGGCGTGCACCCCGACCACAGGCCGGTCAGGGACCGATGCGGTCGTCGGGTGAGTGCAGGTGGTGAGGGTCATGCGGGGCCCGCGCTCCAGTCGGTGAGGCGTTCGCGGATCCAGTCGGTGACCGGCTTGATGCCGTCGTCGGTCGTGAGGGAGGTGAAGGCGACGGGGAGTTCGCCGCGCTGGGCCTCGGCGTCGCGGGCCATGGCTTCCAGGTCGGAGCCGACGTAGGGGGCGAGGTCGGTCTTGTTGATCACTAGGAGGTCGGCTGTGGTGACGCCGGGGCCGCCCTTGCGGGGGATGTCGTCGCCGCCGGCCACGTCGATGACGAAGATCTGCGCGTCGACCAGGCCCTTGGAGAAAGTCGCGGTGAGGTTGTCGCCGCCGGACTCCACGAGGACCAGGTCGAGCGGTCCTGCGGTCTCCTCCAGGTCCTCCACGGCCTCCAGGTTGGCGGAGATGTCGTCGCGGATGGCAGTGTGCGGGCAAGCGCCGGTCTCCACCGCGGCAATCCGCTCCGCGGGCAACACGGCCTCGCGGAGCAGGAATTCGGCGTCCTCGCGGGTATAGATGTCATTGGTGACGACGGCGATGGACAGCTCGTCGCGCAGTGCGCGGCACAGGGCGGCGACGGTGGCGGTCTTGCCGGTGCCGACCGGGCCGCCCAGGCCGATGCGCAGGGCACGCCGGCGCCCGCTCCGCTGCGCTCCGCCTCGGCTCTCTTTTCGGTCCTTGGGTGCCGAGCCGGGCCCCACGGGATCGGCGGCGCTGTAGGTGCGGCGCTCGGGGAACGTCTCGTCGTGGTCGCGGTGCATGCGGGCTCCGGTTCTGCCTGGTGTGCGCGGCGTTCTTGGGTGTGGGGCTCTTGGGTTCTTGGTGGTCAGGAGGCGAAGAGGCGTACCGGCCAAGCGGCGTGCTGCTGGCCGGTGATGTCGAGCAGAGGTGCGGAGGCGGCGGGCAGCGCGTCGAACCCTTCGTCGGAGATACGAGCGGCGGTTGCGGCCGCCGCGGTGGCGGTCTGGTCGAGGTCGGGGGCGAGGCGGGCGAGGACCGCGGTGGCGTCGAAGGGGTCCAGACTCAGCAGCCGGACCACCGCCGTGGCCGGACCGCTGACCGCTTCGTACGCCGCCGCGTACGCGGCATCCGGCGGCCTCAGCCCGGCTGACCGTGCGGCCAGCCCCAGCACCACCGGCTGGTGCGCGCCCTGTGGTCGGGCCGCGGCCAGTGCGTCCAGCTCGGCCGATGGCCACGTCGCGCGGGCGGCCCGCATCATCTGCCGTCCCAGCTTGCGGGCGGTGATCCGTAGCGCCAGGACGGGTGTGCGGGCGTCGGCGGCCTCGTCGACCGCCACCGGATCATGGCCCGCGGCGGTCGCGGCGGCGAGCGCCGCCGCGACCAGGCCCGCGGTGTGCAGCCGCCCTCGGCAGAAGTCCTCCAGCGAGTGCGCGTCCTTGATACGGCCCGCTGCCACGGCGGGTTCGGCCCCGCCGGAGTGCGCGTGCCCTCCGGCGGGGAACCGGCCATCGGCCAGGACGAGCAGTGCGGCTCGACTCATCTTTCGCAGTTCACCTTCCGTCGCCCGGGTCCATGGCGCGGACCTGTGTGCCGTTGCATCGCCTGCTCGTCAAGGCTCAGAAGAGGAAGTACCTCTGGGCCATGGGGAGTTCGCTCGGATACTTCCGCTCGACGACCTGGCCCGCGACGGATGTCGTCACGTCCTCCACCTTGTGACCCCCGGCGATCACCTCGTAGGTGTCGGCGTCGATTTCGACGTCGGGGGTGGCGCTGTTCTCCTTCATGTCCGCCTTGCGGACGCCGCGCGTGCTGGTGATGGCCTTGAACTGCTTGCCCAGCTTGAGCCGTTCGGCCAACCCACTGTCGATGGCCCGTTGGGTGACGAAGTTGAACGAGGTGGAGCGAGGCGCGAGGCCGGTGGCGCCCCAGACGGCGCGGGGCAGGACCGGCTGCGGGGTGGGGATGGAGGCGTTGGCGTCGCCCACCTGCGCGTACGCGATCTGTCCGCCCTTGATGACCTGGTGCGGCTTGACGCCGAAGAACTTCGGCTCCCACAGCACCAGGTCGGCCAGCTTGTCGGGCTCCACGGACCCGACCACCGCATCAATGCCCTGGGCGATCGCCGGGTTGATCGTGTACTTCGCGACGTACCGGCGGGCGCGCCTGTTGTCGGCCCCCTTGTCCCCCGTCGGCCGTTCCTCCTTCGGCAGCCTGTCCTCCTCCAGGAAGCCCCGGCGGACCTTCATGACGTGCGCGGTCTGCCAGGTGCGGGTGATCATTTCACCGATGCGGCCCATGGCCTGGGCGTCGGAGGACATGATCGAGATGGCGCCGAGGTCGTGCAGGATGTCCTCGGCGGCCATCGTGGAGGGGCGGATCCGGGAGTCCGCGAAGGCCAGGTCCTCGGGGATCTTCGGGTTGAGGTGATGGCAGACCATCACCATGTCGAAGTGCTCCTTGACCGTGTTGACGGTCAGCGGCCGAGTGGGATTGGTGGAGGCGGGCAGGACATTCGGCTCCTTCACCATCTTGATCATGTCAGGGGCGTGGCCGCCGCCGGCGCCCTCGACGTGGAAGACGTGGAGGGAGCGAACGGGGCGCCCATCGCATCCGTCGCTGCCGTCGATCGCCGCGATGGTGTCGTCGACGAAACCTGCCTCGTTCAACGAGTCGGCGTGCAGCGCGAGTTGGACACCGGTCTGCTCGCAGACCTCCAGGCACTTCTTGATGACGGCCGGGGTGGCACCCCAGTCCTCGTGGATCTTGAAGCCGATGATGCCCGCTTCCACCTGGTTGAGCATGGAGTCCTCGGACATGGTGGCGCCCTTGCCGAGCAGTCCGACGTTGACCGGGAAGGCGTCCAGTGCCTCGAAGGTGCGGGCGATGTGCCAGGAGCCGGGCGTGACGGTGGTGGCGGTACTGCCCTCCGCCGGGCCGGTGCCGCCGCCGATGAGCGTGGTGACACCCGCGGCCAGCGCCTCACCGACCTGCTCGGGGCAGATGAAGTGAACGTGGGTGTCGACCCCGCCGGCGGTCAGGATCTTCCCGTTGCCCGCGATCACCTCCGTCTCGGGGCCGATGACGAAATCCGCGGGCGCCGGGCCGACGTCGTTGTGCTGACCGGCCCCGTCATGGAGACGGTCCATCGTCTCGTCGTTGTACGCCTTGCCGAGCGCGGTGATGCGGCCGTCGCGGATGGCCACATCGGCCTTGACGATGCCCCAGTGGTCCAGGATGACGGCGCCGGTGATGACGGTGTCCGGGGGCTCGACGACGTCGCCGGCGTCGGAGTCACCGGACTCGTCGTCGCCGCGTGGATCGCGTGGCGCGATGGACTGCCCCATCGACTCGCGGATCACCTTGCCGCCACCGAAGACCATCTCGTTCCCGCTGCGCCCGGGACCGCCGGCCCAGTCGTCCTCGATCTCGATCCGCAGCTCCGTGTCGGCGAGACGGATGCGGTCGCGGATCGTCGGACCGAACCGGTCCGCGTACTGGGCGCGGGTCAAGGGGTCGGACGGCTTGGGGGGCTCAGGACAGCAGCGCTCAGCCATCGAGCTCACCCCCGACCTCATCGGATGAATCCTGGACGCTGATGAGGGGGCCGCCGACCTGGCCGCGCAGGCCGTGCACCACACGCTTGCCCTCGATGGGGACGAGCTCGACGTCCTCGGGCGCGTTGGGCTCGAAGCGTACGGAGCTGCCGGCCGGGACGTGGAGGCGCTTGCCCCAGGCGGCGTCACGGTCGAAGTCCAGGCCGGGGTTGGCTTCGTGGAAGTGGTAGTGGGAGCCGACCTGGACGGGACGGTCGCACGGGTTGGTCACGGTCAGGGGAGTGACCTCGCGGCCCTCGTTGAAGCGCACGAACTCGTCGTCCGGCTGCGTGGAGAAATCCACCTTGCCCGGTGAGACCAGCGGCTTGTCGTCCTCGCCCGCTTCGGGGAAGGGATCGTGGATGGTGACCAGCTTCGTGCCGTCGGGGAACGTGGCCTCCACCTGTACGTTCTTGATCATCTCCGGGACGCCCTCCATGACCTCCTCCCGGGGCAGCAGCTTCTTCCCTGACGACATGAGCTCGGCGACCGTTCTCCCCTCGCGCGCACCTTCAAGGACGTGGACGGTTAACAGCGCAACGACCTCGGGGTAGTTGAGCCGAATCCCTCGAGCCCGACGCTTCTCGGCGACATCCGCCGCCACATGAATCATCAGACGCTCTTGTTCGTGTGGAGTCAGGTGCATAGCCCTACCCTGCGTTCGCCCTGTCCAGGGCTCGTGCTCTGGACATCGGGGCCGGGACCGGCCGTGACCACCGACAGCCCGGGGCGGGGCCTCCACGGCCTCACTCCCACGCCGTACAACGCAGCACAGTTTCCTTGGCCATCCGGCCCCCACCCTCGTGACGACGAACATGGTCACGCGGACAGAGCCGAAAACGCCCCGCAGCAACACCACGCCCGTATGAGTGAGCCGTAAGGATTCTTCCGAGAAATGCAAGGGATTCAGTTGTATGGCCCGGTCGACGCCCACTCAGTGGGGCTACCCTCCGACAGACCTGCCTCGTGGAACACTGCCTGCCCCTGCCGCACTGGCTCCCGGCCAGCCGTCGACCCCTCTCACGACTGCGGCTTGAGGATCCACAGGATTCCGCTGCGGTCCGACTGCCCGTCCATCGACAACCGCCCGGACAACAGCTCAACGGCACCTGTGAGCTCTGCCCGCTTATTGGGACGGCCGCGCAGTGTGTGCTCGGTTGCCGAGTAACGCGTGCCGCCCCGACGCCCAGTCGGGTGAGCGGCTGGCGAGTGCTGCTTCTGCGCATTGCCGGAGGCGGCGAACATAGCAGCAAGGGGTTCACTTGCGGGAAAGGATGTGCCGTGCGCCGTGCATTGATCGTCGTCGATGTGCAGAAGGACTTCTGCGAGGGCGGAAGTGTTCCGGTGAAGGGCGGCGCGGACAGGGCCGCCGCCATCGCCGACCTGGTGCGACGCGCCGACGGGAGTTACGCCTACATCGTCGCCACCCGCGACCACCACATCGACCCGGGGGCTCACTTCTCCGAGCACCCGGACTTCGAGAACTCCTTCCCCGTACACTGCGTCGTCGGCAGCGAGGGAAGCGAGTTCCACCCGAGCTTCGAGCCGGCCGCCACCGCCGGGGCCGTCGACGAGGTCTTCTACAAGGGGGCGCACTCCGCCTCGAAGAGCGGCTTCGAGGGCTCGACTCAGGGCGGCACGTCACTGACCGACTGGCTGCGTGCCCGCGACGTCAGCGATCTCGACGTCGTCGGCATCGCTACCGACCACTGCGTGAAGGCCACCGCGCTGGACGGCGTACGAGCGGGCTTCGCGGTACGGGTCCTGCTCGACTACACCGCCGGCGTTGCCGCCGACACCACCAGTACCGCGATCAGCGAGCTGCGCCGGGCGGGTGTGACGCTGAGCGGCGAGCCGGTCGTCCTGGCCTGAATGGCCGCGACTTCCGCACTGGGGTCGGCGGTCGCCCTCCAGCCAGGCCATCTCCCCAAAACTTGGTGTTCTGTCCGGGGCCGTTGTTGACGGTGCCGTTGGCAGCGATTCGGGTCGGTAGCTGCGCAGGACGAGGGAGGTCGCGGCGGTCCTCCTGGCCAGGTTGAAGAACGGCTCAAGCTCCCCGCTGACGATGTCGGGGAAGTACTGAGCAGGTCGGGGTGCCGGGTCGGGTCGTACGTCTCGTCAGGTTCGGTCACGCCATCGACGGTAGTAGACACCACTGACACCATCAGTGCGGTGCTGCCAAGCCGACACTCGACCCGCTCAACACCCCCTTGTACATGGGGCAGGGCGAACGAGTCCCAGGCGCAGCCGCCCCACCACAGCGTGTGCGCCCCTATGACGGAGAAGCCGATGGCGTCGCAGGTGTCGCTGGCCTCGCTGGCGTCGCAGGTGTCCAGTGTGCGCCGTGAGGAGGCCAGGTGACCGGTACCCCAGCGACTATCAGCGCGCTCTGCCATAGGAGGCGGCACCCTCACCCGTCACGGGCCCGCAGCGGCCCTCAGCGGCCCGCCGCCCGCGCCCGGAGCGGGTCCGCGCAGGTCAGAACCTCACGGTCGAGACGGTATAGACGACCGGGTGCCCCGGTTCGTCGAAGCTGACCATGATCCGCTGGTACGGGTGCGGTGACTTGCTCGTGGTCGTCGTGCCCGCCCACGGCCAGTCGACACTGAAGTCCCAGCCGACCTTCGCCGCCTGTGCGGGCGGAATCGTCTGCCGGTCCTTCTTGAGGGCGGCGGTGCTGGTGCCGACGGCCTTGAGGTAGTGCTCCAGGCCCCAGTCGTTGGTCCGGAACTGGACGAACAGCGAGCTGGTCTGCCAGGAGTTGGTCTCGTAGTACCAGACCGGGGTGGAGCCGATCGGGACCGGCACGTTGTAGATCCGCTGCTGGACCTTGGAGGGGAAGGCGTTGGTCAGGCCGGTGGCGGCGGCCTCCTGCTCCTTGCCCTCGCCGCTGTCGCGGCTCTGCTCGGCGGAGATGACGATGTAGCCGGCCGGGATCGCGATCAGCAGGAAGACGATCAGCGCCGTCAGCAGGGGGCGGCGGCGCTTGGCGCGGGGCGGCGGGGCGGGGTGGTGGTCGTCGTGCATGGTGGGTGACTCGGTTTCGGTCATCGGCGGCCGGCCCGTTCGTAGCGTTCGTAACGCTCCACGCGCCGACGGTTGGCGCGGCGGAAACGGCGGGCCACCAGGCGGGCGAGGTCGGCGGCGCCGACCATTCCGGCCTCCGGGCCCAGCTGGGCCTTGGCGATGGTGGCTTCGGGGCGGTAGCCACGGCCGGTGAGGTGGCGCCGGAAGGCGTCCCTGGCCGGGGCGATCAGGAGGTCGTCGGCGGCGCTGACACCACCGCCGATGACGAAGCAGGACGGGTCGAGGGCGGCGGCGAGGTTGGCGATGCCGACGCCGAGCCACTGGCCGATGTCCTGGAGGAGCTCGACGCACATCGCGTCGCCCTCCCGGGCCAGCTCGGTGATCAGCGGCCCGGTGATGTCGCCGATACGGCCGCCGACCCGCTCGATGATGTTGTACGCGACCGGGGAGTCCGCGGCGGCCAGCTCCCGGGCCTCCCGTACGAGTGCGTTGCCGGAGCTGTACTGCTCCCAGCAGCCGCGGTTGCCGCACGGGCAGCGGTGGCCGCCGGGGACGACCTGCATATGGCCGAATTCGCCTGCCACACCGTATTTGCCGCGCTTGACCGCGCCGTCCTCCAGGATGGCGCCGCCGATACCCGTACCGAGGGTGATCATGACGAGGTGGTCCTCGCCGCGGCCGGCGCCGAACCGCCACTCCGCCCAGGCGGCGGTGTTGGCGTCGTTGTCGACCATGACGGGGACGGCCAGGCGGCCGGCGAGCCGGTCGCGCAGCGGCTCGTTGCGCCAGTTCAGATGGGGGGCGAAGAGCACATTGGACCGGTCGGCGTCGACCCAGCCGGCCGCGCCGATGCCCACCGCGTGGACGTCGTGCCGGTCGGAGAGGTCGAGCACCAGCTCGGTGATGGTGTCCTCGACGACCTTGGGGCTCTTGGACTTGTCCGGCGTCTCGGTGCGGACCTTCTCCAGGATGGTCCCGTCGGCGTCGACCACGCCCGCCATGACCTTGGTGCCGCCGATGTCGATGCCGACGGTGGGCACGCGGGGGGCGGTCAGATGCGAGCGCCGCTCGCGGGTGCCGACCGTGCGCAGCACGGTGGCTCTGGCGGATCCCCGGTGCACCCGGTCCCGGTACATGCTCATCGACCCACCTCTTCGCCGTTGCTCCCCCACTGCCTGAAGGGCGTGGGTGGTGCCCCCGTGCGGCTGCTGCGTGCGCGCAAGAGTCGTCTCGTCCCTGCGGGGTCTCGGGAGGCCGGGGCCTCGATGTGCTGGTTCGCTGCGATTGTGCATCACCAGGGCAGTGCGGCGCATCGCGCACATGCTTCCGCGCCCCGCGGTGCATCGCGGGGCGCGGGAGCGTCGGCCGGTGATCAGTCGGGCCGGTGGCCGCCGGGGAATTCCGGTGTCGCGGTGCGGGCCAGCTCGTGGCTGAGCTGTTCCAGTTCGCTGCCGCCCGCCATTTGGCGGGTCAGCTCCTCCAGGGCGATCTCCGACTTGGCGTGGCTGCCGGCCATCGTGCCGCGCTTGAGGAGGACGAAACGGTCGCCGACGAGGTAGGCGTGGTGCGGGTTGTGGGTGATCAACACCACGCCGAGCCCGGCGTCCCGGGCGGCCGCGACGTACTTGAGCACGACGCCGGACTGCTTGACGCCGAGCGCCGCCGTCGGCTCGTCCAGTACGAGGACCTTGGCGCCGAAGTAGACGGCCCGCGCGATGGCGACGCACTGCCGTTCACCGCCCGAGAGGGTCCCGATCGGCTGGTCGACATCGCGCAGGTCGATGCCCATCCGCAGCAGTTCGCTGCGGGTGGTCTCGCGCATCGTACGGACGTCGAGCCGCTTGAAGGGGCCCACACCGGTGGTCGGCTCGGAGCCGAGGAAGAAGTTGCGCCACACCGGCATCAGGGGGACCACGGCCAGGTCCTGGTAGACGGTGGCGATACCGCGGTCCAGGGCCTCGCGCGGGGAGGAGAGGGTGGTCTCCTCGCCCTCGATGGTGAAGGTGCCGGCGTCGTGCTGGTGCAGCCCCGCGATGATCTTGATGAGGGTGGACTTGCCGGCGCCGTTGTCGCCGAGCACACAGGAGATCTCTCCCGCGTGCACCTCCAGGGACACCCCCTCCAGGGCCTTGATGTTGCCGTAGAACTTGCTGACGTCCGTCAGCTCGACCAGGGCCGCCTTCCCGCCCTCGGCGGTCTTCTTCTCCAGGTCTGTCATGACTTCTCCTCCGCCCGCTTGCGGACCCATGCGTTCAGGAGTGTGGCGAGGAGCAACATCGCGCCGAGGAAGAACTTGTACCAGTCCGGGTTCCACTGGGCGTAGACGATGCCCTTGCTGGTCATGCCGAAGATGAAGGCACCGACGGCGGCACCGATCGCCGAGCCGAAGCCGCCGGTCATCAGGCAGCCGCCGACCGCCGCGGCGATGATGTAGAGGAACTCGTTGCCCACCCCGTCGCCGGACTGGATCGCGTCGTACGAGAACAGCAGGTGCTGTCCGGAGACCCAGGCGGCGAAGGCGACGCCCATATAGAGGCCGATCTTGGTCTTGGTGACCGGGACGCCCACCGCCCGTGCGGCGTCGGAGTTGCCGCCCACCGCGAAGATCCAGTTGCCGACGCGGGTGCGCAGCAGGATCCAGGTGGCCACCGCGACCAGCACGATCCACCACAGGATGGTGATCTGGACGTCGACGCTGCCGATCGTCAGATGCGAGGCGAAGACCGCACGGGCCGACTCGAAGCCCTCCATGTCGGAGATCGACTTCGTGGAGACGGTGCCGCTGACCAGCTTGGTGAAGCCGAGATTGAGGCCCGTCAGCATGAAGAACGTACCGAGCGTGATGATGAAGCTCGGGAGTTTCGTACGGGTCAGCAGGAATCCGTTGAAGACCCCGATGGCGAGGGTGACCAGCAACGACACCCCGACACCGACCCAGGTGTTGGCCGTCATCTGGTAGCTGAACATGGACGAGATCAGCGCCGAGCTGACGACCATGACACCGGCCGAGAGATCGAATTCGCCGCCGATCATCAGCAGCGCCACCGGCACGGCCATGATGCCGATCGTCGACGAGGCGTACAGCACGGTGGAGAGGCTGGACGGCTGCAGAAAGGGTTCGGCGACGAAGGAGAAGAAGAGGAAGACGGCGGCCGCGCCGACGACCGAGCCGAGCTCGGGGCGGCCCATCAGGCGGCGCGCCAGGGAGCGGTGCAGCAGGCGTTCGTCGGCGTGCTTGGCGGGCGGGCCCGCGGGCTGCAGAGGTGGTGCGTCGGTGGTGCTCATCGTGTTCCCCGCTTCGTGTATTCCTGCAGCGCGGCGGCGTCCTTCTTGGTGATCACCTGGGGGCCGGTGAGCACCGGCTTGCCGCCGCCGAGAACGTCGGAGTTGTACTTGTAGAGCCAGAGCAGATCGACCGCCTCGTAGCCCTGCAGATAGGGCTGCTGGTCGACCGCGAAGCCCAGCGAGTCGTTCTTGAGGCCGTCCGCGACCTGCGCGTTGAGGTCGAAGGTGTCGATCTCGGCCTCGCTGCCGGCCTGCTCCTTGGCCTTGACCGCGGTGGCGGCGAACGGCGCGCCGAGGGTGACGACGGAGTCGATTCCGCGGTCCGACTGGAGCTTGGACTCGATCGAGGACTGCACGTCGGGCATGTTCGTGCCCTCGACGTAGAGCTTTTGCAGATCGCCCTTGAACGTCTTCCCGGCGCCGTCGCAGCGCTGCTCGTGGCCGACGTTGCCCTGCTCGTGCAGGACGCAGAGCGCCTTCTTCCTGCCGCGCTTGTTCAGTTCCTCGCCGACGGCCTCACCGGCCACCGTCTCGTCCTGGCCGATATGGCTGAGCGCACCGAACTCCTTGGACTCCTCGGCCCCGGAATTCACCGTGATCACCGGTATACCGGCCTTCTCGGCCTTGCGGACGACGTCCTTCATGGCGTCCGGCTTGGCCAGCGAGACGATCAGTCCGTCGACCTTCTGGTCGATGTAGGACTGCACGAGCTGGCTCTGCCGGCTGGCTTCCTTGTCGTGCCCGTAGACGAACTTGATGTTGTCCTTGGCGGCGGCCTGCTCGGCGCCGTTCTGCACGATGTCCCAGAACGTGTCGCCGTCTCCCGAGTGGGTGACCATCGCGAACGTCCACCTGGGGGTGTTCACCGCGGCCTTGCCGCCGGCGGCCTGGGCCGCGCGTTCCTCCTCGGCCCGCTTGCCTCCGGTGGCGCTGCATCCCGCCAGCGAGGCGCCGAGCGTCGCCGCCACCACGGCGCTCACGACGCGTCCCCTTCTTTGAACCCTTGCCACGAGGACTTGCCCTTCCCGCTGATGTCACGCTGTGTTGGCTGTATAGGCCGTGTTGGCTGCTCCGGCCGTCCTGGCTGTCTCGCCCGTCCGGCCCCTCCGGGCCGTCCTGGCTGCGCCTTCACGGTGTCGCACACCGGTACCGGGCGGCCGGCTCCAACCGCCCAAGTATCCGTTACCGGCGATCTGTACCGGTTCATCGGGTCCCGCCTTCCGTCATGGCTTCACCGGGTCCCGCGCCCGGTGTACTCCTCCAACTTCGGCACGTCCTCCTGGCCCACCAGGGCCGGGCCGGTGAGCACCGGCTTTCCGCCGCCGAGCACATCGGCGTTGGTCTTGTTCAGCCAGAGCAGGTCCACCGCCTCGTAGCCCTGGAGGTAGGGCTGCTGGTCGACCGCGAAGGCGACGTCCTTGGCCTTGAGGAGCTTGACCACGGCGGGGTTCAGGTCGAACGTCGCGACCTGGGCGTCGCTGCCCGCGTCCTCCTTGGCCTTGACGGAGATCGCCGCCATCGGGGCACCGAGCGTGACGATCGAGTCGATGGACTTGTCGGACTGCAGCTTGGCCTCGACCGAGGACTGCGAGGCCGGCGCGTTGGTGCCGTCGACGTTGAGGTTCTCGACCTTGCCGTCGAAGCCCTTGCGGACGCCCGCGCAGCGGTCCTCCAGCGACACGTTGCCCTGCTCGTGGATGACGCACAGGACCTTCTTGGCGTGCCGGCCGGCGAGCTCCTCGCCGACGGCCTCGCCGGCCACGGACTCGTCCTGGCCGATGTGCGTCAACGCGCCGTACGCCTTGGAGAACTCGCCGCCGGAGTTGATCGTGATGACCGGGATGCCCGCCGCGACGGCCTTGCGGACGGCGGCCTTGACGGCCTCCGGCTTGGCGAGGGTGACGATCAGCCCGTCGACCTTCGCGTCGATGTAGGACTGGATCAGCTGGGCCTGCTTGGAGCCCTCTTTGTCGCTGGCGTAGAGGAACTTCACGTTGTCCTTGGCGGCGGCCGCCTTCGCGCCGTTCTGGACGATGTCCCAGAAGGTGTCGCCCTCACCGGAGTGGCTGACCATGCCGATGGTCAGCCGGGGCGTACCGGCGGCCTTGCCGCCGCTGCCGGACGCCCCGGGCTTGCTTTCGGAGCCCTTTCCCCCGGAGCTGCTGCATCCGGTGACCAGCGCGAGGGCCGCCACCAGGGCCGCCGCGCTGAGGACATTGACGGGTCGAGCCATACGTACGTTGCGCACGCCGATCATCGTGGGACCGCCTTTCTCCCGGCCGCCTGAATGCGGCTGGAAGAGTTCTAAGGCGCCCACGGAGCCACGTCAATACTTTGTCCGAACATTCTGACGCAGACGCACGGCATATCGGTACACACCTACCCGTATCACCCCTCCATGCGGGCCCAGGTCAGCCACTGACCGCCCCCCGAAGAAAGATCACCCGCCCCGCGATCCCCGCCGAAAACACCACGGAAAACACCCGCGGAAAACATCACGAAAACGCCCCGAAATCACGACGAAGACACCGTCACGGCACGAAGGGGCCGCCGGACTTTCCGGCGACCCCGAAACGACATGGCCACGCGCCCCGCCCGAAGCGCTCAGGTCAGGGGCGGACCAGCAGCTGGAATTCGAAGGCGTAGCGCGAGGCACGGTAGACGTGCGAGCCGAACTCGACCGCGCGCCCGGTGTCGTCGAACGTCGTCCGCTGCATCGTGAGCAGCGGGGCGCCCTCGGGCTCGTCGAGCCGCTGCCCCTCCTCGGCCGTCGCGGCACGGGCGCCGACGGCCTGGCGGGCACTGTGCAGGGTGATCCCGGCCGACCGCATGAGCCGGTACAGACCGGTCTCCTCCAGCTCGGCGGTCTCCAGCTTGAGCAGGCCTGCGGGCAGGTGGTTACGCAGATGGGCCACGGGTTCACCGTGCGTCAGCCGCAACCGCTCGACCAGCGCGACCTCCGCGCCCTCGGCGATGCCCAGCGCGGCGGCGACCTCGGCGTCGGCCTCGGTGGTGGTGTTGAGCAGCACGCGGGTGGCCGGCTTCTGCCCGGCCGCCTCCAGGTCGTCGTAGAGGCTGCTCAGCTCCAGGGGGCGCTTGACCTGGCTGTGCACGACCTGGGTGCCGATGCCGCGGCGGCGCACCAGCAGCCCCTTGTCGACCAGCGACTGGATCGCCTGCCGCACGGTCGGCCGGGACAGCCCGAGCCGGCCGGCCAGCTCGATCTCGTTGCCGAGCAGACTGCCGGGGGCGAGCCTGCCGTTCTCGATCGCCGCCTCCAGCTGTTGGGACAACTGGAAATACAGCGGGACCGGGCTGCTCCGGTCCACGCTGAACTGGACGGGGCTCTCGGCGCCCAGGGCATCTTCTGTATCGCGTTTCCCCACGCTGGCGAGCGTATCCGCCCCGGCAGATGACGGGAAGTCCGGAGGTCACATTGTCCGGACAAGGACTACTACCCGAGGGCCCTTGATCGGCCGGGGCAGGCCGCACCCGCGCCGCGCCCCTGCGCGCTCATGGCCTTTTCTGATAGCCAGTGAGACCCCGACCGAGGAGGCCCCGTGTCCGTACGCCGTGTCGTCCCCGACATCCACTCCGACGCCCTGGAGGAGAACCGCACGTTCTACGGCCTGCTGGGCCTGGAGCAGGTCATGAACCTGGGCTGGGTCATGACCCTCGCCTCCCCCGCCAACCCCACCGCACAGCTCATCGTCATGACCGAGGACCGGACCGCCCCCGTCGCCCCCGACATGAGCATCGAGGTCGACGACGTGGACGCGGTGTACGCCACCCTGCTGGCCGCCGGCGCCGAGATCGTCCACCCCCTCCAGGACGAGGAGTGGGGCGTGCGCCGCTTCTTCACCAAGGACCCCGACGGCCGGATCGTCAACGTGCTGGGCCATCCGGCACCGCGACACGACACCGCGACCGGCGGCTGACGTCTAGATGTCTAACGGGTGCCTTCCGCCGACGGGCCGTTGAGCGGCAGCACCGTCCCCTGCGCCACCGCGCACAGGCTCTGCGCCCCGTCCGCCCCGATCACCGTCAGATCGCAGCGGCACACGGCCTGCCGACGCCCCGCCTGTACGACCTCGGCACGGGCCCGCAGCGTACGACCGTATGCCGGGCGGAGGTACTGGATCGAGAATCCACCGGTGACGATGCCCGGGCCCAGGGCGGTGGCCGCGGCGAAGGTGAGGGTGTTGTCGGCGGCGTACGACAGCACCCCGCCATGCAGGAACCCGTTCTGCTGCAGGAGTTCCTCGCGGATCTCGATCTCCAGCGTGGCCCCGCCGTCCCCGAACTCGGTGATCCGTGCTCGCACCAGCCTGCTGAACGGCTGCGCGTCCAGCCCCTTCTGCGCCGCGGCAAGATCGAGGACCGCGCTCCCCTGCTCCGCACCCGCCATCGCTCCGCCTTTCCTCTCGCCTCTCACCCGGCCCGTCGCCTGCGCGCGAAGGCCGCCCCTCACCTGCGTCAAGGCGTCACCACCCGGTACGCCCTGCGGTAACCGGTCGGCCCTCTTCGCTACTTCATCCACTCCTCCTCGTACCTGTGGTACGTGCCGTCGTGGGTGGCCAGATGGACCCACTGGTTCACATAGGCCGTGAACTCGGTGTCACCGCGGGGCAGGGCGTAGGCCTTCTCGGAGAAGGTGAAGGGCTTGTCCGGGTGGATCGAGCAGAGTTCGGGGTGGATCTTGGCCTGGTAGCGGGTCTCGCCTGCGTCGGTCATCATCACGTCGGCGCGGCCCGCGATGATCTCGTCGAAGATGGTGGTGTTGTCCGGATGGACCTTGAGGGTGGCCCGCTTGATGTGGGCGCGGGCGAACTCCTCGTTGGTGCCGCCGGGGTTGACGATGACGGTGGTGCCCGGGCGGTCGATCTGCTCCAGGGTCTGGTACTTGTCCTGCTCCGCGCAGCGCGCGATGGGTGTCTTGCCGTCCGTGCGGGTCGGTTCGCTGAAGGAGACGGAGCGGGCGCGCGGGAGGGTGATGGACACCCCGCCCATGGCGATGTCGCAGCGGCCGGCCGACAGGTCGGCGACCAGCCGGTCCCAGGTCGTGGCGACGTAACGGGGCGTGGCGTCCAGGCTCTTGGCGAGGTCCCGGGCCATGTCGATGTCCACTCCGCGGTACCTGCCGGTGGTGGGGTCGAGGTGGGTGAAGGGGCGGTAGTCGCCGGTGGTGCAGACGCGCAGTACCCCGCGCCGCGGGACGGTGTCGAGGGCCGAGGCCTTCTTGCCGGACCCGGAGAGCGCTCCCTTGGGCGCGGCGGGGGCCTCGGAGGCTGCCGGCGCGGCGGCGGTGACGGCGAGCAGACAGGCGAGGGCGGACAGGGTGGCGGCGCGCTTCATATGGGCTCCTGTGGCTGCTGTGGCTCCTGGTCGGGCGGTCACGCGCTCGGCCGCGGTGCGCGCCGGGCAGGAGGCGGCGCGCACCGCGACGTGATCACATGGCCGAAGCAGTCAGCGTGGCAGAGCCGTTGGTCGCGGTGAACCCCTCGACCGGCCGGGGGGACGGGGCCGCCGCGGAGGTCTCGGGGCCGTCAGTCGTCGTAGAGGCCCGCGGCGCGGCCCGGCTCCTGGTCAGGGGTGGCCTCGGCGAGGCGGGTGAGGAGTTCGGCGGCGCGCTTGGCGACGGTGTCGCGGTCGCCTTCGGAGAGCGCCGAGCCCATGCCTACGGCGACGGCGCCGGCGGCGATCCACTCCGGCGCGCTGTCGAGCGTCACCCCGCCCGTCGGCAGCAGCGGCACCTGCGGCAGGGCGGCGCGGATGTCCTTGAGCCAGGACGGGTGGTGCGCCGAGGCGGGGAACAGCTTGAGGGCGTCCGCGCCCAGTTCGAGGGCGCGGACCATCTCGGTCGGCGTCGACACTCCGGGGAAGACCGGGACGCCGTAGCGGTGGCCCGTGCGGATGACCTCGGCGTCCAGGCTCGGTGAGACCAGGTAGCGGGCGCCGGCGTCGACCGCCATCCGGGCTGACACCCCGTCAAGGACCGTGCCCGCGCCGATGACCGCGTCGTCACCCAGCTCACGGGTCAGCGTCGTGACCGCCTCCAGCGCGAAGGGGGTGGTGAGGGATATCTCCAGGCTCGTGATGCCGGCGGAGAGCAGGGTGTCGGCGGTGGCGCTCGCCTCGTCGTACGTCGTGCTGCGGACGATGGCGAAAACGCGCTGCGCCAGTGCGGCCCGGGTGATCTCCCAGCGATACACGGCAGTTCGCCGTCCTTCCTTTTCTCCAGCGCCTCATGCCGACTCGCCGGACCCACGGCGAATACGGCCTTTACGGGGCGCGCCGCGGCAGCTGACCGCACATGGTCCCTTGTCCGCCGATGCCCGCCCACTCCTCGTTTCTACCGAAACGCTACCGGGAACCACTGACAATCGTGCCTCGGGGGTGCGCCCCATGCGCCCCTTCCGCCAAGAAGGCGAGAAAAGGCAGGTAAAAGGGGGCGCACAGCACGGCGGCGGCCGGGGTGCGTGTGCACCCCGGC
>NZ_JBHYJC010000025.1:0-100498 GCF_042749045.1 Streptomyces sp. NPDC059008 | reverse complement strand
GGGCCCCGCGGACTTACAGCCGCGGGGCCCGGCGCCGTCCGTCGCCTCTCAGGGCCGCAGGGCGCGCAGCAGCAGGTCCGCCAGGTGGTCGGCGACCTGCTGCGGGCTGAGCGGGCCGTCCTCGCGGTACCACGTGCCGAGGTGGTGCACCGAGCCGAAGTGGTAGTCCACGACGAGGTCGGCGGGGATGCCGGCGGCGAACACCCCGGCGCGCTGGCCCTCCTCGATCAGGGCCCGGAAGCGCTCGTGGTAGCGCCGCCGCTCGGCGCGCACCTGCTTGTCCTTCTCCGGGCTGAGATGGTGCATCGAGCGGAAGAAGATCTTGGTGTCGTCGAGGTTCTCGATGGTGGTGACGACGACGTCGGCGGCGGCGTCGCGCAGCCGCCGCTCGACCGGCGCGTCGGCGTTCGCGAAGTGGTCCAGGCGCTCCTGCTGCAGCCGCAGGACCCGGCCGTAGACCTCGTGCAGCAGATCGTCCTTGGAGCCGAAGTAGTGGTACAGGGCGCCCTTGGTGACGCCCGCCGCGTCGACGATCTCCTGGACGGAGGTGCGGTCATAGCCCTGCTCCGCGAAGAGCTTGGTGGCGGTGGCCAGCAGCCTCTGGGCCACCGGCTTCGCGCCGCCGTTGCCGTTGCCGTCCTTCGTGCCGGCCATCGCCCTCACCTGTCCTTCGTGCGTACGTCATGCGCGGTGGCGCAGCTCCCGTCGGAGGATCTTGCCACTCGTGGTCTTGGGAAGCTCTGCCAGGATCTCCACCTCACGGGGATATTTGTACGCCGCGAGCCGCTCCTCGCAGTAGGCGGACAGCTCGGCGGGGTCCAGATCCTGCCCCGGACGCAGGCTGACATACGCCTTGACCGTCTCGCCCCGGTAGGGGTCGGGCACACCGACGACCGCCGCCTCGCGCACCGCGGGGTGGCCGTAGAGCACGTCCTCGACCTCCCGCGGCCACACCTTGAAGCCGGCCGCGTTGATCATGTCCTTCTTGCGGTCGACGACGTACAGCCAGCCGTCGGTGTCCATGAAGCCGATGTCGCCGGTGCGCAGTTCGCCGTCCGGGAGGGCCTCGGCGGTGGCGTCGGGGCGGCGCCAGTAGCCGGGGACGACCTGGGGGCCGCGCACCGCGATCTCGCCCTGCTCGCCGAACGGCAGGTCCCGGCCGTCCTCGCCGACGATCCGGATGACCGTGTCGGGGCCGGGCACCCCGACGGCGAGCGTGCCGGAGACCTCGTCGACCGGCGCCTGCCGGCCCGGCGGGACGCTGGCGCAGGGCGCGGTGCACTCGGTCAGGCCGTAGCCGTTGTGGAGGTAGGGGCCGAAGCCGGCCCGGAACTTCTCGACGAGGGCGGGCGGCAGCGGCGCGCCGCCGGAGGACATCGTCGTGAAGGACGCGAAGTGGTCGCGGGTGACGCCGGGGTGGGCCATCAGCGCCATGTAGGCGGTGGAGGGGCCGACCGTGTAGGCGGGGCGGTGCTCCAGGAAGGCGTCCAGGACGACGCCCGCCTCGAAGCGGTAGGCGAGCGCGAGGGTGCCGGTGTTGGCGATGCAGGCGGCCAGTTCGCAGACCATGCCGGTGATGTGGAAGAGCGGGGCGAGCGCGAAGTAGGTGGCGCCCTCGGGCAGGCTCAGGCCGGTGCGCTGGCGTTCGGCGTTGTAGGTGATGTTGCCGTGGGTGTTGGTGGCGCCCTTGGGGGTGCCGGAGGTGCCGGAGGTGTAGCTGATCAGCGCGAGGTCGTCGGCGGTGAGCTCCGGGTCGGCCAGGGCCGCGCGCAGTCTCCCGGCGGTGCGGGCGGCGGTCTGCAGGTCGTCGGCCCCTTCCTGCGGCCCGAGCGGCTCGCCGCGCAGCACCCGGGCGTCGTCGCGGGTCTGCAGCTCCCGCTCGGCGGCGGTCAGCGCGATCCGTACGGAGGGGGCCTCGGCCGCGGTGGCGCGCAGATAGCCGTCCCAGGTGCGGTCGGCGCAGATGACGGCGGTGGCCTCGGCGTCGTCGAGGATGTGCCGGGCCTCGGCGGACTTGTACATGGGGTTGAGGGGCACGACCACCCCGCCGGCCTTCCACACGCCGAGCACCGCGAGCACGAAGTGCGGGGTGTTCTGGAGCATGACCGCGGCACGGTCACCGCGCCGGAACCCGCGGCCGGCGAGGTGGGCGGCGATGCCGTCGGAGAGCGCGTCGGTCTCGGCGTAGGACAGCCGGCCGTCGAAGTAGGCGAGCGCGGTGCGGTCGGGGGCGCGGCCGACCGCGGCCCGGAAGGCGTGCAGCATCGAGGGGTGCGGCCGGACGGGGGCGCGCTGGGCTTCGGTGAGCTGTGCCAGCCACGGCTTGTCCTGGTAGGAGGTCATCGGGGTGCGGCCCTTTCTTCCTGATCGCCTGATCATCCCTGCGGGGGAACACCTGGTGTGACGTGGGGTGGCGGCCCGGGCCCGGCCGGCCCGCCACCCGTTCCTGCCGAAGAAGGCTCAGGCGCGGCCCTCCGCCTGTTCCAGTTTCCGCTGGAGGTGGTTCATGCCGCCCAGCCAGCGGTCGGGGTCGGCGGCCCGGGCGGCGTAGTAGTCGGCGACCTCCGGGTGCGGCAGCACCAGGAAGCGGCCCTGCTCCATCGCCGCGAAGAGCGCGTCGGCGACGGCCGCGGGCTCGACGGCCGTGGGGGTCAGCACCAGCTCCCCGGCGGCTCCGGTGGCGGCGAGCATGTCGGTGCGTACGCCCTGGGGGCAGATGGCGTGCACGTCGATGCCGCGGTGCCGGTAGGTCAGCGAGAGCCACTCGGCGAAGGCGTACGCGCCGTGCTTGGTGACGCTGTACGGGGCCGCCTCGACCATGGTGAGCAGGCCGGCCGCGGAGACGGTGGAGACGAAGCGCCCGTTGCCGCGCTCCAGCCACTCCGGCAGCAGCTGCTTCGCCGCCCGTACATGGGCCATGACATTGACGTCCCAGGCCAGCGCCCAGTCCTCCTCGGGCGCGTTGGGCCCGCCGCCGGTGCCGACCCCGGCGTTGGCGCAGAAGACGTCGATCGCGCCGCCGAGCGCCTCGCGGGCGGCCGGGACGACGGTGGAGGCGTCACCGGGGACCACGAGGGCGCCGATCTCCTCGGCGGTCCGCTTCGCCTTGGCCTCGTCCAGGTCGTTGACCACGACCCGGGCCCCCTCGGCGGCGAACCGGCGGGCCAGGGCCGCACCGATCCCCCCGCCCGCCCCGGTCACGACGACGGCCTTGTCCCGTACGGCTTCCACTACTGGGTCTCCCTCGGTCGCATCGGTTCGACTGACAGGCAGACTAACCAGTCGGTATGTCCTGGCGGAAGAGGCCGTCCCCGGCTCTCGACTCCTCCCCCGGTCTCGACCTCGCTCGACCGGGGGTCTCCCATGAGCGGGAAGGTCCCCGCTCGCCGCGGCCCGGTCCGTTCCCCAACGGCGCCCGGCGGGCTAGCGTGCACACGGCACGCATCGCTTGGTTCCCTGCTCCCTGCTCTGCTGGACACGGAGGTGTGCGGATGGCTCTGTCGAGACGCGTTCTGCTCGGGCATCTGGCGGCGACCGGCGCGGCCGGCACGGCCCTGGCCGCGACCGCACCCCCCGCACGGGCCGCCGAGCCGGCGCCCGGCGGCGGGCGGCGGGTGCACACCGGCTTCGAGCGCCTGGCCGCCGACGACTACCGCCTCCTGGAGGGCCGACGGGTCGGCATCGTCACCAACCCCACCGGCATCACCCGGACGGCCGAGCACGTCGTGGACGTGCTGCACGCCGACGAACGGGTGCGGCTGACCGCCGTCTTCGGCCCCGAGCACGGCTTCCGGGGCACCGCGCAGGCGGGCGGCTCCGAAGGCCGCTACGACGATCCCGCCACCGGGCTACCGGTCTACGACACCTACAACAAGAGCGGCAAGGAGCTCGCCGCCGTCTTCACCGCCTCCGGCGTGGACACCGTCGTCTTCGACATCCAGGACGTCGGCGCGCGCTTCTACACCTATATCTGGACGCTCTACGACTGCATGGTCGCGGCCGTCCTCGCCGGCAAGCGCTTCGTCGTCCTCGACCGCCCGAACCCGGTCACCGGCCGCTTCGCCGCCGGCCCGGTCCTGGACAAGGCCTACGCCTCCTTCATCGGCCGCGAGCCGATCTCCCAGGCGCACGGCATGACGGTGCTGGAACTGGCGCTGCTGTTCAACGGCGAGTTCGTCCCCGCGGCCGCCGGACGGCCGGTGGAGCTTCAGACCGTGCGGATGACCGGCTGGCGGCGCGGCGACTTCTACGACGCCACGGGCCTGCCGTGGGTACCCCCCAGCCCCAACATGCCCACCCCGGACACCGCCCTCGTCTACGCGGGCACCTGCCTGTTCGAGGGCACCAACCTCTCCGAGGGGCGCGGCACCACCCGCCCCTTCGAGCTGCTGGGCGCCGACGGAATCGACCGCCGCTGGGCCGCGGCCGCGAACGAACTCGCCCTGCCCGGCGTGCACTTCAGGGAGGCCTACTTCGCCCCCACCTTCTCCAAGTTCCAGGGGAAGACGATCGGCGGAGTCCAGCTCCATGTGCACGACCGGGAGGCGTTCGACCCGGTGCGCACCGGCATCGCGCTGCTCGTGACCGCGCAGCGGGTCTGGGACGGCTTCGCCTGGCGCCCGGACCACGGCATCGACCGGCTGACCGGGTCGTCGACCGTGCGCAGGATGATCGACGCGGGCGCGGAGCCGGACGAGATCGTCGCCGCCTGGCAGGAGGATCTCGCCGCGTTCCGCGCCGTGCGGGCCCGTTATCTTCGCTATCCGTCGCCGCACTGACCGGGGCGGCGCACGGCGGCGCGAAGGAGCCTCAGGGGCCGGACCTAGAAGCTGAAGCTCATGAACGCCCCGTAGCCGCCCTCGGCCGCCTCGGAGAAGAACGCGACGAGTTCCTCGTAGGCGCTCTTCAGCCACTCCAGCTCGCCCTCGGGGTCGAACCTCCACACGTTGGGGTACACCTCCTCCTTCATCATCTGCTCGGGGTCGTAATGGACCGCCAGTTCCTCCCACGAGGTGGCCCGCAACTGCCGTGCCAGGCTCTCGATCTGCACCGCTGACCACCCGAACAGGGTGCCGTCCTCCAGGATCGGCGAGCCGTCCATCAGGAAGTCCAGGTACAGGTCCGTCTGGTCGAGCAGGAACTGCAGGCCGCCCCACGCCTTGTCCGGCCCGCCCTGGGGGCGCGCCGGGACGTCGTCGCCGGTGTACAGCTCGAAGGTGTACCCGTCGGCCCACGCCGGGTCCTTCTCCGCCCTGTCCAGCTCCTCCGTCGTCGCGCCGATGAACCCGATGGTCACGCCCATGACAGCCAATCCCCCTTGATATACAGCTCGTTCGACCCTTTGGTCGAACACACCGGCGAGTGTTCCACACGGCACTGACAACGGACCGCGCCCGCCGACGAGCGACGCCGCGCGGTCCGTCTCAGGGGCCGGGACGGCGCGTTCGGCTATTGACTGTCTCGTACAGCGACCAGGAAAGTGCGCTGGTGAACAATGATGCGACAGCAGTGCAGAAAACGGCGGCCGGTGCGCCGGCGGCGGCCGGTGCGGACGCCGGGGGCGAGAGCCTGCGGCGGGTGGCCGTGGCCTCGTTCATCGGGACGGCCATCGAGTTCTACGACTTCTACATCTACGGGACGGCCGCCGCGCTCGTCCTCAACCAGGCGTTCTTTCCGACCCTCTCGCCGGTCAACGCCACCCTGGCGGCCTTCTCCACCTACGCGGTGGCGTTCGCCGCGCGGCCGATCGGCTCGGTGATCTTCGGCCACTTCGGCGACCGGGTGGGCCGCAAGTCCGTGCTGGTCGCCTCGCTGTTGCTGATGGGGCTGTCCACGGCGCTGGTCGGACTGCTGCCGGGCTACGGCACCTGGGGCGTCTGGGCGCCGCTGCTGCTGATCGCGCTGCGCTTCCTGCAGGGCATCGGCCTGGGCGGCGAGTGGGGCGGGGCGGCGCTGCTCGCGGTCGAGCACGCACCGCGCAGGCGCCGTGGGCTGTATGCCGCCTTCCCGCAGATCGGCCCGTCCGTCGGATTCCTCGCGGCGACCGGGGTGTTCTGGCTGCTGTCGTCGGTGCTGGACGACGCGGCGTTCCGCTCGTGGGGCTGGCGGGTGCCGTTCCTGCTGTCGTTCCTGCTGGTCGGCGTCGGGCTGTTCGTGCGGCTGAAGATCAGCGAGACACCGGTCTTCGCGAAGGTGATGGACGCTCAGGAGGCCAGCAGGGTCCCCGTGGTCGACGTGCTGCGCCGGCATCCGCGCGAACTGCTGCTGGGCGCCGGCGGCATGATCGTGGCGTACGGGCTCTTCTACACCGCGACGACCTACTGCCTGGCCTACGCGACCGGCGAACTGGGCGTCTCGCGCAACACCATGCTGGGGCTCTCCCTGATCGCCTGCCTCTTCCTGACCGCCGGCACCTGGCTCGCCGCCACCCGCTCCGACACTGCCGGCCGCCGCAAGCTGGTCCTGGCGGGCTGCGGCCTGTCGGCGCTCTGGGGGCTGGTGCTCTTCCCGCTGCTGGACACCCGGCAGCCGGCGCTGATCGCGCTCGGCCTCGGCGGCGCGCTGTTCTGCATGGGCGTGGTGTACGGCCCGATGGGCGCGTACCTGCCGGAGCTGTTCGGTACGGCGGTGCGGTACTCGGGCGCCTCCCTGGCCTACAACCTGGGCGGGGTGCTGGGCGGCGCGGTGGCACCTCTGGTCGCCACCCGGCTCCAGTCGGAGTTCGGCTCCACGTCGGTGGGCTGGTACATGAGCGCCATGGCGGTGGTCTCCCTGGTGTGCGTCCTGGCGCTGCCGGAGACCCGGGAGCGGGACCTGACCTGAGGGCCCGAGCCCCTGGTAGGGGTGCCGGCGGGCTCCGGCGCGGGCCTCACGAGCTGAGCCACCACCGGCCGCTCTCCCTCGACAGCGCGTCCCACAGGAGGTTGAGGGGGTGTCCGGGCGGATACGACGCCCGCTCCCCGCGCCGGGTGAAGACCCCGACCAGCACCTCGGTCCGGGGCTCCGCCTCCCCGACGATCTCCAGGGTGCGCAGCCCGCCGGCCTCCGGGAGGCGGCCGTCCGCGGCCGCCTCCCCGATGCCCCGGGTGACCAGCATCGCCCCGCTGACGACCCCGGAGCGCAGCAGCTCGAAGCCGTAGTGCGCGGCCTCGATCTCGGCCGCTACGGACAGCCGCTGGCGGTAGTCCGGGCCGTACCACGCGGTCAGGAAGCGGCCGATGAGGCCGCGCGTCGAGATCACCAGGGGCAGTCGGGGCAGCTCGCCCGCGCCGAGGGAGGTGCCGGGCAGCCGCTCCGGCGGCAGGTTCGTCAGCAGCGACAGACCGCTGCGGCGCCACTCCATGACCTCGTACGGAGCCAGCAGTTCGGCCTCCGCGCCTTCCGTGACCACGACGCTGCCGCAGACCAGGTCGAGTTCCTTGGACCGCAGTTTGGTGAAGAGGTCGCCGGTGCGGACGTGAGTGACCTTGAGGTCGACACCGTCGCGTTCGTAGTCCTCGCGGACGCGTTCCACCGCGTCCAGCAGGAAGCCGAGGGTGTAGCGGGTGGTGCCGACGGAGAGCGTCCTGCCGAGCCGGCGGCGGGCGCCCTGCACACCGTCCGACCACTCGCCGAGTGTGCGCCGCGCCAGGTCGACCAGGGCCTCGCCGGTCGCGGTGAACAGGGCGTCCCTCCCCCGTCCCTGTTTGAGCACCAGCTCCTCGCCGCACAGCGCGGCGAAGGTGCGGTTCATCCTGTCCAGCTGCTTTTGCACACTGGACTGTTCGCGGCCCAACCGGCGGGCGGCGCCCAGCGCGGTGCCCGTCTCATGGACGACGATCAGAGTGCGCAGCTGGTCCATGGTGGTGTCCAGCAGCTCCGGCGGGTACTGCTGCGGACCTGACAAGGCCATGCGCGCCCAACTCGCTTTCCCTCCCCGGAAATCAGGACTGTGCAGCATAGCCCGCGCACCCGTGCGAAGGCCCCGGGATCCCACCCGGGGCCTTCGCCTGCCGGCGACCGGTGTCCGGTAGCCGCCTACCGGTGTCCGGTACCCGTCTATCGGTGTGCCGGGAACTCCACGACCTGCTGGTACGTCGGCCGGTTCTGCCAGCTGATGGTGTCGTGGGTCAGCCCGCCCACCGCGCGGTGGATGATGGCGTCCGCGCACCACTGGTCGCCGGCCTTGCAGCTCGCGTCGCCCGGGTAGACCTGCTCGGCCGTCCTGCCGCTCGCCTGCGCGAGCGTGGTCAGGAGGGTGTCGCGACAGGCGGAGAGGTCGCCGCCCCCGCAGTAGCGCTTGGCGAGCGGACCTCGGACCTTGTCACCGAGCACCGAGCGCAGGTCCTTGTCCGCGTAGCTCCACCAGCCGTACTGGAACGCCGATCCCGCGTGCCCTCCGGTCGGGCCGTGGCCGGCCGACGGCGACTCGTCGACGGCGAGGTTGGCGCCCAGCGCGTCGTACAGGTCGCCGCCCAGGCCCGGCTTGAAGACGGCCTCGATCATCAGCGGCCACCAGGCGTCCATCAGCCGGACCGCGTCGGGGTGGGTGTAGGCGTGCGACCCGGCGGCGGTCTCGCGGCGCTGGGCGCCGTCCTTGCGCCAGGCCTGCAGCTGCTGGACGGCGGTCTTCAGCCGGGGGTCGGTGACCGGCTTGCTGCCCAGCACGCGCAGGAGTTCGGGCAGCACGTCCTCGCCGCGCAGGTCGGTGACGGCGGCCTCGGACATCGCCCGGGTCAGCGAGGCCCGGGTCACCCCGCCCTCCTCGGTCAGTGCGCGCACCCGGTCGTCCAGCAGGTTGCCGCGGTGCACCGAGCCGTTGCCGAAGCCGGCCGAGTCGTAGTCGTCGGCCTGCTTGTTGTTCCAGGAGATGTAGTAGTCCTGGTTGACGGACTGTGGGTGCTGGGCGGGCGGGGTGTAGTCGGTGGTGTTGGTGGCGGGGTCGTAGCCCTGCCACTCGTAGGCGTCGTCCGCCGTGATGGGCAGCGAGGGGTCGACGGCGGGGTTGCGGACCGGGTTGAGGCCGCTGTTGTAGTACGCGGTGTCGCGGGAGTCGGCGTAGAACCAGTTGAAGGCGTAGCCGATGTGCTGGGCGGCCTTCTGGAAGGACCTGGCGTCGCGTACGGCGGAGGGGTCGTTGAGCATCTGGAAGCCGATGATCGAGTCGGCCTCGTGGCGGTAGGTGGAGCGCTGGGCGGTGTAGGCGACGGGCTTGCCGCGGACGGTGGCGCGGTGGGTGACGGTCCCGTACTTCGTCCGGAAGACCTGCATCCGGTACGAGCCGGCCGCCGTCGGGTCGGCGATGGTGGGCTTCCAGGAGTTGGTGCGCTCCAGCTTCTCCATGGGGACGCAGGAGCCGCGGTAGCGGTAGGAGGTGGAGTCCTTGGCGGCCGGCGAGCCGTCGGCGTTGCACAGTTCGACCGCGTAGGTGTCGGTGATGTCCTGGCCGGCGGAGGTGGCGCTCCAGGCGTAGTCCTGGCCGCGGCCGAGCTGGACGTACATCCCGACGCCCGCGAAGGAGGCTCCGCGGGCGCTGATGCCGGGCCCCTGGATCTCCTGGAGCATCAGCAGCTGGGGCGCGAAGTAGCCGGTCTGCGGGCCGAAGACGGCGACGGGGTGCCCACTGGCGGTGTGCTTGCCGGAGACCAGCAGGGCGTTGGACATCCCGCGGCGCTGGTGGGGGTTGAAGCTGCCCTTGGGCAGCACCCCGTCCTTGAACAGGCCCTCCAGCTTGCGGAACTTCTTCGGGGCCGCGACCGGGTCCCGGGGCGGCGTACCGCTCTTGGTGGTCGCCGCGCCGGTGCGGTCGAAGACCAGTGGCTCGGGGGTGACCGAGCCGTGGTCCGGCAGCGCCGTGCCCTTGGCCCTGGCCGGCTTGACGGCGTACGGGAAGCTGCTGCCGTCGTGCAGGGTCTTGGCCGCCTCGGGGTCGTTGCGCTCCCGGAAGGACTCCCAGACCTCGGTGCCCTTCTCGACGCCGTACTTCTGCTGGGCGGCGAGCAGGGACAGGGCGTTGGTGACCTCCCCGCCGCCGCCGTTGCCGAAGAGGCCGCCGACCACGGAGGCCAGCGCTATCAGGTCGGTGAGGGTGAACGGCGCGATCTCACCGGCGTTGGTGATCGCGTCGATGTGCCCGGTGAGGACGTACTCGCCGGGGAAGTAGCGGCCGTTCTTGGACTGCTCGCGGTAGGCGTTGATGCCGTCGACGTACGCCTGCGCGTCGGCCATGGCCTGCTTGCCGCGCTCGCCGTTGTGGTCCCTGATGTAGTCGACCTGCTGCTGGAGGTCCTTCTCGGTGTACGGCGCCTGCGGCCAGAACTGCTGCTCCAGGCCCTGGTTGGCGAGCGCTCCGCCGGCGAAGGAGGTCAGCTCGCCGCGGCCGATGTGGCGGAAGAGGTCCATCAGCCAGAGCCGGTCCTGGCCCGCGGCGTATCCGGCGCCGAACTCGGTGCCGTAGCGGGTGGTGCCCTTGATGTGCGGGACGCCGGTCTTCTTGTCGCGGGTGATGGTCACGTCGTCGCGGGGCGCGGTGACCTTGCCGACCTGGCCGTCGGGCACGCCGAAGGAGGCGTCGTTGAAGAACTGGGTGAGGGTGTCGTCGGTGAGCGACTGGTAGCCGGTGGCCAGCGCGCCGTACGGGGCGAGTTGGTCGGTGGAGTGCGCGGGGTGGGTGCCGAACAGCTTGTTGCCGAGGATCTCCACCAGGGTGGCGTTGCCGGTGGCGCCGGGCGGCAGGATGTCGGCGCACTGGCCTTCGCAGTAGTCGTGGGCGGCCTGGTCCAAGTTCCGCGCGGCGGCCGCGGTGGGGGGTGGTGCCAAGACCGTGGCACCCAAGGCGAACAGGGCCGCCGCCGCGGCGGTCCTGAGCCTTCCGGTACGTCGTCGCATCCCTGCTCCTCGATGGGGGTCCCCCCTGCTCCTCACGAACTCGGGGGAGGGTGGGCGGGACGTTACCGGCGGTTATCCCCGGCCGGAAGGTGAACAACAGTCACCTTTTCCAATTCCCCACAGACGCAACGGCCGCCACTGTCGTGACATCTCGCCGCGACACCGGCGAACCGCACGAAAGTTCGATGGATCCAGGCGGCGGCCGGCTACGTCCCATCCCCGTCCAGTCGGATCCTCCCCCCGGAGGTGGGATGAAATGGCCGGTTTCAGAGCCCTCGCAGAACAGGTCCGCAATCCACGACTCGTCGCAGCTCAGCGGCGTACCGCCCTGCGCAAGTGCCTTGAACGCTTCGCCCCTTACGGACACCGGGCGACCTGGCACCATCTGTGCACCCGGGCCGGTATCGCGACCCAGGACCGCGATCCGGACCCGGAGCGGCTGGTCGCCGCGCTGACCGAGCTGGAAGAGGCCCGCGCCCTCTGGCTCGCGTACGAGGAGGAGTTCGCCGCCCGGCGCCGCAAGGAGAAGCACGACGGCATCCGGCAGCCCAGCGCGATCGACGACTGGCACCGGCGGACCTGGGGCGGCTGCGACATCGTGCCGTGCGAGTCACCGCAACGGCACCCGGCGGCCCGGCTCGCGGAGGTGCTGCGCCGCATGATCGTGGCGATGGAGGCGGGGCGGCCGCGCCGGGACTGCCCGGTGTGCGGCGGCACCCGCTTCGCCTGGCTCCCGGAGACGGCCGACGTCCCGGCACCCGGGCCGGCCTGCCGACAGTGCGGGGTGCTGGCCCCGGCGTCGGTGCTCACCCGTGAGGCGCTGACCTCGGCGGTCCGCGCCCAGGGCGCCGGGGCGTTCGCCGCGGCCTGAGCCCGGTGGCCGCCGCCGCTTGCCGGCGTAGGAGCGCCCGGTCCGCACACCACGGCCGGAGCCGTTGTCGGACCCCGGTGCCCCCATCGGTGGCATGTCGCGGGTATGTCTCAACGGACCGCGGACCGCGGCCGATTCGGGCGCGGCGCCGATGCCGCCGGCGGCGCTCGCCGAGGCGGCGCGGCAGGCGGTGGCGGCCGGTGCCGAGGACGTCCATGTCCACCCCAGGACCCCGTGCGGCCGGGGCTCCCTCTCGCCGCACCCCGGCCGACGGCAACGCCGCGTTGGTGCGCGCCGCGGCGACTTCGGCGTGCGGCCTTCCCGGAGGGTGATCGGCGGGGTACGTTCCGCCACATGATCGCGTCCGCCCGTTCCCGCATCGTCGCGCCTTCGGGGTGGAGCCGGTGGCTCGTGCCGCCCGCCGCCCTGTCCATCCATCTCGCCATCGGACAGGCCTACGCCTGGAGCGTGTTCAAACCGCCCCTGGAGTCGGCCCTGAAGCTGTCCGGGACGGCCTCCGCGCTCCCCTTCCAGCTGGCCATCGTGATGCTCGGGCTGTCCGCGGCGTTCGGGGGCACGCTCGTCGAACGCAACGGCCCGCGCTGGGCGATGTGCGTCTCGGCCCTCTGCTTCTGCGGCGGCTTACTCGTCGCCGCCCTCGGCGCGGCCGCCGGCCGGTACTGGCTGATCGTCCTCGGTTACGGCGTCATCGGCGGCATCGGCCTGGGCATCGGCTACATCTCCCCGGTCTCCACCCTCATCAAGTGGTTCCCCGACCGCCCCGGAATGGCCACCGGCATCGCCATCATGGGCTTCGGCGGCGGCGCGCTGATCGCCTCGCCCTGGTCCGTCCAGCTGCTCGCCACCCTGGGGTCCGATACCTCCGGCATCGCGCGGACCTTCCTGGTCATGGGCGCGTGCTACGCCGTGTTCATGTCCCTGGGCGTGGTGCTGGTGCGGGTCCCCGCCGACGACTGGCGGCCGCCGGGCCGGCCGGCCGTGGCCGCCTCGGCGGCCCGGCCGCTGGTCACCACGGCCCAGGTCTCGGCGCGCGGCGCGCTGCGCACACCGCAGTTCTGGTGCCTGTGGGTCATCCTGTGCATGAACGTCACGGCGGGCATCGGCATCCTGGAGAAGGCCGCCCCGATGGTCTCCGACTTCTTCGCCCGCACCGCGGCACCGGTGAGCGCGTCGGCCGCGGCCGGCTTCGTGGGCCTGCTCTCGCTGGCCAACATGCTCGGCCGGATCGTCTGGTCCTCGGCCTCCGACCTGGCCGGCCGCAAGAACGCCTACCGCCTCTACCTGGGCGCCGGCGCCCTGATGTACCTGCTGATCGCGCTGGCCGGTGATGCTTCCAAGCCGTTGTTCATCGCCTGCGCGGCGGTGATCCTGTCCTTCTACGGCGGCGGGTTCGCCACCCTCCCGGCGTATGTGAAGGACCTGTTCGGCACGTATCAGGTGGGCGCGATCCACGGCCGGCTGCTGACGGCCTGGTCCACCGCGGGCGTACTGGGCCCGCTGATCGTCAACGCCGTCGCCGACGGCGGGAAGTCGGCCGGCCGCAGCGGCCCCGACCTCTACTCCACCTCCTTCTTCATCATGATCGGCCTGCTGGCCGTGGGCTTCGTCGCCAACGAACTCATCCGCCCCGTGCACCCCCGGCACCACCAACCCCCCGCGTCCGGTGCCCAGTCGACCGCCGACGGGCGCGCCACATCCGGGCCCGCGCCCGCCGACACGAAGGGAGCCGAGCAGTGACCGCCCGCCGCACCCTCCTCCTCGTCCTCGTCTGGCTGTGGGTGGCCGCCCCCTTCCTGTACGGCCTTTACGAACTCACCCTCAAGCTGAAACAACTGTTCACGGGCTGACCACCCGCACCGACAGCGCATCCGGCGCAGGCAAACCGGCCCTTGCGCCCGTACGGCACCAGGGCCGCGCGGGCACCCGTAGGTAGGGAGACGTCCATGGCCGAGCTACACGATCTGTCCGCGCTCGAACAGGCCGAGGGGATCCGGTCCGGTGAGCTCTCCCCCGTGGAGCTGACCGAGCACTACCTCGCGCGGATCGATCGGCTCGACGACACACTGGGCGCCTTCATCACCCGCACCCCGGAGATCGCCCGCAAGCAGGCGGCCGAGGCCGAGAGCGAGGCCGCCGCGGCCCGCCGCGAGGGCCGCGAACTGCCGCCGCTGCACGGCGTCCCGGTCCCCATGAAGGACCTCCACCAGGTCGCCGGGGTGCGCTGCACGATGGGTTCACGGGCGCTCGCCGAGCATGTGCCGGAGGTCGACCACCATGTCGCGGGCAAGCTGCGGGCGGCCGGCACCATCCTGCTCGGCAAGACCAACACGCCCGAATTCGGGCTGCCCTGCTACACCGAGAACGGCTTCGCCCCGCCCGCCCGCACCCCCTGGGACCTGGCGCGCTCGGCGGGCGGCTCCAGCGGCGGCGCGGCCGCGGCGGTCGCCGGCGGCCTGGCCCCCCTCGCGCACGGCAGCGACGGCGGCGGCTCGATCCGCATCCCGGCGTCGGCCTGCGGGCTGTACGGCATCAAGCCCAGCCGCGGCCGGATCAGCGGCGGCCCGCTGATGCACGACATCACCGGACTGGCGACCTCCGGCCCGCTGGCCCGTACGGTCGCCGACGCGGCCACCCTGCTGGACGTCATGGCGGGCGCGATGCCCGGCGACCCGTACGCGGCGCCGTCGCTGCCGCCCGGCGAGACCTTCGCCTCGTACGCCCTGCGCGACCCCGGACGGCTGCGGATCGCCTGGCTGACCGGGGCGCCCATCCCGGGCGTCGAGATCCACCCCGACTGCCGTACGGCCGCCGACGACACCGCCGCGCTGCTGACCGGGCTCGGCCACCAGGTCGAGCAGCTGTCGCTGCCGTCGGACGACTCGATCCGCGAGGCCTTCACCCGCGTGTGGTCCGTGATGGCCGCCAACCAGCCGGTCCCGCCGGAGGGCGAGGAGCTGCTGATGCCGCTCACCCGCTATCTGCGCGAGCGCGGTGGTCAGGTCTCCGGCACGGACTTCGCACGCTCGATGTACGCCTTCCGCATGCTCGCCCAGTCCCTCGCCGACGGCCTGATGCCGCCGGGAACCGGCTACGACGTGATCCTCTCACCGACCTTGGCGACGCCCCCGGTGGCCGTGGGCGAGCTGCGCAACGACGCCGACCCGCAGGCCGAGTTCGCCGCCCTCGGGTCCTTCACCCCGTTCACCGCGCTCTGCAACGCCACCGGACAGCCCGCGGTCAACGTCCCGCTGTACTGGAACGCCGAGGGGCTGCCGATCGGTGTGATGCTGGCCGGCCGGTACGGCGACGAGGCGACGCTGATCGCGCTCTCCGCCCAGCTGGAGCAGGCCCGCCCGTGGGCGGCCCGCAAGCCGGCCCTGTGGTGAGCGCGGGCTGACCGGCCGGCCCGTCCCGCCATGGGGCGGGCGCGGCCGCGCTCATCCCTGGGCGCTGTCCCGGCACGACGACGGCACGGCCTCCGGGCGCGGCGACGCCTCCTCCGGGCGGGGCGGTGCGGACTCCGGGTCCTTGGCGCCCCGGTCGACCCGCAGCCGCCGGGCGCCGGGCCCCTGCTCGCCGAGGTTGTCGTAGGGGTTGGACAGCGCGCACCTCTCCAGCGAGAGGCAGCCGCAGCCGATGCAGTCGGTCAGCCGGTCGCGCAGCTCGACGAGTTGGCTGATCCGCTCGTCCAGCTCGGAGCGCCACACCTGGGAGAGTCGGGCCCAGTCGTCGCGGTTGGGGGTCCGCTCGTCCGGCAGCTCCGCCAGCGCGTCCCGGATCACCGCGAGCGGGATCCCGACCCGCTGCGCCGCCCGGACGAAGGCGACCCGGCGCAGCGCGTCCCGGGAGTAGCGGCGCTGGTTGCCCGCCGTCCGGGTGCTGCTGATCAGCCCCTTCGACTCGTAGAAGTGCAGCGCGGACACCGCGGCGCCGCTGCGCGCGGACAGCTGGCCGACGGAGAGCTCATGAACCTTGAACGGAAGCTGGGGCACGTTTCCAGCCTAGGGCCTGTCCGATGGGGCAGGGTCGGAAGGGCCGCGGCGTCTGGTGCACTGCGTTCGCTGCGCGAACTCCGTCTCGGCTCCTCATGTGCTCCTTTGGATGCCGAGCTGCATCGCAAGGCGCCGGAGCGTCTCGATAGCGGAGCTCTCGGGACGCTCCGGCAACGCCGCGAGGTGCCGTGCCAGGCGCCGCGGACCCGGCCATGGCCCATCGGACAGGCCCTAGCGGCGGGGTTTCCGCAAGCGTTGACAGCGGGTACTCGTACTCCGCATGCTGAGCAAGCGCTTAGTAAGCGTCGGCCCGGCGTGCGACGGCGGCACCCGGTGCACGACGGCGTAGGTGGATCCCAAGGAGGCAGACGGAGATGGCAGAGCCCCGAGTGTTTGGATCGCTCGACGAGCTGCGGGCCGCGGTCGGCGAGGAGCTGGGCACCAGCGACTGGCTGGAGATCGACCAGAAGCGGATCGATCTGTTCGCCGACGCCACCGGCGACCACCAGTGGATCCACGTGGACCAGGAGCGGGCCGCGACCGGCCCGTTCGGCGCCACCATCGCGCACGGCTATCTGACGCTGTCGCTGCTGCCCGCCTTCGTACCGCAGCTGATGCGGGTCGACAACGTGAAGATGGGGATCAACTACGGCACGAACAAGGTGCGCTTCCCGGCCACCGTGCCGGTCGGCTCGCGGCTGCGCGCCACGGCGAGGATCGCCGACGTCGCCGAGGTCAAGGGCGGCGTGCAGCTCACCACGGTGGTGACGATCGAGCGCGAGGGCGGCGACAAGCCGGTGTGCGTCGCGGAGTCGGTCAGCCGTTTCTACCTGTAGCGGGGCCCGCCGGGTCGGCGCCCACCATCCGCAGGACGAGGTCGGCGTAGAGCGCGCCGACCTCGTCGGGGGTGCGCGGGCCGTCCGCCGAGAACCAGCGGGCGACGTCCACGCACAGCGACAGCACCGCCAGGGTGGTGCCCGGGACGTCGTCGGCCCGGAACTCCCCGCTGTCCGCGCCGTCCTGGATGATCTGCCGCAGCAGGCGGTCCGTCCGGCGGCGCAGATCGGCGATCTCGGTGTAGTGCTCGGGGCTCAGCGCCTGGAGTTCGTACTGGATGACCCGGGCGGTGGTGTGGTGCTCGGCGTGCCAGCGGGCGAAGGTCCGCACCGCGTCGCGCAGTCGCTCGGTGGCGCCGCCCTCGGCCTCCGCGGCGGCGCCCATGATGCGCAGCGCCTTTTCGTGGCCGATGCCGCTGATGCGGTAGAGCAGCTCTTCCTTGGTCTTGTAGTGGATGTAGAGGGCCGCCGGGCTCATACCGGCCCGGCCGGCGATGTCCCGGGTGGTGGTGGCGTGGTAGCCGCGCTCGGCGAACGCCTCGACGGCGGCGCCGACCAGCCGCCGCGCGGCGTCCGGGGTCACCCCCGCCCACTCCTGGTTCTCCTCCGCAGCCTGCTCCGCCGCCGCACCCATCGCCGCACCCCGCTCCTCGATCCGCCAGGGACTTCCTTGGACGGATCGAACACCATACCGCGCCACTGAGCAAGCGCTTAGGGCCTGTCCGGTGGCAGGACCGGACGCCGCCCGCCGGGGCCGGCGGGCGGCGAGGCGCCCGCGCACCGCGGGGTCAGAACGCGGAGACCCCCGTCAGCGCGCGGCCGATGACCAGCTTCTGTATCTGGCTGGTGCCCTCGTAGAGGGTCATCACCCGGGCGTCGCGCAGCAGCTTGCCGACCGGGTACTCGTCGATATAGCCATACCCCCCGAAGACCTGGAGCGCGTTGTTGGCGGCGCGCACCGCCGCCTCGGAGGCGAACAGCTTGGCCTGGGAGGCGGCGGTGGCGAACGGCTCACCGCGCTCGATGAGATCGGCCACCCGCCAGGTCAGCAGCCGCGCCGCGGCCACGTCCACCGAGATGTCGCTGATCAGCTCCTGCACCAGCTGATGCCGGGCGATCGGCTTGCCGAACTGCTCGCGCTGGCCCGCGTAGCCGATCGCGGCGTCCAGCGCGGCCTGGGCGATGCCCACACAGCCGGCGGCGACCGACATCCGCCCCTTGGCCAGCGCGGACATCGCCACCGAGAAGCCCTTGCCCTCGGGGCCCAGCATCGCGGCGGCCGGCACCCGTACGCCGTCCAGCACCAGCTCCGCGGTGGCCTGGCCGCGCAGCCCCAGCTTGCCGTGGATCTCACGGCGCGTCAGGCCGGGGCTGTCGGTCGGCACCAGGAAGGCGCTGATGCCCTGATGGCCCGGGGCGTCGCCGGTGCGGGCGAAGAGCAGCACCACATCGGCCCAGGTGCCGTTGGTGATGAACATCTTGGCGCCGTCGACGACGTAGTCGTCCCCGTCGCGGACCGCCCGGGTGGCCAGTTGCGCCGCGTCGGATCCGGTGCCGGGCTCGGTCAGGCCGAAGCAGCCGACCGCCTCGCCCGAGGTCAGCCGCGGCAGCCACTCCCGTTTGTGCCGCTCCTCGCCCCAGGAGGCGATGGTCTTGGCCACCAGGCCGAGGGAGACGGAGACGATGCCGCGCACCGCGGAGTCGCCGCGGCCCAGCTCCTCGGTCACCAGGACGTAGGAGAGGTGGTCGCCGCCGGAACCGCCGTACTCCTCCGGAACGGTGAGACCGAGGAAGCCGAGGTCGCCGAGCTTTCGGACGATGCCGCGGTCGACCTCCTCCGCACGGTCCCAGGCGGCGGCGTACGGCACGACCTCGCGGTCGACGAAGTCCCTGGCGAGCTGCCGCGCCGCGGCCTGCTCCGCGCTGAGCTCCAGATCCATCCGGCCCCCTCCTGGCCAAGAGCAGTGCCGCGCGCCCTCACCGGACACCGTTAATTAGCACTGCTAGTTTTTGCTGGGCGCCTCTACTATGTGCGCCATGGCCCGACCCCGCAAGCCCCTGCTGAGCCGCGAGCGCATCGTCTCCACGGCGCTTGCGCTGATCGACTCCGAAGGGCTGCCGGCGCTGTCGACCCGGCGGCTGGCGGCGGAGCTGGGCGTGAGCGGGCCGTCCCTGTACAACCACTTCACGACCAAGGACGAGATCCTCGACGCGGTCGCCGACACGGTCATCGCCAAGGTCGACGTGTCGACCTTCGAGAAGGGCGCGGACTGGCGCGCCGGGCTGCTGGACTGGGCCCGCTCCTACCGCGCGGCGCTCGCCGCCCATCCGCACATCGTGCCGTTCCTCGCCCAGGGGCCGGGCCGGCGCCCGGCCGGGCTGAAGATGGCCGACGCGGCGTTCGGCGGCATGGTCGAGGCGGGCTGGCCGCCCGCACAGGCCACCCGGGTCTGCGCGATGGTCCGCTACTTCGTGGCCGGCTCCGCGCTGGGCTCGTTCGCCCGCGGCTTCGTCGACGACCCGAGCGCGTACGACCCCGCCGACTATCCGCACCTGGGCCAGGCGCACCTCCTCGCGGAGCACCAGCGGCAGGTGGACGAGGGCGCGTTCGAGACCGGTCTGCGCGCCCTGGTGGACGGCCTGGCACTGCAGCACCCCGAGCTCGCACCGCCGCCCGGCCCCACCCGCCGATGAGCGCCGCCCGCCGGCTGTAAAGTGCACCCGCCTCTGGCGGGCAGGGGCGGGTGCGGGAAACAGGAGGCGGCGTGGGCGAGTGGGGCACGGCCATCAACGGCCCCTTCCGGACGCGTGGCGGACGGTTCGTCATCGAGGTGCTGCGCGGCCAGGCGCAGGTCGACTTCCTGCCGAACGCGCTGACCGGTGCGGTGTTCTCGATCGGCCTGTTCGCGGCGGGCTGGGGATACGGGCTCTACGGCCTGATCGGCACGGCCGTCGGCACCGCCACCGCCCGCTTCCTGGGCGTGGACCGGGACCGGATCACCGCGGGGCTCGAAGGGTTCAACGCCTGCCTGGTGGCGGTCGGCTGCGCGGTGTTCCTCGGCGCCGACCGGCTCTCCACCGCCCTGCTCGCCCTGGCCGGCAGCGCGGTGGTCACCGTACTGACCGGTGCCGCCGCGCGGATACTGGCCACCTGGGACCTGCCGGCCTTCACCCTGCCGTTCTGTCTGACGGCCAGCGCGCTGACCATCGCCGCGCCGGGATTCCAGCGGGTCTGGCACCAGGACGCGGGCCCGGCCGCGCTCCCCCGCCCGGCCGTCGGGCCCGCCGCCCTCACCTTCTCCGACCTCTGGCACGCCTTCTTCGCCAACGTCGGACAGATCTTCTTCATGCCGCAGTGGTACGTCGGCCTGATCTTCCTGGCCGGCATCTTCGTCGCCTGCCGGCGGGCGGGCGCACTGGCCTGCGTCGGCAGCGTCGTCGGCATCTGCACCGCATGGGCCCTGGGCGCCCCCGCCGAGCAGGTGGCGGAGGGGGCGCTGGGCTACAACGCCGTGCTGGTCGCGATGGCGCTGTGCGGGGTCTTCCTCGCCGCGGACGGCTGGAGCCTGGCCTACGCGGTGGCCGGCGCCGCCGCCGCGACGGTGCTCACCCCGGCCCTGGCCGCCGTCTTCGCACCGTCCGGCGGCCACGCCTTCACCTGGCCGTTCGTCCTGGTCTCACTGGCCTTCCTGACGGCGGCACCGGCCTTCCCCCGGCTGCGCAGGGTGTAGGGCCTGTCCGACGGATGCCGCTCAAGGGCGCGGGGCGGCCGCCCTCGCCCGGCGGACCGGCAGCCAGATGGCGACCAGCGCGATCGCGGACAGCGTCACAGGCGTGCCGGCCCCTGCCCCAGGGACGCGTCGTCGCTAGAAGACCACCAGCGCCCGTCCGCCCTTGCCGGCCAGCATCGCCTCGAAGGCGGCCGGGATGCCGTCGAGGCCGATCCGGTCGGTGACCAGGCCGGAGAGGTCCAGGGCACCGGAGCGGACGTGCTCGGCGATGACGGGGAGGTCGCGGGCGGGGTCGCTGTTGCCGTAGACGCAGCCGGAGAGGGTCCGGCCGAAGTAGAAGATCTCCAGGGCGGAGAAGGTCACCTGCTGGTCCTGGCCGCCGATGCCGACGACCGTCGTCCGGCCGCCGCGCCGGGTGGACGTCCAGGCCGTCCGGATGGTGTCGGCGCGGCCCACGCACTCGATGGCGACATCGGCGCCCACGCCCCCGGTGAGCCCGCGGATCCGCTTGGCCCCCTCCTTCTCGAAGAACGCGGGCCCGTCGGCCAGCACGAACTCGGTGGCGCCGGCCGAGCGGGCCAGCTCCTCCTTGTCCGGGGAGACGTCCACGGCCACGATCGGGCCCGCCCCGGCGATCCGTGCCGCCTGCAGCGTGGCCAGCCCCACCCCGCCGACGCCGAAGACCACCACCGACTCCCCCGCGCGCACCCGTGCGCTGTGGTGCACCGCGCCCCAGCCGGTGAGCACCGCGCAGCCGAGCAGCGCGGCGTCGGCGAGCGGCACCCCGGCCGGCAGCGGCAGCGCGGCGTGCGCGGGCACCACGGTCTCCTCGGCGAAGGCGGCGGTGCCCAGGCCCGGGTAGAGCTCGGTGGCGTCGGCGGCGAGCCGGGCGTACGGGGCGTTCGCGGCGAGGCCGGAGTGGGCGCACAGCCAGGGCTCGGCGAGCCCGCAGAAGTGGCAGCTGCCGCAGGACGGCGCCCAGTTGAGGACGACCGGGTCGTTGGGTGCCACCGTCGTCACGCCGGGGCCGACCGCGGTGACGGTGCCCGCCCCCTCGTGCCCGAGGACGGCCGGGGCGGGCTGGCGCAGGGTGCCGTTGGACAGTGAGAGGTCGGAGTGGCAGACGCCGGCGGCGGCGAGTCGGATACGGACCTGCCCGGGGCCGGGCTCGGGCAGATCGATCTCGGTGACCTGGAGCGGGGCGTTGACGGCGGGCAGTACGGCGGCGCGGACCACTGGTTCTCCTCATGCACGGGACGGCGGGACAGGGTAGTGCCGCGCGACCGGGAGGCGGCACCCGCCCCCGCCGCGCGGCCCGGTCAGAACTGGAGCGACTTGGTCTGGAGGTACTCGGCCAGTCCGTGCGGGCCCAGTTCCCGGCCGACGCCGGACTGCTTGTAACCGCCGAACGGGGCGAGGGGGTTGAAACGGCCGCCGTTGATGTCGACCTGCCCGGTTTCCAGGCGCCGGGCGAAGGCGACCGCCGTCTCCCGGTCGCCCGCCCACACCGCCCCGCCCAGCCCGTAGGCGGAGTCGTTGGCGATGCGCAGCGCCTCCTCCTCGCTCTCGTACTTCAGGATCGACACCACCGGGCCGAAGATCTCCTCCTGCGCGATCGTCATGTCCGTCGTGACGTCGGCGAAGACGGTGGGGCGTACGTAGTAGCCCCGCTCCCGGCCCTCGGGCGCGTCCGGTCCGCCGACCACCAGGCGCGCGCCCTCCTGCACCCCGCGCTCGATGTAGCCGCGCACCCGGTCGCGCTGCTCGGCGTTGACGACCGGGCCCAGCCGGCTCTCCTCGTCCTGCGGGTCGCCCGCGAGGTAGCCGCCCACGGCCTCCGCGGCCAGCGCCACCGCTTCCTCGTACTGGTCGCGGTGCACCAGCATCCGGGTCAGGGCGTTGCAGGACTGGCCGGAGTTGCGCATCACATCGGCGACGTTGACCTGCACCGCCTTGGCCAGATCGGCGCCCGGAAGGATGACGTTGGCGGACTTGCCTCCCAGTTCCAGCGCGACCCGCTTGACGCCGCCGCCGGCGATCGCGCCGATCTTCCGGCCGACCGCGGTCGAGCCGGTGAAGGACACCAGGTCCACGTCCGGGTGCTCGGCCAGCGCCTGGCCCGCGACATGGCCGAGGCCGGTGACGAGGTTGAAGACACCGGCCGGTACGCCCGCCGCGTCCACGCACTCGGCGAAGAGCTGGGCGGTGAGCGGGGTGTCCTCGGCGGGCTTGAGGACGAGGGTGCAGCCCGCGGCGAGCGCCGGAGCGACCTTGTTGACGACCTGGTGCAGCGGGTAGTTCCAGGGCGTGATCGCGGCGACCACGCCGACCGGCTCGTGGTAGACGGTGGAGTTGCCGATGCGCTCCTCGAAGGAGTAGGAGGCGGCCAGTTCGGCGTACGAGCCGGTGATCACGACCGGCAGCGCGGCCTGCACCCGCCGGCTGAAGCCGAGCGTGGCGCCCAGCTCCGCGGTGATGGTCCGGGCGATCTCCTCCGTACGGGCGGCGAGCTGGTCGCGCAGCGCGGCCAGCCGGGCGGCGCGCTCGGCCGGGGCGGTGGCGGCCCACCCGGGCAGCGCGGCGCGGGCGGCGCGCACGGCGGCGTCCACATCCTCCGCCGTGCCGGCCGGGACGGTCGCGATGACCCGCTCGTCGGCCGGGTTGACCACCTCGATCGTCCCGGCACCCGCGGCGGGCCGCCAGGTGCCGTCGATGAACATCGCGTCGTGGTGCTTCACTTCGTCGTCCTCCCGAGCCGGCTGGTGGTCATCGCCCCCAAACTAGCGCCGGTAGTTTTGCGCCGCCAGGCCGGATCCCCTCACGCCTCGGCGGTTCGCTTGTGCATCTGCGCCATCACGCTGACGAATCCCGCACCGCCGTGGCCCGCGGCGATGGTCCGGTCGACCAGGCCCTTGACGGCGGTGAGGACCTCGGTGTCGACGCCGCGGTGCTCGGCCGCCTCGATGATGTGGGCCAGGCCCGCCGCCTCCATGACGATGTTGTCCTGGTCGCCGGAGAACACCCCGCGGTCCAGGTCCTCGGCCATGCCCGCCGCGATCGCCGGCAGGATGCCCACGATCGCCTCGGTGAACGGCGCGAACTCCCCGGCCGGTATGCCCTCGGACCCGGACAGCGCGAAGGAGTGCACCAGCCCGGCCATCGCCGCATAGAAGAAGCCGAGCAGGGAGAGATCGTAAACCGCCGCCGTACCGGCGTCCTCCCCCAGGTACACGGCCCGCCCGCCGAGCGCCCTGAGGGCCGCCCGGTACGTCGTGAAGGCGTCCCGCGCACCGCTGTAGAGGATGGTCGCCTCCTCCTGCCCGATGACCGGCGTCGGCACCATGATCGAGCCGTCGAGGTAGGTGATGCCGTGCCCGGCGGCCCATGCGGCCGCGGCCCGCGAGCGCTCCGGGGTGTCGGAGGTGAGGTTGACCAGCACCCGGCCGGACAGCTGCGCGCCGACCGGCTCCAGGAGCGCCCCGGAGGCGCCGTAGTCGACCACGCACACGATCACCAGCGGTGCGGCCGTCACCGCCGCGGCCACCGTGTCCGCGCGGACCGCGCCCCGCTCGAGAAGTTCGTCGGCCTTGCCCGGTGTGCGGTTCCAGACCGTCGTGGGGTGCCCGGCCCGGAGGAAGGCGTCGGCCAGCGCGCGGCCCATGGCGCCGAGTCCGAGGACGGTCACGGGGGTGGGGGTGTGCTGCTGCGAGGTGCTCATCGAGATGCTCCGCGTCGTGCGCGTCGGGGCCCGGCCCACTGCCGGTCCCGCTGTGCACACCACCCTGCCGACCTGCGCTTACGGTTCCCTTCGGGTCTGCTTACGGTCCCTTCGGGCCGGCCAGCAGACCGGCGCCGGCCGGGGCGGCGACCTGGCCATGGGGGTCCCCCGCGCCGTTCAGGTGTGGGGGACGGTTGCCGGTGAGGCGCAGCGCCAGCGCCGTGCTGCGGGCCCGCTCGGGCGCCGCCTGGACGACGGTGGTCATCGACAGCGGCCGGCCGGCGCCCAGGCAGAAGCCGAGCGCGCTCAGCATCACCGCCGGCGCCCAGACCGGGACCGGCAGCACCAGGGCCCCGCACAGCAGCCCGGCCGGCGCGCAGCTGCCGGCCATCAGCGCGGTGCGCCCCAGCCACCGGATCATCGGCGTCATCACCAGCCGGCAGGCGCGGCGCGCGGCCGGCGACGATCAGGGCGGTGGCGCTGGTGGGCGCCATCTCGCCGTCGTGCTCGGGGACGACCAGACCGGCGGCGACCGGGCCGATCAGCTGCCCAGCAGCGGTGCGCAGCGGCCCTGGTCGGTACGGCGGCCGAGCGGGACGGCGGCCAGCAGCGGCAGCAGCGCGCAGCAGGCGGTGATCACGCCGACGGCTCGTTCTTCCCCAAGCTCTCCACTGCGTTCGAGCAGGGGAGACCCCGATCGCCCAGGGTGAGGGCCCGGTAGGAGACGGCCGGCCTGGCCATGCTCACCGCTCCCTGTGCGAAGGAGAAGGTGATGACCAGCCGCAGCAGCCAGCTCCTGCCGGGCCCTCGGGTGTCGGCCGCGGTCATCTAGATGATGCCGAAGAGCAGACCGGCTCCCAGGACCACGAGGGAGGTGAGGGCGGCCCATTTGACGGTGAACTTGGTGTGGTCGCCGAACTCGACCTTGGCCATGCCGACGAGCACGTACACGGCGGGCACCAGCGGGCTGGACATGTGCAGGGCCTGTCCGACGAGGGAGGCGCGGGCGATCTCGACGGGGGCCACGCCGTGGGCGGCGCCGGCCTCGGCGAGGATCGGCACGATGCCGAAGTAGAAGCCGTCGTTGGACATGAAGTACGTCAGCGGGATGCTGAGGACCCCGGTGACGATGCCCATGTGCGGGCCGAGCGCGTCCGGGATGCCGGAGACCAGCCAGCGGGCCATGTGCTCGACCATGCCGGTTCCGGTGAGCACGCCGGTGAAGACGGCCGCGGCGAAGACCATGCCGGAGACGTTGAGGACGTTCTCGGCGTGCGCGGCGATGCGGGCCTTCTGGTCCTTCATCTGCGGGAAGTTGACGGTGAGCGCGAGGGCCGCGCCGAGCAGGAAGAGGACCGGGATGGGCAGCGTCTGCAGGATCAGCAGGGTGAGCAGCGCGACGGTGAGCGCGGCGTTGAACCAGTAGAGCTTGGGGCGCAGGGTGGCGCGCCGCGGGTCCAGGCCCTGCAGGTCCACCTCGCGCGGGTCGCCGTCGCCGCCGGCCGGCGCGGAGCCGCCCGTGGGGTGCCCGCCGGCGGCGGACACGCCGCCCTGGGCGCCGGCGCCGGCCCCGACCAGCACCTGCTCGGTCTCCTTCTCGTCCGCGGTCTCGGAGACGATCCGGGTCTCACCCAGGGTCAGTACGCCCAGCCGCTTGCGCTCGCGCCGGCCCAGGGCGTACGCGAGGGCGAAGACGGCGACCAGGCCGACGGCCAGGGCGGGGATCATCGGGATGAAGATGTCGCCGGCGTCGAGCTTGAGCGCGGTGGCGGCGCGGGCGGTCGGGCCGCCCCACGGGAGGGTGTTCATCACGCCGTTGGCGGTGGCGGCGACACCGGTCATGACGACCAGGCTCATCTTCAGCCGCTTGTAGAGCGGGTAGAGCGCCGAGACGGTGATCATGAAGGTGGTGGAGCCGTCGCCGTCGAGCGAGACGATCGCGGCGAGCAGCGCGGTGCCGACCACCACCCGCACCGGGTCCGCCTTGCAGAACTTCAGGATGCCGCGGACGATCGGGTCGAAGAGGCCGACGTCGATCATCACCCCGAAGTAGATGATGGCGAACATCAGCATGGCGGCCGTGGGGGCCAGGTCACCGATGCCCTTGAGGACGTAGTCGCCAAGGCTCGCGCCCTGTCCGACCAGGACGCAGAACAGCGCGGGAATGAGCACGAGCGCTGCCATCGGTGACATCTTCTTCATCATGATCAGCACCAGGAAGGTGGCGATCATGACGAATCCGAGGATTGTCAGCATTAGGGGTACCTCACGTTCGCCCTTGAACATCGGCCGGGGGTGGCGGTCGAGGTGACGTTAGGTGCCGCAAAGTTTTGTTAACAAGGCCTTGACGCGCGAGCAATAAGAGCAAAACCCCAGGTCAATAGGGATCTCAGTGGACGGGCGTGAGCACAACGGGCAGTCCGTTGAGCACCGCGGTGCCCGAGAGCGGGTCCAGCAGCCGGCCCGCGTTGAGCTGGTTGACGTTCACGCCGGGGTCGGCGGCGGCGACCGCGAGCCGGGTGCCGGGCCGGTCGTGGCCCCAGCCGTGCGGCAGGCTCACCACACCCGGCCGGACCGAATCGGTGATCTCCACCGGCACCTCCACCTCGCCCCCGTCCCCCTTCAGGCGCGCCGACCCGCCGTCGGTCAGCCCCAGACGCGCCGCGTCCTCGGGGTGCACATGGACCGTGCAGCGGTTGCTGCCGCCCACGAGGGCCGGGACGTTGTGCAGCCAGCTGTTGCTGGAGCGCAGATGGCGCCGGCCGATGAGCAGCACACCCTCGGGCACCTCGCCGAGGCGGCCGCGGAGCCGGGCGGCCTCGGCGGCGATCGGCCCGGGGCACAGTTCGACGGCGCCGCTGGGCGTTCTCAGCAGGGCCGGCAGCCGCGGGGTGAGCGGGCCCAGGTCGATGCCGTGCGGGTTCTGCAGCAGCCGCGCCAGTGAGAGCCCCTCGGGGTCGGCGCCGAAGCCCTCGCCGTACGGGCCGAGCCGCAGCATCATGTCCAGCCGCCGCTCGGCGCCGGTCTCGCCGGTCAACTCCGCGGCGAGTTCGGCCGGTTGGCGCCCGTGTACCGGGGAGTGCGGATCGGCGACGGCCTTGGCGAGGGCCGCGTCGAGCACCATGGCGTCCACCAGTGCGGGGTCCGCGCCGTCCTGCCCGCCCGTGCACAGGATCAGCCGGGCCTGGATCTCGCACTCGTCGGGCCGCCCTTCGGCGAGCGGCAGGACCGGGCGGGTGTAGCGCACCTGGTTGCGCACGGCCAGCGCGTTGAAGGCGTAGTCGAAGTGGGCGCTGCGCGAGGGCGGGGGCGGCGGCAGCACCACATCGGCGTGCCGCGAGGTCTCGTTCAGATACGGGTCGACGCTCACCACGAAGTCCAAGGAGGCCAGCGCGGCGTCGAGCCGGTCGCCGTCGGGGACGGACAGGACGGGGTTGGCGGCGATGACGACGGCGGCCCGGACCCGGCCCTCGCCCGGTGTGTCGATCTCCTCGGCGAGCGCCGCGATGGGCAGCTCGGACTTGGCCTCGGGGTGGCCGGAGACCCGGCTGCGCCAGCGGCCCAGCGCGAAGCCGCGGCCGGGCTTCGGCGGGCGCGGCGCGGCGGCGGTGGCGGACAGCGGGAACATGAGGCCGCCGGGGCGGTCGAGGTTCCCGGTGAGGACGGCGAGGACGTCGACGAGCCAGCTGGTCAGGGTGCCGAACTCGACGGTGGTCGAGCCGATCCGGCCGTACACCGCGGCGGTCCCGGCGGCGGCCAGTTCACGGGCCAGCCCCCGGATCCGCTCGGCGGGCACCTCGCACAGCGGGGCCACCGCCTCGGGCGTGAAGTCCGCCGCCAGCCGCTCGACCTCGTCGACCTGGACGACGTGCCCCGCGCGCTCCCCGAGGTCGACCAGGCCCTCGTCGAACAGGACCCGCACCATCGCGAAGAGCAGCAGCGCATCGGTGCCGGGCCGGATCGCGAGGTGTTCGTCGGCCAGTTTGGCGGTACGGGTGCGCCGGGGGTCGATCACCGTCAGCCGGCCGCCGCGGCGGCGCAGCGCCCTGATCCGGCCGGGGAAGTCGGGCGCGGTGCACAGGCTGCCGTTGGAGTCCATCGGGTTGGCGCCGATGACCAGGAGGTGGTCGGTGCGGTCCAGGTCCGGTACGGGGATGGCCAGCGGGTCGCCGTAGAGCAGTCCGCTGGAGACGTGCTTGGGCATCTGGTCGACGGTGGAGGCGGAGAAGACGCTGCGCGAGCGCAGGCCGGCGAGCAGCACGGGCGGGTAGAGGGCGCCGGCGACGGTGTGCACGTTGGGGTTGCCGAGCACCACGGCGACGGAGTCGGGGCCGTGCGTGTCGAGGACCGGGCGCAGTCCGGCCTGGACGGCGGCGAACGCCTCGTCCCAGGTGGCCTCGGTCAACCGGCCGTCGCGCCGGACCAGGGGGCGGACCAGCCGGTCGGGATCGGCGTCCAGCTCCCCGAAGGAGGCCCCCTTGGGGCAGAGGAAGCCCTTGCTGAAGACGTCGTCGCGGTCGCCGCGGGCGGCGGTGATCCGGTCGCCGTCGAGGGTGACGGTCAGCCCGCACGTGGCCTCGCAGAGCGGGCAGATGCGCAGGGCGGTACGGGTCATCGGTCCCTCCCGGGGACGGTGCCGGCGGGCTGCGTACCGTCCGACCATACCGACCGGTAGGCATGAGGGCAGCCCCCCGGCGGAAATCCGCCGGGCGACCGCCCGCTTCCACGGCACCGGGCAGGCCCGCCCGTCTCACTCCCCCGCGTCGAGATACCGCGCCAAGTACGACCGCAGCAGCAGCTTGGCCTCGGTGACGATGGCCGGGTCGCCGGCCGGGTCCGTACGGAAGGCGAGCTGCAGCAGCGCATCGGCCGTCTCGACGCCGACCAGGAACGCGGTCCGCAGCCGCTCGTCGGCGGCGTCCAGGCCGAGCGGGCCGGCGAAGAGCACCAGCAGCCGGTCGGCTACCAGGTAGTTGGCCCGGCGGGACTCGGTCGGGGCCGGGACGGTGAACTCCACCAGGGCGAAGCCCGGGACCGTCCGCTTCATGGCGAGGTACTCGTCGACCACCACGTCCATCGCGCGCCGCCACTCCAGCGGGACACCGGCCGGCGCGGTCAGCCGGGCGGTGATGCGGTCCGCGTAGGCGTCGAGGTTGCGCCGGGCGAGCGCCTCGGCCATGGCGCGTTTGTTGGGGAAGAAGCGGTAGACCGAGCCGATCGGCACACCGGCGCGGCCGGCCACGGCCCGGGTGCTCAGCTCCTCGTACCCGGTCTCCTCCAGCACTTCGGCGCAGGCGTCGAGGATTCTGGCCAGGCGCTGGGCGCTGCGCCGCTGGACGGGGGCGCGGCGCAGCGGGGCGGGCGGCGGGGCGGGGCGGGGCGTCGGCTGCTGCACCCGACCATCCTGCCCGCCCTCCAGGCCGGGAGTCTCCGTTGACGACCCCCTTCGACAATCCTAAGGTCTTGCATAGGATTCCTTGAGCGGCGGGAGCACGCGATGGCAGGCACGGGCAACGAGCAGGCGAGGAAGACGGCCGAGGGGCTGGAGTACGCCACCGGCTTCGGCAACGAGCACAGCTCGCAGGCCGTGCCCGGCGCGCTGCCGGTGGGCCGCAACTCCCCCCAGCGGGCACCCCTCGGCCTGTACGCCGAGCAGCTCAGCGGGTCGGCGTTCACCGAACCGCGCGACCACAACCACCGCTCCTGGCTCTACCGCATCCGCCCCTCGGCCGCGCACCCGCCGTTCGTCCGCGCCGAGCAGCGCGCCCTGCGCTCGGCGCCGTTCACCGACTGCGCCCCCGACCCCAACCGGCTGCGCTGGAACCCGCAGCCCGCGCCCGAGGGCCCGACGGACTTCCTCGACGGCCTGTGGACGCTGGGCGGCAACGGCGACGCGACCCAGCGCACCGGCATGGCCGTCCACCTGTACCACGCCAACACCGCCATGGACCGCCGGGTGTTCAGCGACGCGGACGGCGAGCTGCTGATCGTGCCCGAGCGGGGCGGGCTGCTGCTGCGCACCGAACTCGGCCTGCTGCGGGCCGAACCGGGCGAGGTGGCGCTGATCCCGCGCGGTGTGCGCTTCCGTGTCGAGCTGCTGGACGCCACCGCCCGGGGCTATGTCTGCGAGAACTACGGCCGGCCCTTCCAGCTCCCCGACCTCGGCCCGATCGGCGCCAACGGCCTGGCCAATGCCCGGGACTTCCGCGCGCCGGTCGCCGCCTACGAGGACGTCGAGGGCCCCGTCGAGGTCGTCAACAAGTTCTGCGGCAACCTCTGGACGGCGACCTACGACCACTCGCCGCTGGACGTCGTCGCCTGGCACGGCAACCACGTCCCGTACGTCTACGACCTGCACCGCTTCAACGTCATCGGCTCGATCAGCTACGACCACCCCGACCCGTCGATCTTCACCGTGCTCACCTCCCCGTCCGACACCCCGGGCCTGGCGGGCGTGGACTTCGTGGTGTTCGCGCCGCGCTGGCTGGTCGGCGAGGACACCTTCCGGCCGCCGTACTTCCACCGCAATGTGATGACCGAGTACATGGGTCTGATCGAGGGCGCCTACGACGCGAAGACGGCCGGTGAGGGGGGTTTCGTACCGGGTGGTGGATCGCTGCACAACATGATGTCGGCGCACGGGCCCGACCGGGAGACCTTCGACCGGGCGAGCGCCGCCGAGCTGGCGCCGCAGAAGATCGACGACGGTCTGGCGTTCATGTTCGAGACCCGCTGGCCGCTGACGCTCACCGCCCAGGCCCGGGACGCCGGCCATCTGCAGCGCGGCTACGACGACGTGTGGCAGGGTCTCCAGCGCCACTTCCGCCTGTGACACCCGGGGAACCCTCGTGACCACCTTCGCTCCCGACTCGCTGGACCTGAACCGCAAGCTGCCGCTGTGGTACCAGGTCTCGCAGTCGCTGCGCGCCTCCATACTGGGCCGCTCCCCCGAGGCCCCGCTGCGGCTGCCCACCGAGGACGCGCTCGCCGCGCACTACGGCGTGAGCGTGCTGACCATGCGCCAGGCCCTCAAGGAACTGGAGGCGGAGGGCCTGATCAGCCGGCACCGGCGCCGCGGCACCTTCATCGAGCCGAGCGCACGGCGCGGGGCGCCGGTGCGGCTGCTCGGCTCGGTGGACACGATCGTGGCCCAGCAGTCCGGGATGAGCACCGAACTGACCGAGCACGGGCCGGTCGCGGTCCCCTCCGAACTGACCGAGTACTTCCCGGAGTCGACCGAGGTGACCGGCTTCGGCCGGCTGCGCGGCGACGAGGAGACCGGCGAGCCGACCAACCACGCGCGCAACTACGTACGGCCCGACGTCGCCGCCCGGATCGACCCGGCGGACCTGGTGCGCTGGCCGATGACGAAGGTGCTGCGGGACGTGGTGGGGGTGCGCATCAGCCGGATCACCGACACCGTCGAGGCCCGGCTGGCGGACCCGGAGACCGCCCGCCTCCTGCGGGTCCCGCTGCTCAGCCCGATCCTGCACTACACGGGCGTCACCTACGACGAGGCCGGCCGCGTGGTCGACGTCGCCCTGATCCACTACCGCGGGGACCGCTTCTCCTTCACGGTCACGCTGGACGCGCACTGACCCGGCCCCCGCTCAGATCCGCTCCAGGCTCCGCCCCGTACTGCGCGGGCCGAGCAGCGCCACGTCCAGGCACAGCAGCAGCATCAGCCCGGCCGAGCCGGTGAACACCGCGGCCGGGCCGAGGGCGTTCAGCACGCCGAGCGCGACGAACGGCAGCACGACCGAGGTGAGCCGGGACAGCGAGTAGGCGATGCCGATCGCGCTGCTGCGCAGTCCGGTCGGGAAGATCTCGGTCTGGTAGACGTGGAAGGCGTTGGAGAAGACGTTGCTGCAGACCGTGAGGGCGAAGCCGAAGGCGACGACGGCCCAGGTGGCGGAGGCGAAGCCGAACGCCAGACCGCAGCCGGCGATGCCGAGCGCCGAGGCGACGATCAGGGAGCGGCGCTCGATCCGGTCGATGAGCGGGGTGGACAGCGCGGAGCCGATCGGATAGCCGCAGAAGCTCAAGGCCGCGTACAGCAGCGACTCGGTGACGGTGTGGCCCTTGGCGGTGAGCACCACCGGCGCCAGCGATCCGAAGCCGTAGTAGCCGACGGTCTGCAGCACCTGGAAGATCCACCACATCACCGTCCGCCGCCGCTGGTCGCCCCGGAACATCTCGGCCAGCGGCACCTTCCGTTCGGGCACGGTCTCCGCCTCCGGTACCGACGGCAGGCTGGCGCCGGTCTCCCGCGCCACCCGCTCCTCGATGCCGGCCACGATCCGCTCGGCCTCCGCGCCGCGCCCGTGGACCGCCAGCCACCGCGGCGATTCCGGGAGCCGGCGCCGCATCAGCTGCAGGAACGCGGCTCCGAGCGCACCGGCGGCGAGCAGCCAGCGCCAGCCCTCGATTCCCAGCGGCTGGTGGGCGGCCACCAGCCGGGCACCGAGCAGCGCGGCGACCGGGACGCCGACGAAGCCCAGGGTGTACGCCCAGGCGAGGTAGCGGCCGCGCACCGCCCGCGGCAGCAGCTCCGCGAGATAGGTGTCCACCAGCACCAGCTCCGCGCCCAGCCCGAGGCCGGACAGGAACCGCAGGATCAGCAGCCACCGCAGATCCGGGGCGAAGGCGCACCCCAGCGAGAACGCCGCGTAGAGCCCCAGGTTGGCCAGGAACATCCGGCGCCGCCCCCACCGGTCGGCGAGCACCGAGAGCACGTTCGCGCCGACGAACATGCCGAGGAACCCGGCGGCGATCACCGCGGACTTCGCGGTGTGCCCCAGGTCCCACTGTTCGGCGAGGACCGCGGCCAGCACCCCGCCGAGGAAGATCTCGTAGAGGTCGAAGAAGGCGCCGATGCCGACGACGAGGGTGATCCGGCGGTGCCAGCGGGACGGCGGCAGCCGGTCCAGCCGGGCGGCGACCCGGTGGCCGGCGGGGGGTCCCCCGCGCCGTTCGGGCGTGGGTGAGGCGGTGTCCGTCACAACGGCCCTCCCTGAGCATGCCGGGCGTACGGCTCAGGACCGTACTCCTCCAAGATCAGCAAGCGGAAGACCGCATCGGCGGCGCCCCGGACGGCGGGCGGGGCCTCGGGCACGGCGCGGCCGCGGGGCCCGTGGATACCATGCCGGGGTCAACCGAACGGTCCGGGAGGGGCTCCGCGTGACGGCGAAGCAGGACGCGCCACGGCTGTCGGATCTCATGCCGTGGTCCGTGCCGCCGCTGCGGCTCGGCCGGTCCTGGGTGAGGGCGCCGGATCCGGCCACCCTGCGCGCCCGTTGGGCGGCGCTGGTCGACGCCGAGGACGTGGCGGCCCGCGAGCGGCTCTTCGGGCCGTCCCGCGCCCGCACCCTGCACTCCGCCGTCGGCCAGCTGCCGGGCCAGGCCACCGGGACCGGGCGGCTGTACCGGGCGAGCGGACCGTGCCCCGAGCCGGTGCGGATCCTGCACGGCCCGTTCGACCAGCAGTGGCTGCTGCCCGACCACCGGCTGATCGACGCGGCCCGGCCGGAGCTGTGGCGGGTGGCGGACGAACGCCAGCTGTACGCGGTCGGATCGGGGGCGGCTCCGGAGCCGGCCGGCCCCGCGGTGGTGTGCTCGGCGCTGCTGCCCGACGGATGCGCACCGGCCGGCCGCCCCGGGCGGATCCATCCGCTCTACCGCCGCCCCGGCGGGCAGGAGCCGAACCTGCCACCGGGCCTGCTCGCCCTGCTCGGCCGCCGCCTGGACCGCCCGGCGACCCCGGTGGACCTGTTCGCCTGGATCCTCGCCGCCGCCCGCCACTCCCCCGACGGCACGGTGGTGCCGCTGACCGCGGACCCGGAGGTCTGGGACCGCGGAGTCGCGCTCGGCACCCGGCTGCTGTGGCTGTTCACCCGGGGCGGCCACGCGCCCGGGGGCGGGCCGGCCGGCCCCGGTGAGCGGCCGCGGATGCCGGGCGGCCGCCGCCCGTATGTGCGCGCGGCGCTCCCCGCCCGCGGGCTGCCCGAGTCCCTCGGATACGACCCGGAGGGGGAGGCGCTCCTGCTCGGCAGCGGCCGTATCTCGCCGGTGCCGAGGGGGGCGTGGGAGTTCCACGCGGGCGGGGTACGCGTCCTGGAGGCGTGGTTCGCCCAGCGCACCGGCGCGGCGGCGGACGGGGCACCGCCGCCCGAGGCCGGTTCGCTGGCCGCGCTGCGCCCCGCCGACTGGCGCCAGGAGTGGACCTCGGAGCTGCTGGAGCTGGTCACCGTGCTGGCGCTGCTGGCCGAGCTCCAGCCGCGGCGCGAGGAGCTGAACCGGCATACGGCGGACGGGCCGCGGCTGACGGCGGACGGGCTGCGGGCGGACGGCGTGCTGCCCGCGCCGGTCTCCGCGTACCGCCCGGCGTCCGTCCTCGACCACCACGAGGAGGGCCCGGAGGGCCAGTTCGCGCTGCTGTGAGGCGGCGGCTGCTGTGCGCCGTCGGCCGGTCAGCCGGTGCCGGACGCCGCGGACGCCTCGTACGCGTCGAGCACCCGCCCGATCATCCGCGCGAAGATCTCATCCGGATCGCCGGCCGTTGCGCCCTTCGCCAGGGCGCGGGCCACCAGCGGATACCGCCCGGTGCCGACCACCGTGCGCAGATAGCCGGTCTGTGCCGCGCGCCGCGCCTCGGGGCTGTGGCCGGACTCCTTGGCGCGTTCGGCGGCCGCCTGCTCGGCCGACGCCATGGAGAGCACCGTGCCGTTGACCATCGAGATCAGCTCAAGTTTGAGGCCGTCGTCGAGCCCTGAGCCCTCCAGCGCGGCCAGGCAGTACTCCATGCAGCGCAGGGCGTTGGGCCCCAGGAAGCTGTGCGACAGCACGGCGCCCGGCATCCAGGGGTGGCGCCGTATCATCTCCCGCTCCTGCTGGGCGAGTTCCAGCAGATCGGCGCGCCAGTCCCCGGAGGGCCGGTCGGGCAGACGGTACTCGCCGCCGACCCGATCGACCATCAGGTCGACCAGATCGCCCTTGCTCGGCACGTAGTTGTAGAGCGACATCGTGGCGCAGCCGACCGCGGTCGCCACCCGCCGCATGGAGACCGCCGCGAGCCCGGACTCGTCGGCGATCCGCACCGCCGCCTCGGCGATCCCGTCCCGGGTGAAGGCGGGCCGGGGGCCGCGGCCCGCCCGCTCGGGTCGCGCCCAGATCACCTCGGGTCCGGCCGCGCGGCCGCTCGCTGCCATGGATCGATCACCTCGCCGCCCTTCTCGTTACGTACATCGTACGCAGAGAGGTGCCGTGCCATGAAAAAACCACCCGTCACGACGTGACGGGTGGTGCTGGGCGGACCGGTCGGGCGGGGGCGGGCCGGCCGCCCGGTAAGCCGCTGGTGAAGCGGGTCAGCCGTGCCCCCCGAACAGCGAACGCCGCAGCCTGCGCAGCGGCGCGAACAGCGACACCCTGGCGCCGCGGCCGTTCCTCGTACGCGCGTGATCGCGCGCGGTGAGCTCCTGCATCAGCGAGGTCGCGCCCTCCGCCTCACGCTGCGGGATGGCGGGTCCACCCAGCACCGCGAGATGGCGGTCGAGACGCGCGCTGGACGCACTGCTCCCGCAATTGACGGCAGGGACTCTCGCCCTGCTACGCACTGTTATCTGTTCCATGAATCTCCCCACCCTTACGAGGGCACCCGGCCCGGGCAGGGTAACCCTATCTCTCTTGGCGGACACGCGTGCAGACCGGTCAACGGATTCACCTGCCTCGCCTTGACGTTGACGAACACCATACGGAATGTCACGTACAAGGCGCGTACCAGGGCGAGTTGAGGGACCGTCGGGCTCTGGCGGGGGTCTTCGGGGGCCGCCGACGGGGCGCCGGAACGCCCGGGGAGAGACCGGGATCTCACGACCCCTCCCCGGCGCCCGGTGTGCGGGTCGTCACGCGGTGGCGGCGAACACCGGCTGATACCCGCCGGACTGACCGGCGGCGGTGGGGTGGTAGGACTCGTCGACGGGATAGGTCACGCTGCGCAGCCAGGCGCTGCCCGAGCACAGCTCATGGCCGGCGAAGGTGGTGTTGACGTCGCCGAAGGCGAAGCCGTGGTCGGCGGCGCGCTTGGCGGTGACGCCGTTGATGGCGTCGGCGGCGGCGTTGATCGCGGACCGGGACTTCTCGGAGAGGCCGCCCACGCAGCTTCCGCCGAGTTTGTAGAAGCGCGGATAGCCCAGGACCACCACGCGGGCGTTCGGGGCCTTCTGGTCGATCGCGTCGTACACGGTGTCGAGCTTGCCGGGCAGGGTGTTGTCGATATAGGTCCTGGCCTGCGCGACGCGGGCCAGGCAGGCGCTCTCGCCCTGGAGCGCGCAGGTCGTCATGGTGTCGGCGAAACCGGCGTCGTTGCCGCCGATGGTGATGCTGACCAGACCGGTGGAGGCGTTGAGCGGGCCGAGCTGACCGTTCACCACATCACCCGTTCGGGCTCCGGAACAGGCGGTGAAGGCGAACGAGGAGGGGGAGTGCGCGGCGCTCCAGAGGGCCGGGTAGGCCTTGGTGCTGCGCTTGCAGGAACCGCTGGTGCCGTCGTAACTGCCGGCCCCGACGCCCGAGGAGTACGAGTCGCCGAGGGCCACATAGCCGGTTGCGGTGGGGAGTTGGGCGGACGCGGCGGCGCTCGCGCCGGTGAGCGCGAGCGCCGTGGTGACGAAGAAGGCGGACGTCAGGGCCGCGAATCGGGACAGTCTCATGGAACCTCCCTTAGCAGGATCTCTGCCATATCCGTCGTAGCAAGATTCCCGGACTGTCGGAAGTGTTCATGTCAAAAGTCATTCCGCAGTTCACGGCAAATCTCCTGATTGGGGCGGATGTTCACTGCCATGTCATTTCTTTGCCGTGACGTGCATATGACATCCCGACAGAACCCTTGCCGTCCGTGTTCGAAGCCCGCGAATCTTTTTGACGGGCGGTCAACGGTTCAACGGACTCCCCCCACCGCCCCAAAGGTGCGTACGAACCCGTACGCAACCCCCTGCGCGCGCACCACGGCGCGCCACCGATGAGGAGGACTCCCTCGCGATGGCAGTGATGCGTTCCACCACATCCCGCACCACCCCGCGGCGTTCGACCACGCTGCGGATCGCCACGGCGCTGGCCGCGACCACCGCGGCCGCCGCCCTGGGCACCCTCGCCTTCCCCGCCCACGCGGCACCCGCCGAGGGCACCGTCGTGGGAGCCGGCGCCCCGGACGCGGTGCCCGGCAGCTATATCGTCACGCTGAAGCGCTCGGCCGGCCTCAAGGCCGCCTCGGCCGACGGCAGAGGCCTGATATCCGACTACGGCGGAACGGTGCGGCGGACCTACACCGCCGCACTCAACGGCTACTCCGCCAGACTCTCCGCGCGGGCGGCCAGAGCGCTGGCCGCCGACCCGGCGGTCGACAAGGTCTTCCAGGACCGCACCGTGCACGCCCTGGGCACCCAGACCAACCCGCCGTCGTGGGGCCTGGACCGGATCGACCAGGCCAAGCTGCCGCTCGACAAGAAGTACAGCTACCCGGACAGCGCGGGCGCCGGTGCCACCGTCTACGTCATCGACACCGGCGTACGCGTGACGCACCAGGACTTCGGCGGCCGGGCGGTGAACGGCTACGACGCGATCGACAACGACAACGTGGCGCAGGACGGCAACGGCCACGGCACCCATGTCGCGGCGAACGCGGCCGGCACGGCGTACGGCGTCGCCAAGAAGGCGAAGGTCGTGGCGGTGCGGGTGCTGAACGACTCCGGCTCCGGCACCACCGCCCAGGTCGTCGCGGGCATCGACTGGGTCACCAGGAACCACAGCGGCCCGTCGGTGGCGAATGTGTCGCTGGGCGGTGGCCCGGACGCGGCCCTGGACACCGCCGTGCAGAACTCCATCAAGAGCGGGGTGACGTACGCCGTCGCCGCCGGCAATTCGGGGGCCAACGCCCAGGGCTACTCCCCCGCCCGGGTCCCGGAGGCCATCACGGTCGGTTCGACCACCTCCACCGACGCCCGCTCGTCCTTCTCCAACTACGGCTCGCGGGTGGACATCTTCGCGCCCGGCAGCTCCATCACCAGCGCCTGGAACACCGGCGACTCGGCCACCAACACCATCTCCGGAACCTCGATGGCCACCCCGCACGTGACCGGTGCGGCCGCGGTCTACCTGGCCGGTCACCCGACCGCCACCCCGGCGCAGGTCGCCACGGCCCTGACGAACGGCGCCACCTCGGGGGTGGTGACCAACCCGGGCAGCGGCTCGCCCAACAAGCTGCTGAAGATCGTCCCGTAGGGGCGGTGTGACCCCTCGTGCCCATGAGGGCCCCGGGCGGCGGTGCGCCGTCCGGGGCCCGGCACGGCTCCGGCGGCGGGCGCGGGTGGCGCGGCGTCAGCCCTCGTTGGAGCGAGGGCCGTGGGTGAAGCCGTACATCAGGAAGGCGGTGGCCGCGACGAACACCGCCACCAGCAGGATCACCAGCGTCGGCCGCGTCCCCAGGCCGAGCAGGCCGGCGCCCAGGAGGCCGCCGGCGAACATCGCGGTCACGGAGGACAGCCGGCGGGCCCCGGCGTGGGAGCCGTACCCCAGCTTCCTGTCGTGCCCCAGCAGCGACCCGCTGGCCAGGGCCGCCATCGCCCGGGTCTCCACGGTGGTGGTCAGGTCCGGGGCCGCGGCCCGCATGCTGGTGACATTGCGCATGCCCATCGCCACCGCCATCAGCCCGACGACGACATGGCGCCGGGCGAGCACCGGACCGGGACCGTCCTCCCAGGCCGCCACCGCCGCCGCGAACAGCAGCGCCGCCTCCGCGACGAGCGCGGCCGGGAACCACGGGCGCTGCCCCGCGGCCAGCGTCGACTCCAGCCGGGCCCCGAGCGCCGCGCCCAGCAGGAAGGCGCCGATCGAGACCGCCGTGGCGGCCACCGGCAGCCCGCCCTGACCGGCGATACCGAATCCGAGGAAGAGCAGGTTGCCGGTCTGGGTGGCGGTGAAGACCTGACCGAGCGTCAGAAAGCTGACGGCGTCCAGCACGCCGGTGGCCACGGTCAGCCCCACCATGACCACCGTGAGCGCGGTCCCACTCGGCGGCTCCACCGACCCGACTCCTTCCACCAGGCTCCCGACCTGGGGGCGTGTCCGGTGGATCAGGCTCGGATCGGCCCCAGCGCTTGCTCCCCCAGTCTCCGGACGGCCGGTCCGCCGGCCCGCCATTGCGCCGTCAGTGGGCGGCCCGCAGGTGCCCCCACCCCCTGTCGGGTTGCGTAGGTTTCCGGCCTTCTTCGTGTCTTGACGGTGCTCCGGGCGCTGCGCGACATTGAGGCCCGGCATCCGGCGGTACGGGGGGCAGAGCTGCCAATGCGCACCGACACCATCGACGGCAAGGACTCGTACGAGTCGCCACCACCCGAAGAGCGGCCGACGGGCACCGCCGTCTCGCTGCTCGCGGGAGTGGCGGCCGGAATCGGCGGGGTGGGGGCCGTACTCGCGCTCGCCGACATCGGCTCGCCGCTCCGCGCGCCGTTCACCTTCTTCTTCCTGCTGATGGCGCCGGCCGCGGCGATCGCCGCCGCACTGGGCCGGATCGATCCCCTGGGCCGCGCGGTGGCCGCCGGCGCCGGTGCGCTCGCCGTCGATCTGCTGGTGGCGCAAGCCATGCTCGCGCTGCATCTGTGGTCGGTACGCGGCGGGGTGCTCGCGGTGACGGCGTTCAGCGGCGCGGTGCTGCTGGGCAGCGCGCTGCGGCACCGGACCGGCGGCGCGCCCGGACGGCGGGCGGGCTGAGGTGGATCTCGCGGTGTACCGCCCCGGCCGGCTGACCGGGGCCGAGCGCAGCGCCTGGACCGCCCTGCAGACCGAGGCGCGGTCCCTGGGGGCGCCGCAGCTGGCGAACCCGTTCCTGGCCCCCGAGTTCGCGCTGGCCGTGGGCCGGTCCCGGGGCGGTGTACGCATCGCCGTGGTGCACCAGGACGGCGCCCCGGCGGCGTTCCTGCCCTTCCAGCGCTCGGCGCTCGGTGTCGGGCGGGCGATCGGGCTGGGCGTCTCCGACGCGCAGGGTCTGGTGCACCGGCCCGGATTCCGGTGCGGCGCCCAGGAGCTGCTGCGGGCCTGCGGACTGTCGGTGCTGGAGTTCGATCACCTGGTGGAGGGTCAGCGCACCTTCGAGACGCCCTCCTTCGGACGGCACGCCTCGCCCGTCATCGACGTGGACCAGGGATTCGAGGCGTATCTGGCCGGGCTGCGGGCGCGGTCGCCGAAGTTCGCCCGGACCACCCTCGCCAAGGAGCGCCGGCTCGGCCGGGACGTCGGACCGGTGCGCTACGTCCACGACGAGCGCGACCCGGCCGCGCTGCGCACACTGATGCGCTGGAAGTCGGCCCAGTACCGCAGGACGGGGCGCGGCGACCGCTTCGCGCAACCCTGGATCGTCCGGCTCGTGCAGCAGCTGTTCCACAGCCGTACGGACTCCTTCGCGGGTCTGCTGTCGGTGCTGTACGCCGGTGGGCGGCCGGTCGCGGCGCACTTCGGGCTGCGCTCGCCGTCCGTGCTCGCCTGCTGGTTCCCGGCCTACGACCCGCGGTTCGCGAAGTACTCGCCGGGCCTGGTGCTGCATGTGCGGATGGCGCAGGCGGCGGCCGCGGACTCGCTGGACTATCTCGATCTGGGGCGCGGGGCGAAGGACTACAAGGACTCCCTCAAAACCCGTGAACTCCTGGTGTCCGAGGGGTGGGTGATGCGGCGCCATCCCGTGGCCCTGGGGCACCGGGCCCGCCGCGCGCCGGTGCGTGCGCTGCGCAACGCGGTGCTCGCCCGGCCGGAGCTGTTCGAGCCGGCGGACCGCCTGCTCAAGCGGGTGGGGCGAATCCGGTCGGGGCGCTGAGCGCCGAATTGCGTAAGCCCCGCGCGCCCGGAATTCCCCCCGTATTCGAGACGGCGCAATAGGGGCGTACGCCGGTGCATGAATATTGGCGTACATCAGTGCGTACCGGCCAATTGCGCCAAAGGGTATTTGGCGTGGAACTTCTTGCCTTACAGTCCCATTCATCAATACCGTCGCACATCCACCCGCATCGGACGATCATCGCAAGGCGGCTCCAGGGGAGGGCTCGGCGACACGATGGAGCGCCCGGTGCGGTGCGCGGTTGGGGGGGTCCCGTGCGCTCGGTCCCGGTTTGCCGATCACGGCTTGCCGAGGTCCGGAGCACGAGCCGCGCGTCCGGAATCACGCATGCCAGCTCGCCCTGTCCGCACGGCGCCACCGCCGTGCGCAGCGGGGTGTGTACCCCCCTTTCGACCCGGATATCCAGCACGGGCCGCCCGGGGGTGGGCGGCTCACCGGACGAGAGGGAAATCAACCCATGAGCTCGTTCCTTCGCCCGGCCGACGCGGAAGAACCGCCGCTGACGCTGCTGCCGGACCAGGCCGTCTACCGTCCTGTTTCCTCCCATCTGGCCATCGCACCGCCGGTCAGCGTCGTCATTCCGGCGATGAACGAGGCGGAGAACCTCCCGTACGTCTTCAAAACCCTGCCGGACTGGATTCATGAAGTGGTCCTGGTCGACGGGAACTCCACCGACGACACGGTCCGCGTCGCCCGGGAACTGCGGCCGGACGTCACCGTCGTGGCGCAGCGCGGAAAGGGCAAGGGTGACGCGCTGATCAGCGGCTTCGCGGCCTGCACCGGCGAGATCATCGTGATGGTCGACGCGGACGGCTCGGCCGACGGCGGCGAGATCGTCAGCTATGTCTCGGCGCTGGTGTCCGGGGCCGACTTCGCCAAGGGCTCGCGGTTCGCCAACGGCGGCGGCACGGACGACATGACCCCGGTCCGCAAGCTCGGCAACCGCGTGCTGACCGCCGTCGTCAACGCCAAGTTCGGCGCCCGCTACACCGATCTGTGCTACGGCTACAACGCCTTCTGGCGGCACTGCCTGGACGAGATCGCCCTGGACTGCGCGGGGTTCGAGGTCGAGACGCTGATGAACATCCGGGTGGTCAAGGCCGGGCTGCGGGTGCAGGAGATCCCCAGCCACGAGTACCACCGCATCCACGGTGTCAGCAATCTGCGGGCGGTGCGCGACGGTCTGCGGGTGCTGCGGGTGATCCTGCGCGAGCGGGGCACCCGGCGCAAGCGGGTCGCCCGGCCGGCGCTGATCACCGGGGACGCCCTGTGAACCCCCGGAGACCGGCGGTCGGCCCGGCGCTGCGGATCTCCGTCGTCATCTGCGTCCACACCGAGGACCGGTGGGACGACATCCTGGCCGCGGTGGAGTCCGTCCGCGCACAGTCCCATCCCGCCCATGAGCTGCTGCTGGTGGTGGACCACCACCAGCGGTTGCTCGACCGGCTCAGGGAGCGTTTCGGCGGCGCCCACACGGGCGCGAACGCGCCGGGCGCGCCGTCGACTCCGCTGCTGATCATGGCCAATTCGGGACCCCGCGGACTCTCCGCGGGGCGCAACACCGGTATCGCCGCCGCCGACGGCGAGGTCATCGCCTTCCTGGACGACGACGCGGTGGCCGAGCGGGACTGGCTGCGCCACTTCGCCGCGGCGTACGCCGACCCGGCGGTGATGGCGGTCGGCGGGCGCACCGAACCGGCCTGGGAGTCCGGCCGTCGCCCGGTGTGGTTCCCCGAGGAGTTCGACTGGGTGGTCGGCTGCACCTACCGCGGTCTGCCGCCGGGGAAGGTCCGGGTACGCAATGTGCTGGGCGGCAACGCCTCCTTCCGCAGGGTGGCGTTCGACCTCGCCGGCGGCTTCGCGACGGGGATCGGCCGGGACGGCGACCGGCGGCCCCTGGGGGGCGAGGAGACCGAGCTGTGCATCCGGATCTCGCGGCTGATACCGGACGCGGTGCTGCTGATCGACGACCGGTCGGTGATCCACCACCGGGTGCCGGCCGGGCGGCAGCGGTTCGGCTACTTCCGCAGCCGGGCGTACGCCGAGGGGCTGTCCAAGGCGCTGGTGGCGCGGAGTGTCGGCACGCGGGACGGGCTGGCGGCCGAGCGCCGCCACACCGCCCGGGTGCTGCCCGCCGGGGTGCTGCGCGGGGTACGGGACGCGCTGCTGGGCCGGCCCGGCGGGGCCGGCCGGGCGGGCGCGATCGTGGCCGGCACGGCGGCCGCGGCGGCCGGCTACGCCTGGGGCACGCTGCGGGCACGCCGGCGGCGAACTCCCCTTCCCGGCGCCCGGGTCGGCGGGCCCGGCGGCGACGGGGCGACGACGGCCGCGGCGCACGAAGGGGCGGCGGCATGAGCGGCAGACCGGGCGCGGTGCCGATCCTGATGTACCACGCGGTGACCGTGGCCCCGACACCCGCCGCACGGGAGCTGTCGGTGACGCCCACCGCGTTCGAGGAGCAGTTGGCGGTCCTGGCCGACGGCGGCTTCACCCCGCTGACCGCCGCCGCGCTCGCGGCGGCCTGGCGGGGCGGCGGCCCGCTGCCGGAGCGACCGGTGCTGATCACCTTCGACGACGGCTACGAGGGCGTGTACCGGCACGCGCTGCCGGCCCTGGCCCGGCACGGCTTCCCGGCCACCCTCTTCGTCACCACGGGCTGGCTGCGCGGCCCGTACGGCACCGGGGGCGCGCCGGACACCATGCTCGACTGGGACCAGGTGCGGAAGCTGGCCGGAGCCGGGGTGGAGATCGGCGGGCACAGCCACCGCCACCCCCCTCTGGACGACCTCGACGACGAGCGGCTGCGGCACGAGGTGCTGCGCTGCAAGGAGATCATCGCCGATGAGGTCGGGACGGCGCCCGAGTCCTTCGCCTACCCCTACGGCCACTCCGGCCGCAGGGTGCGGCGGACCGTACGCGGGCTGGGGTTCCGGCAGGCGCTCGCGGTGGGCAATACGCTGGCGGCCCGCCGTCAGGGGCCGTACGCGCTGGCGCGGTTGACGGTGCGGCGCGCCACCGGCACCGAGGAGTTCGCCCGGATCGTCGAGGGCCGCGGGCTGGTCCGCGCCTTCACCCGGGACCGGGTGCTCACCAGGGGGTACGCGGTCGTCCGCAGATCACGACAGGCGGTCCGGATGTGCGCGCCGGGCCGCTGAAGACGAGCCCGCCGCGGCCTCCCCGCGGTGGAAGAAGGGGCAGTTGAGCCGGTGTCCGACACCACCACCAAGGCCGAGGAGCGCGCGGAGGAAGGGCCACCGCGGCCGGGCGGGCGGGACGGCGGCAGTCCGCTGTTCCGCAACGCCTATGCGCTGATGCTCAACACCGGCGTCTCCGGGCTGCTCGGTCTGGGGTTCTGGCTGGTGGCGGCCCGTTTCTACACGGAGTCCGCGGTCGGCCAGGGCTCGGCGGCGATCGCCGCGATGAAGCTGCTGGCGGGGCTGACCGCGGTCACCCTCACCGGCGCGCTGGCCCGCTTCATCCCGGTCTCCGGCCGCACCACCCGGCGGCTGGTGCTGCGGACGTACGGGGGCAGTTCGGTCGTGGTGGCGATCGCCGCGACGGCCTTCCTGCTCACCCTCGACCTGTGGGGCCCCTCCTACCGCTTTCTGCACGGCACCCTCAACGGCCTGGGTTTCGTCCTGGCCGTGGTCGCCTGGTCGCTGCTGACCCTCCAGGACGGGGTGCTGACCGGGCTACGCAGCGCGCTGTGGGTGCCGGTGGGCAATCTCGCCTTCTCCGCGGTGAAGCTGGGGCTGCTGGTGGCCTTCGCCGCCGCGGTCCCCACCGCCGGGGTGTTCGTCTCCTGGGTCGCGGCGATCGCGGTCTCCGTCGTCCCGCTCGCCTGGCTGGTGTTCCGGCGGCTGATCCCCCGGCACGTACGGACCACACGGCACACCGCCCGGCCCCCGTCGCTGCGGGAGACGGGCCGCTTCCTGGCCGGCGACTACACCGGCTCGCTGTTCTCCCTCGCCGTGGTCTACCTCGTCCCGGTACTGGTGGCCTCCCAGGTCGGCGCGGCGGACAACGCGTACTTCTACATCGCCACCACCATCGGCGGCACGGTCAACCTGCTGGCCCTCAACATGGGCGCCTCGCTGACCGTGGAGGGCGCGCACGATCCGGCGCGGCTCGCCGCCAACACCCGGGCCGCGCTGCGGCGGATGGCCCGCATCATGGTCCCGGTCTGCCTGGCGCTGTTCGTCTGCGCGCCCTACCTCCTCGGCTTCTTCGGGCCGGGGTACGCGGAGGCGGCCACGCCGCTGCTGCGCTGGTTCGCGGTGGGCGCCGCGCTGCGCGTGGTGATGGAGGTGCACTTCGCGGTGCTGCGCGCCCAGAGCCGGACGTCCGGACTGGCCGCCCTGCAGGGCCTGCTGTGTGTGCTGGTGCTCGGGCTGACGCTGGTGCTGCTGCCGCGGATGGGGCTGACCGGGGCCGGTGTCGCCGAGATCTCCAGCCTGGCGGTGATCGTCGCGATCGCGAGCGGACGGCTGCGCCGGGTGCTGCGCGGGCGGGTGGCGGCCGCACCGCCGGCCCGGATCCCCGTGGACGGTCTGGCTCCGGACGGCGACCTGGCGGATCTGGCGGTGTACGGAGATCTCGGCGACGGCGCCTGGGCGTACGACAGGGCCCCCGACGCAGGCCCGGCCCCGGGCACCAGGGTGTACGACAAGGCCCCCGCCGCAGGCCCGGCCCCAGCCACCAAGATTCCCGGCGGCGGCGCACGCTCGCGTGGCTCGGGGAGGCGGGCCGCCGCGGTCGGATGGGCGCTGCTCGCCGCCGCCGCGGCGCTGTTCTGGCTGCCGCTGCGCGGCATGGGCGACGCCGACCTGGACGGCATGACGGGGTTGGGCCTGATCTCGGTGCTGCCCGCGGCGACACTGGCCGGCGTCGTCCTGCTGGTGGCGGCGTACGCCTGGGCGCTCTGGCTGCCCACCCCGCGCCGCACCCTGCTCACCGCCGTACTGGTGCTGACGGTGGTGTCCCTGCACGCGCTCCCGGCCGTCCTGGAGACCGAGCCGCGCTTCCCCACCGCCTGGCAGCATCTGGGCTTCCTCGACCACCTCGCCAGGACCGGCACCGCGGTACCGGACCTGGACGCCCGCTGGAGCTGGCCGGGCTTCTTCGCCGGGGTGCAGTTCGTCGCCCAGGCGTGCGGCGTCACCGACTTCACCGAGGTCCTGCGCTGGTGGCCGCCGACCGTCCAGCTGCTCTACCTGGCCCCGCTGTTCCTGCTCCTGAAGGCGGTCCGGGCGAGCCGGCGGGCGAAGTGGTGCGCGGCCTGGCTGTTCGCGCTGTGCGGCTGGGTCGGCCAGGACTACTTCTCCCCGCAGGGGTTCACCTACCTCCTCTACCTGGCGTTCGTGGCGATCCTGCTGGTGTGGTTCCGTACCCGGCCGGCGACCGTGGCCGCGGGATCCGGGCGGCGGCCGGGCGAGGCTGCGCCGCACCCGGCGGGCCGCGCCCAGCTCGCGGTGCTGCTCACCACGCTGATCGTGCTGTTCGTGGCGTCGGTGGCGGCCCACCAGCTCACCCCGTTCGTGATGCTCGGCGTGCTGACCGTGCTGGTGCTCGGCCGCCGCTGCACCCTGCGCGGTCTGCCGCTGCTGCTGGGCGTCCTGGTCGCGGCGTGGGTGGGGTTCTGCGCCGAGCCGTACTGGTCGGGCCACTTCGACGAGCTGTTCGGCGGGCTCGGGGGCATCGGCGGCAATGTCTCCTCGTCCGTGACGGACCGGATCGGGGGCGGCGACCCCACCCACAAGCTGGTGCTGTACGCCCGGGTGGCGCTGGCGGGCGGGGTGCTGGCGCTGGCCTGCCTCGGGGCGCTGCGGCGGCGGGCGGCGGGCTTCACCGAACGCTCGCTGCTGACCCTGGCGTTCGTGCCCTTCCTCGCGTTCGGGATGCAGTCCTACGGCGGCGAAATGGCGCTGCGGGTCTTTCTGTTCGCGCTTCCGGGCGCCTGTGTGCTGGCGGCGCTGGCGTTGTTCCCGCGCGGTACGGACGCCCGCCGGGGGCTCGGGCCGCTCGCCGCGCTGCTGACGGGGCTGCTCCTGGCCGGCGGCTTCCTCGTCGCCCGCTGGGGCAACGAGCCCTTCGAGCGGATCCGGCCGGGCGAGGTCGCGGCGATGGACCACGTCTACGCGCACGACCGTCCGACGGTGCGGCTGCTGTGGCTGAGCCACGACCCCGTCGACAGTGTCACCCCGGCGATGCCCTGGGGCGCCAGGGACATGGAGCGGGTGCAGTACGAACCGACCCCGGCGCCGCGCGACCCGACCCGGGTCGGCCCCCTCGTCACCGCCCTGCGGGACGCCGGACCGCAGTCGTATCTGATCGTCAACCACGGCCAGTCGGAGGCGCTGCGGCTGGACTCGGGGTATCCGGCGGACTGGGAGCGGCGGCTGCGCGCCGCGCTGGACCGGCGTGACGACCTCCGGCGGGTGCTGTCCAACGAGCACGCGGCGGTGTACGAGCCGGCGCGGCCGCCGGCGGGCGAGGCGGCCCCGCCCCGGCCCGGTCCGGCCGGACCGAAGGTGACCTGGACGCCGTGGACGGTGTTCGGCGCGCTGGCGCTGGTCGCGCTGGTCGCGGTGCTGGCGGCCCGCGAGGTGCTCCGGGTCGCGGCGTCGCCGAGCGCGCGTCGACGGCACTGGGTCCAGGGGATGTTCTGGTTCGCGATGCCGTTGCTGCTGGTGTTCCTGGTGTCGCTGGTGCAGCGGTTTATGACGCTGTCGTAGGGCCGGGACCGGGAGGCCGGACCGTGTGCCCGGCCTTCAGGAGCGCTCGACCCAGCGCACCTCGTACCCGTCCAGGGTGAGGTCCTCCCCGTCGACCGTCGCCGTGCCGCGGCGGTCGGCGGTGTTCACCAGCAGCGCCGTGCGGTCGTCGGCCAGCCCCAGGATCCTGGTGGTGCCGGTGTCGAACTCCCGCGGCCGGGCCGTGGGCGGGAAGGCACGGGAGAAGCGGGACAGCAGCGTCATCATCGGCAACTCCCGCCCCCCGTCGTCCTGTTCGGTGCTGGTCCACAGGCAGCCGGGGCAGTGCTCGCCCTCGGTCTCCGGGTTCCAGTAGAACCCGCTGGTGGCGCCGCCCGCCGCCATCTCGACCAGCGCCGTGGCCTGTGCGGCGACGCGGCGCCGCTCGCTCCAGCCGGCCCGGTCGCCCCCGCCGCCGCGCGCGCCGTCGTCCGTGATCTCGACGTACCACTCGGCCCACCACAGCGGCAGCCCGGTCTCCTGGCGCAGCCACCGCCCCACGTCGGCGAACTTCCGGGCGGCGGTGAACGGGCCCGGGGCGTAGCGGTCGTCCTTGCTGTAGCTGGAGCCGTCGACGACCACGAAGTCCGCGCCGGCCTTGTGCCGGTTCCAGTAGTCGAAGGCATCGAGCGTGCGCTGGTCGATGCTGCCCCACGGGCCCTTGAGGCGGGAGGCGTAGGTGTCGTCACCCGGCACATGGCTGTCCATCACCAGATAGGGCCCGCCCACCTGGTTCCCGGCGTCGGCCTCCTTCAGCTCCTTGTGGACGAGGTTGTACAGGCGGGTGTACCCCTCGTAGTCCCAGCGTCCCTCGGCGTCGTCGAAGAAGCCCTTGAACTCGTTCCACACGACGAAGTGGCGGACGTCCGGATAGCGCCGGGCGATCTTTCCGGCGAGGGCCGCGAAGTCCGCGTAGTGCGCCGGGTCGGGGGCCTTCTCCAGGGCGTCCCAGTCGGTCCCGCCCGCCGTGCCGCCCTTCATCCAGTCCGGCGCGCAGCACAGGGTCACCACGGGGGTGCCGCCGGTGCGCCGGATCAGCGCGATCCGGCGGTCCAGGTCGGCGAAGTCGTAGCGGCCCGGGCTCGGTTCGGGGTTCTGTGCGCCCCAGCCCATGATGTGCTGGTTCTGCGGCATCGGGCGGTCGGACAGCAGCCGGGCGGCCCGGTCCCGGGCCGGCTCGGCACCCTGGTCCGCGCTGAACTGGGTGTGGGTGAACCCCCAGCCCACGGCCGGCCCGGCGGCCCGCGAGGGCGCACGCCCCTTGGCGTCGCGGTCCCGCTGCCCCGGAGCGGTGCACATGACCAGCGTGACCAGCGCCATCGCCAGCGCGGCCACCCCTGCCACGACGACGAAGCCCGTTGTCTGACGTTCCCCACCATGACGTCGCACAAAGGGAGATTAGCGGGCCAACCGCCCGGTAAGCCCGGTTTTCGGGTTACCGGTCCCGTTCCGTACGGAGAAACACCGGAGGCGATAATCCGTGTACGCGACGGGCGGCGGTGGCGGATCATGGCGTCATGTGTGCCGATCATGTCCAGCCGTCCGCCGCGGAGGACTCCCTTCCGCTCCGTCTGACCCTGGACGACAGCGATGCGCCGTCCGACGTCATCGATGCGCTCTTCCTGGGACGGTTCGCCAAGGGCGAGCAGCCGTACTCCCGCAGCCGGTCGGTGGACCGGGTGAAGTCCGGGCTGACGCTGCTGCCGCCGGGCGCACGGATCCTGCGCTCGGCCAAGGACGAGGACCGCAGCGCCACGCTCGCCGAGGGCGACGGCTACACCCTGCTGGTCTCCCGCTGGAACCGCGGCGCCGACGTGACGGTCACCGCCGTCACCGACGAGCTGGCCGAGAAGGTGCTGGGGCAGGCCTCCGACGGCGCCGAGGACGCACCGGAGCCGCAGCCGGAGAACGTCCCGATGGGCTTTTGGTACTTCTCCCCGCGCCGCGGGCCGCACCGTACCTCCCGGCAGATCTCCGCCGGGACCTGGCAGGAGATCCGGCCCAACTACACCGCGCCGGTGGCCGATGCGATGGACCGGCTGATGAAAGTGGTGCCCGCGGAGATCGCCGGCCGGCTGCTCCTGCTGCACGGCCCGCCCGGCACCGGCAAGACCTCCGCGCTGCGCACCCTGGCCCGCTCCTGGCGCGACTGGTGCCAGGTGGACTGCGTCCTGGACCCGGAGCGGCTGTTCAACGACGTGGGCTATCTGATGGACATCGCGATCGGCGAGGACGACTCCGCCGGAAAGGGCCGCTGGCGGCTGCTGCTCCTGGAGGACTGCGACGAGCTGATCCGCGGCGAGGCCAAGCACGCCGCCGGCCAGGCGCTGTCGCGGCTGCTCAACCTCACGGACGGGCTGCTGGGCCAGGGGCGCAACGTCCTGGTCGGCGTCACCACCAACGAGGACCTGGAGCGGATGCACCCGGCGGTGGTGCGCCCCGGCCGCTGTCTGGCCCGTATCGAGGTCGGCCCGCTGACCCGTCCCGAAGCGGTCAACTGGCTCGGCGCGGACCGCGGCATCGGCCGCGACGGCGCCACCCTGGCCGAGCTGTACGCGCTCCGGCGCGGCACCGGGCCCGCGTCGGTCCCGGCCCAGGACTCGGGAGCCGATGCGGGGCTGTACCTCTGAGGCCCCGTGGCACGCCCGGCCGGCTCACCTACGGTGCGTGCGCATATCGGCTGGCCCCGCCGCGCACCCGGTCGCTAGCCTCGGCCCCCATGAACCAGCGCAAGCGCAAGAAGCTCACCCGGCGTCTCTTCGGGGCGATCTGGCTGCGTGACACCGCCCGCGTGGCGACGCTGCTGCGGGCCGGAGCCGACCCGCAGCGAGCGGACTACGGAGGCACCACCCCGCTGTACCAGGCCTCCGTGAACGGGTCGGCGGAGATCGCCCGCCTGCTCCTGGCGGCCGGGGCGGCCCCTGACACCGAGAGCGCCGGGCTCGGCTCGGAGGGCACGCCCCTGTGCGCGGCGGCGTGCTGGGGGCACACCGCGACCGTACGCGAACTGCTGGCGCACGGCGCCGATCCGAACCTCCGCGAAGACCACGGCACCGGCCGCACCCCCCTGGACTGGGCGAACGACGCCTCCCACGCCGAGACCGCCGCCCTCCTCGTCGCCGCGGGCGCTACGGCCCGCGAGGCCACCGGGTAGGGGCGCCCCAGGGCCGTTCCGACCCCGCCCCCGGCCCATCGGCCCCCTAGAACCCGCCGGGCGTCGGCCGGATCTCGAAGCCCCGCAGGCCCTCCGGCGCTTCCTCCGTCACGGACACCGCGTCGACCAGCGCCGTGGCGGGACCCTGGTGCGCCCACTCCACCAGTTCGCGGACCCGCTCGGGCTCCCCCTCGAACACGGCCTCCACCGTTCCGTCCGGGCGGTTGCGCACCCAGCCGGCCACCTCGCGCGCGTCCGCCGTGCGCCGGCAGGTGTCGCGGAAGAACACACCCTGCACTGCTCCGGAGACCACCACCCGTCTGCGGATCACCGTATGCCACCTCGTCAGCTCGCCCAGCGGTACGAGCGCAGATATATCCCCGGCCCGCGCTCAACGGGCGGAGCCACGCCCGGACGGCGTACGGCTCACCGAGCGGCCCGCGGCCTCGGCGGCGCGGGCGAAGCGGACGGCGTCGAGGACGGCCGCCGCGCCGACGTCGTTGTTGAAGTACGCATAGACCTCGGCCCGGTCCGGCCAGGTGTCGGCGATCCGCCGCACCCAGGTGGCCAGCGCCTGCCGTCCGTAGCGCGGAGCGGGCTCCGCACGGCCCTCGTGGAAGCGCAGATACCCCCAGCCGGCGGTCCGCCAGAGCGGTGTCACGGGGCGGGAGCCCCGGTCCGCCCAGCACAGCGCGGCGCCCCGGCGCTCCAGTACGGCGCGGATCTCCTCGGTCCACCACGAGTCGTGGCGCGGCTCGACGGCCACCCGGGTGCCGGCCGGGAAGCAGCCGAGGCAGTCGTCCAGCAGCGCGGCGTCGGCGTGCAGCGTGGGCGGCAGCTGGAGCAGGACGGGGCCGAGCCGCGGGCCGAGGGCCGCGGCCCGCGTCATCAGCCGCCCGACCGGCTCCGCCGGCTCACGCAGCCGCTTGATGTGGGTCAGATAGCGGCTGGCCTTGACGGCCATCACAAAGCCGTCGGGGGTCCGCTCCCGCCAGTCGGCGAAGGTCTTCTCCTCGGGCAGCCGGTAGAAGGCGGCGTTGCTCTCGACGGTGGCGAACTGCCGCGCGTACTCCTCCAGCCACAGCCGCTGCGGCCGGTCCGGCGGGTAGAGGACCTCGCGCCAGTCCTTGTACTGCCAGCCAGAGGTTCCGACGAGGACGGTCATGCCCCGGATGCCTGCCCGGTGCCGGGCGGGCCGTATCAGCCCGTGGCGGTGTCGCCGGGGCGGGGTCTTGCACGGCGGGGAGGATACGGCCAATGTGGTCGGAAATCGCCCGTGGCCGCCCGGTGGTGGCCGTGGGCCCGTCGACGCGTTCCGTCACACGTCTGGAGTGAGCGTGGCTTCCTTCGTACTGCCCCATGCCCTGCACGGTTCGGGCTCGCACAAGGTCTTCGCCGTGCACGGCTGGTTCGCCGACCGGTCCGCCTTCGACCCGGTCGTGCCGGATCTCGACCGGGACGCCTTCCAGTACGCGCTGGTCGATCTGCGCGGCTACGGCGAGGCGCGGGGCGCGGACGGCGCGTACACCACGGCGGAGGGCGCGGCCGACGTGCTGGCGCTCGCCGACCGGCTGGGCTGGGACCGGTTCTCGGTCGTCGGCCATTCGATGGGCGGCAGCGTCGCCCAGCGGGTGCTGGCCGCGGCACCGCACCGGGTACGCCGGATCGTGGGGGTCTCGCCGGTCCCCGCCTCCGGATTCCCGATGCCGCCGGAGCAGTGGGAGCTGTTCTCCGCCGCGGCGCACACCCCGGAGAACCGGCGCTCCATCATCGACCTCACCTCCGGCGGGCGGCGCCCGGCCGCCTGGCTGGACCGGATGGTGCGGCGGTCGTTGGAGCGCAGCGAGGCGAAGGCGTTCCGGACCTGGCTGGACTCCTGGGCCGGGGAGGGGTTCGCCGAGGAGGTCGAGGGTTCGGCGGTGCCGGCGCTGGCGGTGGCCGGTGCGCTGGATCCCGCGCTGAGCGCCGAGTTGATGCGTCAGACCTGGCTGCGGTGGTTCGCCGACGCCGAGCTGGTCGAGCTGCCGGCGGCCGGGCACTACGCCATGGACGAGACGCCGCTGGAGCTGATCCGGGCGGTGGAGGACTTCCTGCGGGCCGACGGCGGCGACGACGGCAACGGCGGGCGGACGGCGGCGGGATGACCGGGTCCGCGGATCCGGACGCCGGCACCGCCTCCCAGGGCGCGCCGGACGCGGTGCCGGACGTCTTCGACCCGCGCGGCTACGCGGACGGCCTCCCGCACGCCGCGTACCGGCTGCTGCGCGACCGGTACCCGGTGGCCTGGCAGGAGGAGCACGAGGTGCTGGGCTGGCCCGCCGGCCCCGGCTTCTGGGCGGTGACGCGCCACGCGGACGTCGTACGGGTCCTCAAGGACGCGCGCACCTTCTCCTCCCATCTGGGCGCCACCCAGATCCGCGACCCCGACCCCGCCGACCTGCCGTTCATCCGCCGGATGATGCTCAACCAGGATCCCCCGGACCACGGGCGGCTGCGCCGTCTGGTCAGCCGGGCCTTCACCCGCGGCCGGATCGACCGCTTCGAGGCGGTGGTACGCGCACGGGCCCGCCGGCTGCTGGCCGCGGCGGTCGGCACGGCGCGCGCGGGGGACGGCGTCTGCGACCTGGTCGCCGCCGTCACCGACGACTACGCGCTGCTCAACCTCGCCGATCTGCTGGGTGTGCCGCCCGGTGAGCGCGGGCTGATCCTGGACTGGACCCGGCGCGTCATCGGCTACCAGGACCCCGACGAGGCGGGCCCCGCGGCGTCCGGCCCGGACGGCCGGCCCGCCGATCCGCGCTCCCCGGCGATGCTGCAGGACATGTTCGCCTTCGCACGGGAGCTGGCCGCGCACAAGCGGCGGCACCCGGGCGAGGACGTGCTGACCGTCCTCGCCTCGGACCGCGAACTGGCCACGCCCGAACTGGAGATGTTCTTCTTCCTGCTGACCATCGCGGGCAACGACACCGTGCGCAGCGCGGCCCCCGGCGGCCTGCTGGCACTCGCCGGGGACCCGGGCGCCTACCGTGCGCTGCGCACCGGGGCGGTGGGCGCGGCGACGTGCGTGGAGGAGCTGCTGCGGTGGCATCCGCCGGTGCTCACGTTCCGCCGGACCGCGGCGCGGGACACCGAGCTGGCCGGCCGGCCGATCCGCGCCGGCGACAAGGTCGTCGTCTTCCACGGCTCGGCGAACTACGACGAGCGGGTCTACGCCGGTCCGCACCGGCTGGACCTGGCCCGCTCCCCCAATCCCCATGTCTCGTTCGGCGACGGCCCGCACGTCTGCCTGGGCGCGCACCTCGCCCGCCTGCAACTGCGGGTCCTGTACGAGGAGACGGCCGGCCTGCTGCCCGCCCTGGCGGTCGCCGCTCCGCCGCGGCGGCTCGTCTCGAACTTCATCCACGGTCTGAAGTCGCTGCCGCTGCGGGTCGACGAGGTGGCGGGCGCGGCCGGTACTGCTTACCGTTGAGGTACGGCATATACCACTGATATAGCCCTCTGAGACAGCCCTCCACGCACGAAGAAGAGGTGCGAAGGCGCGACCCGGATGGGCGGGGTCACTCACCGGAGCAGGGTGAGGAGTACATGCGTACCGAGAAGCTCGGCTCCGCCGCGCGGCGGATGTGGTTCGCCGCCGACGCGACGGGCGAGTCGGTCGACCCGGCTCCGTTCAGAGTGCTCATCCGGGTGCGGCGCGAACCCGACGACCAGCAGCGACGGCGTATCGCCGAGGCCGGCGCCCGGGTCCACACCACGGCGGGGAACGTGCTGACCGCGAGTCTCTCCCCTGCCGGTCTCGGGCGCCTGACGGAACTCGACTGTGTCGACTATGTGGAGCTGGCCGAGCCGCTCCACCCCGAGCAGGGCACCGGGGCACCGGACGAGTGACCGCCGGCCCGCGGTACGGGCCGGCGCCCCCACAGCAGACCTCACGCAGGAGATGAAGGTTTCCGATGTCGGAGCGAAGATTCCTCACCCTCGACTCACGGCTGACGTTCTTGATGACGCAGGCCGAGGAGGGTCAGGCGGAGTTGGCCAACCTGGAGTCCACCGGCCGTTTCGCGCTCACCGTCGAGGGAGTGCCAACGCCTCGGGTGCGCGTACTCGCCCGCATCGCCGAGGGCCACGGCGACGACCCGGACGGTCTGCGAGAGCGCCTCGCGGACGTCGGGCTGACGGTGTTCACCCGGTCCGGGAACGTCGTCAGCGGCGAGATCGGGGTCGACGCGCTCCCCGCGCTCGACGATCTGGACGCCGTCGACTACGTCGAGGCCTCGCGCCCCACCCTGCCCGAGCTGGACGCGTCCGTACCGGAGATCAACGCCGACAAGGTGCACGCGGGCCCGCCGTCGTTCCGTGGCGCCGGGGTGATCGTGGGAGTGATCGACAGCGGTATCGACTGGCGCCACGGCTGCTTCCGCAATCCGACCGGCAACACCCGCATCCTGCGCATCTGGGACCAGGGCCTCGTTCCCCAGGCCGGGGAGTCCGCACCCGCACCGTTCGGCTACGGAGTCGAGTACCAGCGTTCCGCCATCGACCTCGCGCTCGCGGCGCCCAGTACGCTCGGCGGGGTACGGCACATGGACGACCGCATCGGCCATGGCACCCATGTGGCGGGGATCGCCGCCGGCGACGGTTCGTCAGCCGGCAACGGCAGCCCGGAGTTCACCTTCATCGGCGTCGCCCCCGAGGCCGAGCTCGTGGTGGTGGCCAACCGTGTCACGACCGAGGCGCTGGGCGACTCGGCCAGCACCCTCGATGCCGTGCGCTACGTCTTCGACGTCGCCGAGGACCTCGGGCGGCCGGCCGTCATCAACATCAGCCAGGGCGACAACCTGGGGCCGCACGACGGTTCGAGCCTGCTGGAGGTCGGGATCGACAACCTGCTCGGCGCTGCGGGCCAGGCGCTGGTGAAGTCCGCGGGCAACGCCGCGAACGCCGGGGTCCATGCGGCAGGACGTGTGACGCAGGGCGGCAGCGACGTCGTACGGTTCTCGGTGCCGGCCAACGACACCACGCCGGACACGATAGATCTCTGGTACTCCGGCTCCGACCGCCTCTCGCTGAGCATCAAGTCGCCGGTCGGCACGGCGAGCACCGAGATCCTGCCGGGCACCGTCACCGGCACCGAGCTGGCGCTGCCCGGCGGAAACCGGGCCTTCGTCGACTCCGTCGTCGACCACCCGGCCAACCACGACAACCGGATCTATGTGCAGCTGCGCCCGGGGAGCCAGACGGCGATCGTGCCCGGCACCTGGAGCCTGACGCTCACCGGCAGGACCGTGGCCGGCGACGGCCGCTGGGACGCCTGGGTGGAGCGCGGGGACGTCGTCCCCCAGTTCATCGGCCCGCACCGGAGCGACGACATCACCATCTCCGTCCCCGGTACCAGCGAGAAGGTCATCACCGCCGCGTCCTACATCACCAAGGGGGCCGGCCCCGGCAACCTGTCCACCTTCTCCAGCCGCGGGCCCACCCGCGACGGCCGCCCGGCACCGACGCTGGCCGCTCCCGGCCAGGCCATCACCTCCGCGCGGGTGGGAGCCGCGGGCCCGAACCAGTACCAGTCCATGTCCGGCACCAGCATGGCCGCACCGCATCTGACCGGAGTCTGCGCCCTCATGCTGCAGGCCAGCCCCACCATGCCCCAGTCCGACCTCGCCGCCCGCCTGGTCGGCTCCGCCCGCCTGGACGACTTCACCGGCGAGGCGGCCGGCAACGACTGGGGCGCCGGCAAGGTCGACACCGCGGCCGCCGTGGACGCCGCCACACCCTAGGTGCGACCGCCATGACCGCGTATGCGCTCCATTAAATCAACGTAAAATGTCTGATGTGGCGGGGCCTTGATAACCGCATCGTGCGTCCGGGTCATGGCGCGGCGGGGAGAAATGCTCACCTCGGTCGTCGAAGGCCATGGCGTACGCTGGAGCCCATTCGTTGGCATGAGGCACGGGGGCGCATCGCATGCATGGCAATTCGGTAGATGACTGATCCGTTATCGGCTCTCCGCCACAATGAGCCGGCTCCCCCGAAACCCCCTGCCGTACTGGAACTCCCCGGGCTGCTGCGCGCCTGGCGGGCGCAGGCGGGGCGCAAGCTCGGCAAAGGAAAGCCCCTGACCCAGGCCGAGGTCGCGGCCGAGTTGGGCGTGAGCGTGCGGTGGTACCGCGATGTCGAGCGCGACGGGCTGGGACGTCTGTCGCCCGCCACGGCGGACCGTCTGGGCGAGGTGCTGGTACTGGGGCCGGACGAGCGGATGGCGCTGCGGCGTTTCGCCGCGGGGGGCAGACCGCCGACGCATGCGACGGGCGCCCTTCCGACCGGTGCCCTGCAGACCCTTCTCGATATGCAGATGCCGTGCCCCGCCTATTGCACGGACAGCGTGTGGGACCTGGTCGCGTGTAATCAGGCGATGAAAGAGTGGTTTCCCTGGGTGCACGAGCCGGGAGCCAACCTCCTGCGCTGGGCGTTGGCTTCCCCAGAAGGCCGGGAACAGTTCGTGCACTGGCACGAACACGCCGCGACCTATCTGGCACAGCTGCGGTTCGCGCTTGCGGCGACGCCCGGGAATGCGGAACTCGGCGCACTCCGCGACGAACTCCTGCGCAATCCGCAATGCCGGCGGATGTGGGAAGAGGAGCCGCGCGTCGTCGCCTATGGAGACGGCCATCGTTTCGATTTGCGGCTGCCCCGTTTCGGCCGGAAGCAGATCAGCGTCGTGTCCCACGTACTGGTCCCCGCCTACCACCAGGACCTGCGGTTCGTCGTCCTGACCCGCGCCGAGGGCGACGGGGGCGGCTGACGCCTCAAGGGCGCCGGCCGCTCCCGCCTCCGGGACGCCGCGGGTCAGGACGTGCCGCCTACGCGATGGCCGGGGCCGCCTCCGCGGCGGGCCGGCGCTCGTCGACGGCCCGGTAGGCGAACCACGGGAGGCAGAACTGGGTGACCGGGCCGACGCACAGCGCGTAGAGCACGGTGCCGACCCCCACGCTGCCGCCCAGGATCCATCCGATGATCAGGACCGTGATCTCGATGAGGGTGCGGATGAGCCGGATGGACTTGCCCGAGCTGGCCGACGCCCCCGTCATGAGGCCGTCACGTGGTCCGGGGCCGAAGCGCGCCCCCACATAGATGCTGATCGACAGCCCGTTGAGGACGATGCCGCCGATCAGCAGCATGATGCGCACCGGAAGCCCGAGGTCCTCCGGGATGAGGGAGAGGCCGAGGTCGGAGGAGAACGCCAGCACGATGATGTTGGCTATCGTCCCGAACGTGGGCTTCTGCTTGAGGGGTATCCAGGTCAGGAGCACCAGGACACCGAGCACGGCGCTGATGGCGCCGAAGCTGAGCGGTGTGTAGTTCTCCAGGCCTTCGTACAGCACACTCCAGGGATTGACCCCGAGTGAGGCCCTCACCATGACGGAGAGGCTGAACCCGTACAGGGCCAGACCGATGAACAGCTGAGGGATGCGCCTGAGCGGTTTCTCTCCGAAGCGGACATAGGCGAGGGGTGGTGTGTTCTTGCCGGTCGCGGCCATCTGATGCTTTCCGGGTGGGGTGAATGCTCATGCGCCGCCGCAGCGACGGCGCATGAAGGGCGGAACAGGGGACGAAGGCGTGAGGGCTCAGGCCGTGTGCATGTACGGGGCCCAGACCAGCTGGCCCTCCTTGAGGGCCGCGCTGTAGCCGATGAAGTCGTCGGACTGCTGGGGGAAGTCGTCGCGGTAGTGGGCTCCGCGCGACTCCTCGCGCATCAGCGCCCCCTCGACGATCAGCCGGGAGGCCAGCAGCAGGTTGGACAGGTCCGTCGCGGTCTGCACCTGGCCGGCGGCGCGGGAGCCGGTGGTGAACGCGAGCCGCCCGGCCCGCTGTTCAAAGGTCTCCAGCAGGCCGAGCATGGTGGTCAGACCACGGCGGGTCCGCACCGGGCCGGCGTGCCAGTACATCGAGGTGCGCAGGTCCTGCAGCACCGTTTCGGGGGTGTCGCCGCCCTTGTGCGAGGGCAGGTTGAGCGAGCCGATGACCTCGATCTCGCCACTGGCGGCCCTGTCCCGGCACTCGGCGGCGGCGTGGCGACCGGCGATGCGGCCGAAGACCAGGCACTCGGAGAGGCCGTTGCCGCCGAGCCGGTTGGCTCCGTGGATGCCGCCCGCGGTCTCGCCGGCCGCGTACAGGCCGGGGACGGTGGTCTCGGAGCGGGAGTTGATGAGCAGGCCGCCCATGAGGAAGTGCGCGGTGGGGCGGATCTTGAGCGAGGTGACGCTGCGGGGGTCGAAGCCGGCCTGGATGAGCCGTTCGTCGAGCGCGGGGTAGGTGGTGGGGATCAGGTGGGCGCAGGCGGAGATGTCCAGCCGGACGGCGCCGTCGTCGAACGCCCGGCCCTCGATGATCTCCCGGTAGATGCCGCGGGACACCACGTCGCGGGTCGCCATCTCGCCGCGCGGGTCGTGGCCGAGCATGAAGCGCTCACCGTCGCGGTTCAGCAGCAGGGCGCCGTCGAAGCGGAGGGCCTCCTCGACGAGGCTGCCGTCGAAGGTCAGGACTCCGGAGGCGAGGCCCGTGGGGTGGAACTGCAGGAACTCCATGTCGATGACGCCGGCCCCGGCGGCGAGGCCCAGGGCGATGCCGTCGCAGGACTTGTCCATGGAGGCGGCGGAAGGGGCGTACATCGAGGCGCCACCGCCGTCGGCGAGGATCACACCGGCGCCGGGTATCACCATGCGTTCCAGGGTGTCCACGGCCGTGGCCTCGATACCGTTCACATGACCGTCGGCATCGCGCAGGACCTTGGTGGCGCGCACTCCGGAGACGATGCGAATGCGGCCGTCGGCCACCAACTGGCCGAGGCGAGCGGTGAGCACGCTTTGGATGTGGTAACCGAGACGGTCTTCGAGATAGACGCCGCGCGGAGTTCCGCAGCCGCCGAACGGGCGGGTGGCGAATTCCCCGTCGGTGTCCCGCTCGAAGGCCAGGCCGAGCCCTTCGAGCCAGTGGACGAGGTCGCGGGCGCCTCTGCATAAGGTGTCGACCAGCTCGGGGTTGTTGGCGTGCGAGCCACCGACGATGGTGTCCTGCACATGTGCCGCCACGCTGTCGCCGGCTGCGACGGCGGCATTGAAGGCGTGGGTTTTCCAGGTGCATCCCCCGGTGGAGGCCCACTTGTATTTCTGGCTCTCGTACAGCGATTTGGTCACCAAAATGACGTCGGCGCCGTTGTCGGCTGCTTCAATGGCCGCGCTGAGACCAGAACCACCCGCGCCGACTACAATGACCGTTCCCATACCAAGTCTTCCTTCGTTGAGAGTTCTTGCTGTGCGCGGGCAGGACCGCATGCCCGAATTGCAGGAGGGGGGACCCGTGCGTCTGCCGGGCTCCGCGGCTGTCGTCCGTGAAGCCCGCTCAACCGCACTTTCCGGTCGGGGAATCCGCGCTCAATACGAGGACGTCGGCGGCCGAGAGCCGCTGCGCCGCTTCGTCGACGGCGCCGGAGAAGGTGTCCGCGTCCATACCGGGAATCCTCAGTACGCGGATCAGGGCCGAGCCCGATGCGTCGCCCACCAGGCGCCCGGCGCCGTTTCCGCAGGTGGGTGAGTGGATGATGCCGTGCTCGTCGGACAGCACCAGCTCTCCGGCGCGCACCTGCCGCATCCCGTCCTCCGCCCCCGGGCCGTCGGCCGGCCCGTAGGTGACGCTGCGGCCGATCCGGTCGGCGTCGTAGACCTGGAAGCTGCACAGCGTCGAGTACTCGATTTCCATGCAGACGTCCACGACCGGATGGATCGGCCGGTAGGCGTCCCGGCGCATGATGCGCAGCGCCTGCTTCAGCGGGGTCGACACACCACTCGGTTTGACGTTCATCTCCGCGTAGAAAGACCGGTAGGCCTCCCATAGCGGGTTTTCCCGAATGGATTCCTCCGTTTGATGGGTCTCCTTGAGGCGGGTGAGAACCCTGCGCTCGGTGTCCGCAAAACCGACCGCCCCGTAGGGTGCGCACGGCACGAGCAGAAAAGCCGTCATCAATCCGGGACGGCCGTGCAGGGCGGCCGATGCGTCGAAGGCGTGGGGCCCGCTCTGCGGTGCCGAAGGGGCCGCCGGTATGCCGACGCCGTCCAAAGGAACTCCAACCACTAATAGCGTAGGATTCGATCTTGATATCGCCTCAATGATCTTCCCGGAGAGTATTGGCGCCGGTACTGCCTGGTGTCAACCGGCAAAAAATTGCCGGTTGTTGCCAAGTCGAATCGGCAAATTTTTGCACCTCTGGATGCCGGGAGAAGCGGCGCTTCGTCGTCTTCCGCGATTCGTGGAGAGTTCAACTTCCCAAAATCCACAATGGGTTGATCTCCCCGCCTCTCTTCCCGAAGGCACGTCGACGCGTGGCCGTCATGCGGCACCGGCGCCGTGCGCACGCCGCCGCTCCCGCGGGCCCGCCCCGGCGGCCCGCACCGCGCCGGATCAGCGCGTCCGCCCCCGCGGCCTGAGGGGGCCGGGCGGCAGCTCGGGGGCGGACAGCCGGTCGCCGTCGTAGCCCAGGACCTCGCCGAAGCGGGTGCCGACGGCCCAGTCGTCACGGGCCCGGGCGATGTCCTCGTGGGAACGTCCCACGAAGTTCCACCACATCACGATCTCCTCCTCGAACGGCACCCCGCCCAGGAGCAGCAGACCGCTGTCGGAGTGGGCGCGCAGCGGGAGTTCGCTGCGGCCGCAGCCGAGGTAGAGCAGGGCACCGGGGGTCAGCCGGACGCCGTCGACCTCGGTCTCGCCGGAGATGGTCAGGGCCGCGTACTCGAAGTCGGGATCGAGGGGCAGCCGGGTGTCGGTGCCGGCGGTGAGCGTGAGGTCGGCGCCGACCAGTGGGGAGTAGGTGGTGCCGGGCGAGGTGGCGCCGGCGAGTTCGCCCAGGATCACGGTGGCGGTCAGGCCGCCGCCTCCGGTGACCAGCGGGAGGTCGGTGTGGTGCTCGAAGTGCGGGGCGGTGTCGCGGTGCGCGTCGGGCAGGGCGACCCAGAGCTGGGCGCCGTGCAGCAGGGGGCCGTGGCCGTGCGGGGACTCCTCGGAGTGGGCGATGGCCCGGCCGGACGTCATCAGGCCCAGTTCGCGCGGGCGTACGGTCTGCAGGCTGCCGAGGCTGTCGCGGTGCAGCACCTCGCCCTCGTGCAGCCAGCTGACGGTCTGCAGACCCATGTGCGGATGCGGCGGCACCTGCATTCCGGGCTGGTCGACGATGTCGTCCGGCCCGTAGTGGTCGACGAAGCACCAGGCGCCGACCATCCGCCGGCCGAGGTTGGGCAGCAGTCTGCGCACGACGGTGGACTCTCCGAGCGGCACCTGCTTGCCGGGCTGGACGTCGCGCACCGGGCCCGTACGGCCGGTGCCGCCGCACAGGCTGGGCGAGGGTCTGAGGTCGAGGTTGCTCATGGCGTCACGATAGGCGGGGCGCGGTGTGCGGCCGGGAGAGGCGCACGCGCCACCCCCGCCTGACGGGCCGTCATTCATACAGCTCGCGCAGCCGTACGGACAGGCAGGTGACACAGCCCTCCAGCTTCTCGAACTCGCCGATGTCCACGACGACGGGCTGATAGCCGAGATCGGCGAGGAGCGCCTCGCTCTTGGGCGCGCCGGCCGCCATCAGCAGCCTGCCGCCGCCGAGCAGCACGACATGGGCGCCGGACGCCTCGGGGACGGGCAGGAAGCGGGGGAAGACGGACGGGTCGTCGACCAGGGGCGGGTAGCCGATCACCGTGCCGTCCGGGAGTGCGGTCACCGCGGATTTCAGGTGCAGTACGCGGGTTACCGGTACGGCGACCACGCGGGCGCCCAACGGCTCGAAGGCGGAGCGGAGTTGGCGCACGCCGTCGGCGTTGGTGCGGCCGCCGCGGCCGACGTAGACGGTGTCGCCGACCTTCAGGACGTCGCCGCCGTCCAGGGTGCCGGGCGAGCGGATCTCGTTGACCGAGCAGCCCAGCGCCTCGACGGCCGCGCGGGCGTCCGGTACCTCGGATCTGCGCTGGTCGGCGCCGGGGCGGGCGAGCAGGGCGACATTGCGGAACATGACCACGGTGTCCTCGACGAAGACCGCGTCGGGGCAGTCGTCGGCGGGGGCCACCTCGGTGGTCCGCCAGCCGTGGTCGCGCAGCGTCTGCACGTAGGACTCCCACTGGCGCAGGGCGAGCGCGGGATCGACCGGGCGCCGGTCGATATGGGTGACCAGACCGTCGGCGAGGCGGGGGCCGGGGCGGCGGACGAGGGCCTGTTTGCCGGGCATTCGGCTCCGTTCGGATACGGGTGGGCGGGGTGCCGGGCCGTCGGGCGGAGCGGGGCGGGGTCCGGCGTGGGCGGTCAGGCCCCGGCGCCGTAGGTGGCGCGCAGGGCGTTCTCGACGGCGGTGAGGGCGGCACGGTGGTCCAGGCCGAGCCGCCGGACACGGCGGGCGTAGCTCTCGGCGGCCGCGGCGGCCTCCCGGTCCGCGGCCTCGCCGGCCGCGGCGATGAAGCTGCCGTTGCGGCCGCGGGTCTCGATCACGCCGTCGGTCTCCAGGGCGCGGTAGGCCTTGGCGACGGTGTTGGCGGCCAGGCCCAGGTCCTCGGCGAGGCCGCGGACGGTGGGGAGTTTGTAGCCGACCGGCAGGGCGCCGTCCCTGGCCCGGTCCGCGATCTGGGTGCGTACCTGTTCGAACGGTGCGACGGCGGAGGCCGGGTCGATGGCGATGACGAGGGTCGAGACCTGCGGGGACACGGGGCGCTCCTGGTACTGGTGGTGGGGCGGACGGGTGCGGGGCCGCGTCCCGGGGAGCCCGGATGCGCGGCACGCTCGTACCCGTTGGTGCGCGTGTTTGTCTCATTCATTGTGCGCCAGGAGCGCCGGCCGTGCCGGGAGGTTCCGGGGCCTGTCGCTTTGTGGACACGCCTCGGCGTCGCGGGCCCGGCCATACCCCATCGAACCGGCCCTAAAGCCGGAGGGTGGTACCGGTCGTGCGCAGCCAGGCGTTCATGCCGAGGGCCAGTTCGGCCGCGGGGCGGATGTCGCAGGTCGCCCCGTCCGCGGTGGCCTCGGCGAGGGCGCCGGTGTCCAGCAGCGGCCGGACGGGGGCGTCGTGGTCGGCGGCCAGGTCCTTCAGCTCGGCGCGCAGCGCCTCGGTGTAGCGCGGGTCCTGGGTGCTGGGGTAGGGGCTCTTGACGCGGTCGGCGACCAGGTCGGGCAGCACGTCGCGGGTGGCGGCGCGCAGCAGCGACTTCTCCCGGCCGTCGAAGGTCTTCATCGACCAGGGGGTGTTGAAGACGTACTCGACGAGGCGGTGGTCGCAGAACGGGACCCGGACCTCCAGGCCGACGGCCATGCTGGCCCGGTCCTTGCGGTCGAGCAGGATCTGCAGGAAGCGGGTCAGGTGCAGATGGCTGACCTCGCGCATCCGGCGCTGCAGGCCGGTGTCGGAGTCGAGGTAGGGGACTTCGGCGAGCGCCTCGTGGTAGCGGCGGGCCTGGTATCCGGGCAGGTCGATCTTGTCGAGCAGGCCGGGGTCGAGCAGCGCCTCGCGGACCGTGTCCCCGCCGGCGAAGCGACTGCCGATGCCCGCCGCGATCCAGGGGAAGGTGCCGGCGTGCACGGCCGCGGGGTCGTGGAACCAGCGGTAGCCGCCGAAGACCTCGTCCGCGGATTCGCCGGACAGGGCGACCGTGGACTGCTCGCGGACCGCCTTGAACAGCAGGTACAGGGAGGTGTCGCCGTCGCCGAAGCCGTTGGGCAGGTCGCGGGCGGTGAGCACCGCGGCGCGGTGGCCGGGGTCCATCAGGGCGGCGGTGTCCAGGACGATGTCGCGGTGGTCGGAGCCGACGTGCTCGGCCAGGGCGTGGGCGTACGGCCCGTCGGGCGTGCCGCGCAGGTCGTCGGGCCGGAAGTGCTCGGTGTAGCCGGTGAAGTCCACGGCGAACGAGCGCACCGGGCCGCTGCCTTGGGCGGCCAGCGCGCCGGCGGCGAGCGCGGTGATGACGGAGGAGTCCAGGCCGCCGGAGAGCAGGGTGCACAGCGGCACGTCGGCGATCAGTTGGCGGGCGACGATGTCGTCGAGCAGCTCGCGGATGCGGGCGACGGTGGTGTCGAGGTCGTCGGTGTGCTCGCGGGCCTCCAGGGCCCAGTAGCGCCGGACGCTCAGCCCGCCGCGGTGGACGCGGACGAGATGGCCGGGGCGGACCTCGTGCATGCCCTGGTAGACGGCGTGCCCCGGCGTCTTGGTGAAGCCGATGAGCTCGGCGAGGCCCTCGGCGTCGACGGTGGGCCGCACCGCGGGGTGGGCGAGGATCGCCTTGGGCTCGGAGCCGAAGAGCACGCCGTCGGGGGTGGGGTGGTAGTAGAGCGGCTTGACGCCCATCCGGTCGCGGATCAGCAGCAGTTCCTCGGTGCGGGGGTCCCAGAGCGCGAAGGCGTACATGCCGTTGAGGCGCTCGGCGCACGCCTCGCCCCACTGGAGGTAGGCGTGCAGCACCACTTCGGTGTCGCTGTTGGTGCGGAAGGAGTGGCCCAGCCGCACCAACTCGGCGCGCAGTTCGCGGTAGTTGTAGACCTCGCCGCTGTACGTCGTGACGACCAGGGTGCGGCCGTCGTGCTCGGCGGTCATGGGCTGGGCGCCGCCGTCGATGTCGATGACGGCGAGCCGGCGGTGGCCGAACGCGGCGTGGGCGGCGAGCCAGCTGCCGGCCGCGTCCGGGCCGCGGCAGGCCATGGTCGCGGTCATCGCCTCCAGCGTCGACCGCTGGGTGGTCAGGTCGTTGTCGTAGGAGATCCATCCGGTGATTCCGCACATGTTCGCGGCTCCCTCCATACGTGGACGGCGGGCCGCCGCGTCCCGTCGGCGGCCCGCACGGTCACCGTACGCCCAGGTAGTTGCATGGGCCACTTATGTTCGGCCGGGCGCGTCCGAAATGAGCCACCCGTTCACCGCAGTGCGCAAAAGCGGAGGCGAACCGCGCCTCGCCTGCCGGAAAAGGGGCGGCAAAACGGAGCTTCGGCGCGTACCGTCCGCCTCCATGACGCTCACCGTGCGCGACTTCCGCCCCGCCGACGCCAAGTCCGTCGCCGACCTGCGACGGGCCGGTGTGCCCCATCGGCTCAGCACTCCGCAGGGTGTCGCCTGGGAGGTCTCCACCGCCCGTGCGGCGCAGCGTCTGCGGCTGTTCGTCGCCGAGCTGGACGGCCGGATCGTCGGCTCGGCCCGAGCGGCGCTGCTGCCCGGCAGCCGCGTCCCGGCCCGGGCCGCGGCGGCCTTGCACGTCCACCCCGGCCACCGCGGCCGGGGCGCGGGCCGGGCCCTGCTGGCCGCGGCCGAGGAGCACCTCGCGGCGGCGGGGGCCGACCGCGTCTTCGTCCGGGCGGTCGACGAACCCGGCGCGCACGCCTTCGCCCGGCGCCACGGCTACCGCCACACCCGCACGGCCCGCCACCTCCGCCTCGATCTGGCGACGGCCGGGCCGCCACCGCTGCCGTCCGCCCTGCCGGCCGGTGTCCGGCTGCTCACCGGCGCGGAGCTGGAGGCCGACCCGCGCCCCCTGTACGCGGCCAACGCCGAGGCCGGCGCCGACGAGCCGGGCGAGGTCGCGGGCGACGCCATGGCGTACGAGGACTGGCTGCGGCACACCTGGGATCACCCGCATATCGACCTGGACCTCACCTCGGTGGTGACCGTCGACGGCGCACTCGCCGCCTTCAGCCTGGCGGCGACCGACGGCCTGGGCCGCTACGCCTCCGCCATGACCGGCACCCGCCGCGCTTTCCGCGGTCGTGGCCTGGCCCGCCTGGCCAAGGCCGCCTCCCTCCACCGCGCCCGCGACCACGGCTGCACCGAGGCGTTCACCGGCAACGACACCGCCAACACCCCGATGCTCACGCTCAACCGACGTCTCGGCTACCGGCCGTTCGCCGAGGAGTGGCGGTACGCACGGGAGGTGGGGCGGGGCTGAGGCCGTCGGGTGACGGGACGTCGGGCCGCGGCGGACCGGCCCACCGACGCAGCGCGGCCACCGGATCGGGCAGCGCCCCCAGGACATGACGTACGCGGACGGCACCGAACCCGTCAAACTCCACAAACACGCCACCACGCACGGCAACGCCCGCACGGCAGCCACTCTCATCAGCCACCTCCGCACCTTGCACCCCGCCGACCACCGCCCCTCCCAGCACGGCACCCGCATTGCTTTCGACGACCCGGTTGGTGTGGCTTCGCTGCTGTGGAGCCTGCGGAGGGTTGGTGCGGACGGGCAGGTAGCGGCGCTATTGGCCCGTGATCCTGCCGTCCATGCCTCCCTCGACGATGCGAACGCCGTGGCTTCGCTGCTGTATGGCCTGCGGGAGGTTGGTGCGGACGGGCAGGCCGCCGCACTAGCCGAAAGGCTTCCTGCCGCAGGGCACTTCGATCAATGCATCAAGATCAGCGGTCACTGGGAGCGGTTCAGGTTCGGGCGGGAGCCTGACGGACGCGTCGCCGTCCCTTGGACGTGGGACGACCCCGAGTAGTCCGGGAGCCAGCGTTACCAATCCCCTGACCGGGCACCACTGCCGAGGCCGCGCCCCTTACACAGTCACGCCTCCTGCTCCCCCACCCTGGGGCGCCTGAGGCGACGGAGTTGGAGATTGTGCCGCAGAAAGTGCTGCTCGGTGAGACCTAGCAGTCTCGCGGGCCGAGCTTGAGTCAATCCTGCGAAGGACGAACAGGCCGGCCAACGAGAGAACGCTGGGGCCGGCGAGCATCGCCGCGAGCCAGGGCATCTCATTCATCCCCACGATGACCGCGCCTGTGAGCATGGCAACCACGACTACAAAGCCGGCGATGAGGCCACCCATGTACAGGTGATGGACACGCCGATCCCGCCCCTCTTGGTGCGCAAGTTGCGCACGGAGCATGCTCAAATCATGTTGTCGGGCCAACTCCGGCTCAAGAGCCTTTAGCGCCACCCTGAGATGCTCAGGCGGAAGCTGCCCCCATTGAAGCGCGACTTCCAAGCTTGTGGGCTGCTGTGGCTGTGGAGTGGTGGTCATCGTTGGGAGCCCCCGCCGCCATGAAGTTGCGGTTCAATATCACCGAAAAGCCCTTGCGGGGGTGGCCCTAGGAACTGGAACAAACGGTCTAAGCCCTCTAGGACCTGCGAGGCTGCCGGGGCGAACTCCCCGCGATCACCAAGGTTCAGGAGATTGGAAGCAACTGCAGCATCCATCTGTGGTGACTGTGCTACGTCCTCGACGTTTTGGCTCGCATTGCGCCGTTCACGCTGTTCCATCCAGAGCTCTTCGAGCGTGGCAGCACGCGCCTCGGCAGCATCGGCTCGCTCACGTAGCCGTGCCAATTCGTCTAGAAGGGGGGCCTCGCTCGGGTGTGTGCGCTTCCTGGCCTCGGTCCACAAAGCCGTGATCCGTGTGGCGACCATGGGATCAGGTTCAAGTGCAGCGAAGATGCCCTCGAGAACGCCGCGACTCGGCACTTTCTCTCCGTGCTCGATCCCATGGATCATCGTCATCGATACGTTCGCCCGCGTCGACACCTCACGCATGGACATGTCCTTGGCCAGCCTAAGTGCACGTAGCGCTAAGCCGAGTTGACCCCTTGCCTCAGACTCTCGTCCAGACTCTGGCGGCATCGATCCCCCCAACCGTGCTGTACGCCGGCTAACAGCCCATCACAATGACTATGCCGCTGCAGCTGTGACGGAGAACACGCTACAGGCAGATCTTGCTCCCGCACCGCGAAATCCCTGCAAGGACTCTGCGCGGCCAGCGCCACGTGACCGGGCTGGCTTCGTGCGGAAGCATGGCCGCTACTTCGCCGGCACCTTCCACTCCGCGAGGCTCGCGCCGTCTCCATTCGGCGCGTAGAGCACTCGCTCCGGACGCTGTCCACTCGGCACGGGGAATACCAGCTTGCCTCGCACGCAGTCACCAGCCCGCACCTGTGTCTCCGCGGGAAACTCCGGCTTCGGGAAGTCATCCCAGGTCGATGACGAAGGTTCGATCCGTGCCCCGTCCTGGTACGCAAGCGTCCAGTCAGTCTGCGACGAGAGCACCTCACCCCGATCTGTGCACACCCTCAGGTCGAGGGCTCCCCACACATAGCCATTCTCTCCGGTCTCTTCAGCCGCCGATCCGACGCTTTGGATGGGCTGCTGCCAGCTGACGACGGTGGTCTTCCCGATGCTGGACTCATCGCCGTTACGCCACTCCCAGGGAGATCCAATCGTGAGAGTCGTAGGGGGTTTTGACGCTGCCTCTCCGGTTGGGGACGGCTCCTCGGTGGATGCGGCCTCCGTTCGCCCACCCCCCGTCTTTGACGAATTCTCCTCACTCTGCTTCGAACTAGCGCAGCTAGTGACCAGTAGCAAGGTCACCGCAGCAGCGATTGCGGTGTGATGACGCACGAGTCCCCCTGTTGTCAGCGGTGGAAGACAGCTTGTCCCTTGCGAACATCCCATGTACGCGCCGTAGCCGAATGGTTACCTGTTCAATGAGCCGGGGCTCTGCACGGCATCCGACCGATGCAGGTTCATGACCGATGCAGATGCACGCGCCTGCTGCGCGCTGGACGCCCATCTCGAAGACAGTGAAGAGCCCCGGACACCTCTGTCCGGGGCTCCGCTTCGGCAGTGGAAGCCCGCGAGACGCCCAGGGAGCCACAGGGAGCCAGACGGGGAGCCAAAGGAGGCGAATACAGGTGGACCGACGCGGACCATCACGGACGTCCAGCGGCCCAACTCCTGCTCACGGTGCCCGTTTCCTCCCCGCCTGCCTGTGCCCCCGCTTAGCCATGCCTTAAGCCGACCATAAAGATCCTCAGGATCGCCTTCGGGCCTCAAATCCGCTGTTCAGCGGGGCTAGCGTGCTTCTCGCAAGGCGGCGTTGCGGGTCGCCGGCGCCGTACTCCGGGGGGCGGCGCGGGCGCACGTATCCCGACCCCCCCACCACATCGCCGCCCCTTGCCCCCCTCTCGACGCAACTGATGAAGGAGACCCCCACGATGACCGCTCGTCGCAAGGCCACCGGGATCGCGCTGGTCGGTATCGCCCCGCTCGCGCTCACCGTCCTGACCGCGAGCCCGGCGGCCGCGCACGGTTCGATGTCGGATCCGGTCAGCCGGGTCTTCGCCTGCTACGCGGAGGGGCCGGAGAGCCCGCGGTCCGCGGCGTGCAAGGCCGCCGTGCAGGCCGGTGGGGCGCAGGCGTTCTACGACTGGAACGGCGTCCGCGACGGCAACGCCGGCGGCAAGTCGAAGGAGAAGATCCCCGACGGCAAGCTCTGCAGCGGCGGCGACGCCGCGTTCAAGGGCCTGGACCTGCCGCGCGCCGACTGGCCGTCCTCCAAGATGCGGGCCGGCAAGCACACGTTCCACTACAAGGCCACCGCCCCGCACAAGGGCTCCTTCGAGCTGTACATCACCAAGGCCGGCTATGACCCGACCAAGCCGCTGAAGTGGTCGGACCTGGAGGCGAAGCCCTTCGCGAAGGTGACCGACCCGACGCTGACCAACGGGGAGTACATCTTCGACGGAAAGGTGCCGGCGCGGTCCGGGCGCCATCTGATCTACAGCATCTGGCAGCGGTCGGACAGCCCCGAGGCGTTCTACACCTGCTCGGACGTGGTCTTCGGGAAGGGCAGCGGCGGCTCCGGCGGCTCGTCCGCGGCCCCCGCGCCGGCCGCCTCCGCACCGACGGACACCCAGATCGCGGCGGGCGCCGAGAAGGCGTCGGCGGACCTGCGCCACCACAGCCACCAGGGCGGCGGCACGGGCGGCCACGACCACGCGGCACCCCAGGCCGACGGCGACCGGCCGGCGCTCGCCGGTGACGCCGGCGCCGCGCAGGACGCCGGCGCCGCGCAGGACGGCAACGCCGCGCGGCCCGACGGAGGTGCCAAGCCGCTCGGCGGACAGCGGCTGGCGGAGACCGGTGGTGACGACTCGACCGCCCCGATGGCCATCGCCGGCGCGGCGGTGCTGGCCGCGGGCGCCGGGGTGCTGTTCGCCACCTCCCGCCGCCGGGCCGCCCGCCACCGCGGCTGACCCGGCCCCCGTACCCCGGGCACCCACCCCCCTTCCGGGGAAGCGACGCCGCCCCTTGTGACCAGGGGCGGCGTCGCGCCGTCACGGTCCGTTCAGGGCAGCGGCTCGATGATGTCGTTGGCGACGTGCTGGTAGATGAAGGAGCTGCGGCAGTCGACGACCTCGCGGCGCTTGAAGACCTGGTCCATCAGGAGGGTGTGCAGCCGGTCGACGTCCGGGACGGCGACATGGACCAGGAAGTCGTCGCCGCCCGCGACGACATAGACGCTGAGCACTTCGGGCAGCGAGGTCAGAAAGGTCTTGAAGCGCTCGATGACCTCGCGGTTCATGGGGCGGATGCGGATGGTGAGCAGCGCCTGTACGGGGCGGTTGAGGGCGCGCAGGTCCACCCTGGCGCGGTAGCCGGTGATCACGCCGCGGGCGCGCAGCGCCCGGACCCGCTCCAGGCAGGTGGAGGGCGCGATGTTGAGCATGCGGGCCAGCTCGCGGTTGGTCTGCCGTGCATCGCGCTGCAGTTCGCGGACAATCGCCGAATCAATGTCGTCCATGGGAACCATGGTGGCGCAGCTGCCGAATTTCGTTCGGCCGGAGATCATATCGATCAGCCAGACGGTTACCTTCTGCGACTGTGACCGTACAAGAAACATCCCTTGCCGCTCCTGAACGGGCGGATATACGGCGGCTGGGCATCGGCAGCGGTACCGCGCTGTGTGCCGGTGCGGTGCTCGGCCCCGGAGTCCTGACCCTGCCGTCCCTGGCCGCCGCCGCGGCCGGCCCCGCCTCGATCCTGGCGTGGGTGGTGCTGCTGGCGATGTGTGTGCCGGTGGCCGCCTCCTTCGCGGCGCTCGGCGCGCGGTTCCCCGACGGCGGGGGCGTGGCCACGTATGTGCACCGGGCGATCGGGCCGCGGGCCGCGGCCGTGGTGGGGTGGTGGTTCTACGGCGCGGTGCCGATCGGCGTCGTCTCGGCGGCCTGGATCGGCGGGAAGTACGTGGCCGACGCGGCCGGTTGGGGAGAGCCGGGGGCGTACGCCGTCGCCGGCGCGGTGCTGGTGGGGTCGCTGGTCTCCAACGCGGTCGGGCTGCGGATGTCGGGCCGGGTCCAGCTGCTGCTCGGCGGGCTGCTGGCGGCGGTGCTGCTGTGCACGGTGCTGACCGCCGCACCGCAGGTGTCCGCCGCGCACTTCGCGCCGTTCCTGCCCGGCGGCTGGGCGTCGGTCGGGTCGGCGGCCTCGGTGCTGTTCTTCGCGTTCGCCGGCTGGGAGGCGGCCAGCCATCTGTCGGGCGAGTTCGCCGATCCGCAGCGGGACCTGCCGCGGGTGACGCGCCGTACGCTCCTGGTCATCACCGTGCTCTACCTGGGGCTCGCGGTGGTCACGATCGGTGTGCTGGGCCCGGCCGCGGCCGACACCGACACCCCGCTGACCGAACTGCTCTCCCGGAGCGTGGGCGCCGCCGCCCGCCCGGTCGCCGCCGCGGCCGCGCTCTTCCTCACCTTCGGGGCGGTCAATTCGTACCTGGCCGGGGCCTCCCGACTCGGCGCGGCACTGGGCCGGGACGGCGCGGCGCCGCGCCTGCTGGCCAAGGGCGGTGCGCCGGGCGAGGTGCCGCGGCGCTCGCTCGCGGTGCTGGGCGCGACGGCCGTGGCGGTGGGGGTGGCGGCCGGGTGGGGCGGCGCCGATCTGGACCTGCTGATGAGGGCCACCGCCACCTGCCTGGCGGCGGTGACCCTCGCCGGACTGGCCGCCGCGCTGGTGCTGCTGCCGCGCCGCACTCCCCTGTGGTGCGGCGTGGTGGCGAGCTCGCTGCTGACGGCGGCGGTCCTGGCCTTCTCCGGATGGCTGCTGGTGATCCCGGCGGTGCTCGCGTGCGCCGCCTGCGGTTTTCTGACGCTGCGCCGGGGCCTGCGCTAGGGCGTGTCCGGTGGGCCAGGGTCGGGCCCCGGTCGTGGTCCACCGGACGGGCCCGCGGAGCGGTTCCCGTGCGGCATCGGGGTCACCGGCTCAGGCGGCGCAGCAGGCGGGTGTAGCCGTTCCAGCGGGCGGGCCGGGCGACGGTGCCCGTGCAGGCCCGCTCGGCGCCGTCCAGGCTGTCCTCCAGGACGGCGTCGTGGAAGTGCCGGTAGGCCAGCGGCCAGGTGAGCCGGGCGAGGCCGTGGGCGCGCATGGCGAGGGTGTGGCGCAGCAGGGTGCGGTCCGGTGCGAGCGGATGGACGGTGTACTCATGGAAGCCGTCGAAGCCGCTCGGCCCGCTGAAGGTGAAGCGCACCCACCGGCCCGGTACGTACGCCGCCACGGTGTAGCGGACCGGGCCGTGGCCGCCGGCCACTCCCGGCGCCAGAGGCCCGTCCAGCAGCATCGGGGGCCAGTCGCCGCGCGGCCAGAGGCGGTCGCCGTCGCCGGACAGGCCGTCGATCAGCAGGCCGGCCTCGGCCGCGGGCACCGGCAGCTCCCGCTCGTGCACGTTGTAGACGCCCATGGGCGCAGACCTTTCCGGTCTCCCTGTCCACCGTTCCGGCACCGCGGCGCGTCGGCACGCTTCGCCGGCGCGTGGCCGCGAGAGGTTTCAGAGAGACCTTTCTAGAGAACAACCTCTAATATAGTGGAGAGTACCCTCTAGAACATGGCCAGGCCACCTCGTTTCGAGACCCCGCAGCTGCTCGACGCCGCCGTACGGCTGGCGGCCGAGTCCGGGCCCGCGGGCGTGACCATGTCCGCGGTCGCCGCGGCCGTCGGCGCGCCCAGCGGCTCGCTCTACCACCGCTTCGCCGGCCGCTCGGCGCTGCTGGCCGAGGTGTGGCTGCGGACCGTCGAGGGCTTTCAGCAGGGGTACTTCAAGGCCCTGGAGTCGTCGAACGACCCGCGCGCCGGAGGCCGGGCCGCCGCCCGGCACGTCGTGGCGTGGAGTCGCACCCACCCCCAGGAGGCCGCGCTGCTGCTGTACGGCGCCCATGAATTCGGGCGGGACGACTGGTCGGACGACCATCTGCGGCGCGCGAACGAGGGGAACATGCGGGTGCGGGCCTCTTTGGCGGCGCTCGCGGGCGCGCTGGGCGTACACGGCACCGAGAGCCTGGACCGGGTGTCGCTCGCCGTCGTCGATGTGCCGCTGTCGCTGGTACGCCGTCATCTGCGCGGCGGAACGCCGCTGCCGCCGCACGCCGAGGAGCTGGCGGAGGAGTGCGCCGAGGCGCTGCTGAACTTCTGAGACCGCCCTTTCCGGCACCCCGGAGAGGACGGCCCGGCCCGCGGGTGGCAGGCCGGGCCGGCTCCGGTCAGCCGGAGAGGCAGGTGGTCGGGGTGGCGTGCGCCGGGTCGAGGGCGTTGGCCGTCTCGTGGAAGGCGAGGCGATCGGCGAGCCCGATGGCCAGATGCTCGGAGATATCGGCCGGACACAGGTCCTGGAGCAGGACGTTGCGCACGTCGGGGCCGTCGAGGAAGCCGCTCCGGTAGGGCGTGACGACCTCGTCGTACTTCGTCGCGATCACGGTGTAGTGCACCCCGGGGACGGTGTCGCCGCCCTCGTTGAGGCGGTTGAGGACGTCGGAGCCGACGATCTGGTCGGTCAGACCGGGGGTCAGCCCTTCCAGGTGGTCCTTGGCGCCGGGGAACAGGTCCAGCAGCCGGGTCAGACCGTCCAGGTCGGTGCCGTGGTTGTCGGGAGCCAGTCCGACCAGCGCGTTCACCTTCTTCGCGCCGCCGTGGAACTTCAGGTACACCCGGGGCATCATGCCGCCCTGCGAGTGGCCGACCAGATCGGTCTTGCTCGCCCCGGTGGCGGCCAGCACCCGGTCGACGTACGAGGCGAGCTGCCCGGCGGAGGCCTCCACCGGGCCCAGGCCGTGGAAGAGCGGGACGCCGGGCAGCTGACCGTAGTCCAGGGAGAAGACGCAGTAGCCGCGGGCCACCAAGTAGGGCGCGAGGCCGAGCCAGTTGTCGACGGAGTTGCCGAACGTGCCGTGTACCAGGATCACCGGCCGGGGGTGGGCGGCGGAGGGCTTGCAGGAGTAGTTGTTCCAGCCGCTGCTCACCGTGGGGGCGGCGGCGGCCGGGGCGGTGGTGACGCCGAGGGCCAGGGCGAGGGCGGGGAGGAGGGTGAGCGTTCGTGACCAGCGCAGCTTCATACGATGCTCCTTGCGGGGTGAGGGGACTCCGAAGTGCTCCGTGAGCCGTTCACCTGCGATCCGGATCGCAAGGGCCAACGCAGTTGACTGGCAAGTAAGTTACGGCCGAGTAAGCAGGGTGTACCAGCGGTGTGACGGTGAAGGAAAGGACACGCAATCTTCACCATATGTCCAGATCACCCGGCAGCGGGTCGCCGTGCGCCCCGTGTCCCGCACCTCACTCCTGCGCCGCGGCGGCGCGACTGTCCGTCCCGTCACCTACAGTCGGTGATGCCTTGGCCGAAGAGTGAACGGGGGATGCGCACATGGAGACCGCACGGACGGCGGATCCGACCGGGATCGAGGAGGTCTCGTCGGAGCAGGAGCTGCGCGAGCTGCTCGGCGAGCCCACGCCCCACGCCGCCAACAAGACCCGCCATCGGCTGCACGACCTCGACCGCGAGTGGCTGGCGCGCTCGCCGTTCTGCATGATGGCCACCGCGGACGCGCGGGGCTGGTGCGACGTCTCCCCCAAGGGCGACCCCGCGGGCTTCACCCATGTCCTGGACGACACCACCCTGGTGATCCCGGACCGCCCCGGCAACAAGCGCGCGGACGGCTTCTTGAACATCCTGGCCAATCCCCGGGTCGGGCTGAACTACCTCCTTCCGGGGCGCGGTGACACCCTGCGCATCAACGGCCGCGCCCGGCTGCTGCGTGACGCCCCGTTCTTCGACGCGCTGACGGTCAAGGGCCACCGGCCGCGGCTGGCGGTGCTGGTGGAGGTGGAGGAGGTCTTCTACCACTGCTCCAAGGCCCTGCTGCGCTCGCAGCTGTGGAAGCCGGAGACCTGGCAGCCGGACGCGCTGCCCTCGCGGGCCCGGATCGTCAGGAGCCTCGAGGACCAGGACAGATCCCTGGAGGAGCTGATGGAGCACTACGGCCCGCGGTATGCGGAGCGGCTCTACGACTGAGGCCGGCGGCCGGCTCCACCAAGAGTGGCCGCGGGACGTACGACCTCGGTGCCGAAGCGCGCCCGGGCCCGGTCGACGGCCGCCTCGATGCGGTGCGCCTTGTCGTCGGACGGGTCGAAGGTCAGCTGGTGAGCGGCGAGTTCGGCGCGGCAGAGGTCCTCGGCGCGCAGTGCCACGGACCGCACCCGGGCCCGCTGCAGCCCGAGCGCGGCGTGCAGCGCGTAGGCCGCCGCGGTCAGCGCGGGCCCGTGAGCGGTCGGCTCGTCCAGCCGCCGGGTGCGGGTCGTCGTGGAGCGGTCGGCGTAGCGGACGGTGAGGGTGAGCGCGCGGGCCACCTGCCCGCTCGCGCGCATCCGGGCCCCGAGGCCGTCGGCGAGCGAGAGCAGCGCTCGGCGGCGCCTGGCCGGATCCAGCTCGTCGTGGGCGAAGCGGTGTTCGGCGCCCATCGAGCGGGCCGCGGCATTGGGCACGACCGGTGTCGGGTCGATGCCGCGGGCCCGTTCGTACACCATCCGGCCGGTCTTCGCGCCGAGGATCCGCTGCAGGGTCGCGGGCGGTGCGGCGGCGATCCGGCCGACGCTGTCGAGCCCGTACGCGGACAGGGCGCGCGCCGTCGCCGGGCCGACGCCGAGCAGCGCCGACGCCGGCCGGCGGTCGAGGAAGGCCGTGACGGCCGCGGCGTCGTCGGGGACGACCCGGATCTGCCCGGGCACCGCCCCCTGGGCCGCCATCCGGGCGAGCAGCGGGTTGGCCGCGATCCCGATCGTGCAGCGCACACCGTGCCAGGCCAGCGCGCGCAGCCGGATCAGCTCGGCGATACCCGCCGCGTCCCGGTCGAAGTAGCGCAGCGCGCCGCGGACGTCCGCCAGCGCGGCGTCCGGCGGCAGTGCCTCGATCATCGGCGTGAACTGCGCCAGCAGTGCCAGCAGCCGCTCGAACTCCGCGGCGCCGACGGGGGCGTCGCCGGCAGCGACGAACCGTACATGGAGCATGCCCGGCGGCCGCGCGGCGCCGGAGGGCGACAGACCGGGGGCGCTCATCCCGCGCTCCCTGGGCTGGAGTGCCACAACTTGCGGCCGGTGGCGGCGCGTTCACCCGGGGGCTGGAGGTCGGCCCAGGGGTGCAGCTCATAGCCGGTCTCCAGCCGGATGGTGCGGCCCGGGGCGCCGGCCGCCTCGGTCTCCTTGCCGGATTCCGCGTCGGGCTCCTCGTCCGGCCCGGCCGCCGGCGGCGCCTGCTCCCGGACGGGGCCCGGGGTACGGTCCGGCCCCTCGGCGAGCCGGGCGGCGACCGCCTCCAGGCCGCCCTCGCGGCGGAGTTCGGCCAGCTCGGCGAGGTTCCAGGCGGCCGCGCCGACCACGCTGAGGCTGCGCGGCCCGCGCCGCTGGACCGTCCCCCGCACCAGCAGCAGCCAGGAGTGGAAGACGGTGTGCGCGCAGGCCTCGTGGCTGTCCTCGAAGAAGGCGCAGTCGACCAGCCCCGTGCTGTCGTCGAGGGTGGTGAAGATGACCCGGCGGCCGGAGCGGATCGGCGGTGTCTGGGTGGCCGCCTTGGCGCCGGCCACCAGCACCGTCTCGCCGTGCCCGGCGCTTTGCAGCAGCCGGGCCGGCAGCGCGCCCAGCTCCGCGAGGAACTCCTGGTGGTCGGCCATCAGATGGCGGGAGGCGTCCATCCCGAGGACGCCCAGCTCGGCGCTGAGCCGTTCGACGTCGTCGAGGTCGGGCAGCCCCACCGGCCGGACCGGATCGGCCTCCCCCACGCTCCCGGCCCCGCCCGGAGCGGCCCCCGCCTCCTGCCCCATGCCCAGCGTCAGCTGGCCGCCGGACGCCTGCCGTCCGTGATGGTGCAGCTCGGCGACGTACAGCAGCAGATCGCGGCGGTTGGCGCCGAAGGCGTCCAACGCGCCCACCCTGGCGAGGCGTTCGGCCACCGGGCGGGACGGCCGGGCCCGCTGCCACAGGTCCTGCAGGGAGCGGTAGGGCTGCCCGGCCGCGATCCGCTGCGCCTCGGCCTCGCTCATGCCGTGGACGTCACCGAGGGCGAGCCGCAGCCCCCAGACACCGCGGGAACCCTCCCCGTCGGACACCAGTTCGATCCGATGGGCGACCGCCGACCGGTTCACGTCCAACGGCAGCACCGGCACCCCGCGCCGCCGCGCGTCCGCCAGCAGCAGCCGCTTGGGATACATCCCCGGGTCATGGGTGAGCAGCCCGGCGTAGAAGGCCGCGGGGTGGTGCGCCTTGAGCCAGGCGGACTGGTAGGTGGGCACCGCGAAGGCCACCGCATGCGCCTTGCAGAAGCCGTACGAACCGAAGGCCTCGACGATCTCCCAGGTGCGGGCGATCACCTCGGGGGCGTACCCGCGCCGCTCGGCGCACCGGGCGAACCAGGCGCTCACCCGGCCCCGCAGCTCCGGATCCGACAGCGCGCGCCGCTTCTCGTCCGCCTCGTCCCGCGCGCAGCCCGTCATGATCCGCAGCACCTCGATGATCTGCTCGTGGAAGACCACCACCCCGTAGGTCTCGCGCAGCGGTTCCTCCAGGTCGGGGTGCGGATAGCGGACGGGCCTGCGGCCGTGCCGGGCCTCGACGAAGGGCCGCACCATGTCGGCGGCGACCGGCCCCGGGCGGAACAGGGAGATGTCGACGACCAGGTCGTGGAAGGTGGCCGGCTGCAGCCGTCCGATCAGGTCGCGCTGGCCCGGCGACTCGATCTGGAAGCAGCCGAGGGTCTCGGTCGAGCGGATCAGGTCGTAGGTGGCCGGGTCGCCGGGCGGCACCTGCGCGGGGTCGTCGAGGTCGAGCCGGCGCCCCGTGGCCCGGCCGATCTCGGTGACCGCGTGCGCCATCGCGGACTGCATCCGCACGCCCAGCACATCGAGCTTGAGCAGCCCCATCTCCTCCACGTCGTCCTTGTCGAACTGCGACATCGCAAAGCCTTCGCCGCTGGTGGGCACGACGGGGGTGCGGTCCAGCAGCGTGGCGTCGGAGAGCAGCACCCCGCACGGGTGCATGGCGATCCCGCGCGGCAGCGCGTCCAGCGCCTCGACCAGCCGCCACAGCCGTTCGGTGCCGGCCTCCCGCACCCCGCGCAGCTCCGGCAGCTCGGCCAGCGCCGCCCGGGCGTCGCGGGCGCGGATGTGCGGGAAGGCCTTGGCGAGCCGGTCCACCCGCGCCGGGTCCATGCCCAGGGCGGCGCCCACGTCCCGTACGGCGTGCCGTACGCGGTAGGTCTCGGGCATCGAGACCGTCGCGACCCGCTCCGCGCCGAAGCGGTCGAAGATCGCGCGGTAGACCTCCAGCCGGCGGGCGGACTCCACGTCGATGTCGATGTCCGGCAGCGCCGCCCGCCGTTCGGACAAGAAGCGCTCCATCAGCAGCCCGTGCGCGACCGGGTCGGCGTGCGCGATGCCCAGGAGGTGGTTGACCAGGGATCCGGCGCCGGACCCGCGGGCCGCGACCCGGATGCCCCGCTCCCGTATGTCGTCCACGACCCGAGCGACCGTCAGGAAGTACGAGGGGTAGCCGAGCCGTTCGATCGTGCGCAGTTCGTCGTCCAGCCGCGCCCAGCGCCCGCGGTCGCGGTCGTAGCCGTGCAGCACCATGCCGGCGGCGCAGCGCGAGCGCAGCACCCGGGCGGCGGTGCGGTGCTCCGCGCCGACCAGCCGGGGCTCGGGGAAGTGGATCCGGCCGAGCCCGATGTCGTCCTGCGGGTCCACCAGGCACTCGCCCGCGGTCTGCTCGGTCATGGCGAGCAGGCGGTGCGCCAGGCCGCGCCGGAAGCCGGCCGCCTCGGCGATCCGCTCGGCGACACGGCTCATCGCGGCGGTGTCCTTGAGCCAGCGCTCGCCGCCGTCGAGGGCCTCGGGGCGGCGCGGGTCCACCGGCACCAGGCGGCGGGCGGAGTCCAGGACGTCGGCCACCGGGCCCTGGCCGGGGTCGGCGTAGCGGACCGCGTTGGTCAGCACGGCGCGCACGCCCTGGTCGACGGCGAAGCCCAGGGTGCGGGCGGCCAGCCGCGAGGAGCCGGGACCGCCGCCGGACCGGCCGTGGTCGACGACCTCCAGGCGCAGCGCCTGGCCGTACAGCTCCCGCCAGGGGGTGAGGAGCCGGGCGGCGCGGTCCGGGCGGCCGGCGGCCAGCGCCCGGCCGACCTCGGAGTCCGGTCCCAGCAGCACGGTCAGTCCGGCCGGGGCGGACTCCAGGGCGCTCCAGGGGAGGACGGGCTGCTCGGCCCGGCCCGCGTGGGCGGCCGAGATCAGCCGGCACAGGGCGGCCCAGCCGGCCGCTCCGTCGCGGGCCAGGAAGACGGCGCGGGCGGCGGACTCGTCGAGGAAGGCGCCGCCGCGCACCGGGGTGCGCCGTCGTGCGGTGGCCGCGCCGGCCGCTGGGTCCGGTGCGCGCTCCGCCACGGCGAGTTCGCTGCCGAACAGCGGGCGGATGCCGGCCTCGGCGGCGGCCTTGGCGAAGCGTACGGCGCCGGAGAGCCCGTCCCGGTCGGTCAGCGCGAGGGCGTCCATACCGCGCTCGGCGGCGCGCTCGGCGAGCCGCTCCGGATGGGAGGCGCCGTAGCGCAGGGAGAACCCCGAAGCGGTGTGCAGATGCGTGAACCCGGGCATCCACACCTCCTGCACCTCATCCGCCCCCTGGCCGACCCTGTGTCCCTCGTTCCTCCTCTCCACCATAACCCGGACATCGAACATTCGTACGAACGCCACGCCGGGGCCGCCTTCCGTCGTCCGCCGATCAGCCCCATCCGCTCTGCACGCCCTCGCCGCCAACCAGAAGATGTAGGAGCAAAAGCCTCATAACGGCGGCACAGGTGTGGCGAGGAGCGACGCATGCCCACGACGGAGGACGGCACCCGCACCACCTTCCTCGGGGAGGTGAAGAGCGCGGTGACACCGCACGCCTCGCTGCTGGTGCTCGGCGTCCTGGGCCTGATGATCGCGTTCATCGCGTCCTACGCCGGAGCCTTCCACCGGCCCAAGCCGGTCGACGTGCCGTTCGCCGTGGTCGCTCCCCCGCCCGCCGCCGGACAGCTGGTGCGCAAACTGGACCGCCTGCCCGGCTCGCCGCTGGACCCGCGCACGGCGGCGTCCGAACGCGCGGCGCGGCACCAGATCGAGGACCGGACGATCGACGGCGCGCTGATCGTCGACCCGCGCGGCAGCACCGACCGGCTCCTGGTGGCGAGCGGCGGCGGCGCCTCCCTCTCCCAGGCGGTCGAAATGGTCGTCCGCGCGGCCGAGAAGGCCGAGCGGCGCACCGTACGCACGGTGGACGTGGCCCCCGCCGACCGGGACGATGCCCGCAGCCTGTCGTCCTTCTACCTCGTCGTCGGCTGGTGCGTCGGCGGCTATCTGTGCGCCGCGATCCTCGCGATCAGCGCCGGGGCGCGCCCCTCCAACGGGCACCGGGCGGTCATCCGGCTGGCCGCGCTGGCCGTGTACGCGATCGCCGCCGGGCTGGCCGGCACGATCGTCGTCGGGCCCGTCCTGGGCGCACTGCCCGGCACCTTCGTCGGGCTGTGGGGCCTGGGCGCACTGGTCGTCTTCGCGGTCGGCGCCACGACCCTGGCCTGCCAGGCCCTGCTGGGCATCGTCGGCATCGGCCTGGCGATCCTGCTGATCGTCATCCTCGGCAACCCGAGCGCGGGCGGCGCCTACCCCTACCCCCTGCTGCCCCCGTTCTGGCGGGCCATCGGCCCCGCCCTCCCACCGGGCGCGGGCACCTGGACGGCGCGTTCGCTCGCCTACTTCCGCGGCGAGGCGGTGACCTGCCCCCTGCTGGTGCTCTCCGCCTGGGCGGTGGCCGGCACCGCGCTCACCCTGATCCTCTCCGTCTTCCGCAAGCCCGGACAAAGGCCCGTACACCCCGCCCAGGACCAAGGAGCCCCGCCATGACCATCCCCGCCGACCAGCTGTCCGACCCCGCGGTGCGCGCCCTGGTCACCGCCATCAACAGCAACGACGAGCAGGCGTTCTTCGCCGCACTCACGCCCGACGCGACAATGTCCGACGACGGCTCCGACCGGGATCTGCGGCAGTGGTCCGACCGGGAGATCTTCGGGTCGCGCGGACACATGGACGTGGAGTCGGAGTCGGACGGCGGGCGGTCCCTGGTGGCGAACTACCGCAACGACACCTGGGGGGCGATGCGTACGCGCTGGTCGTTCACGGTGGCGGACGGCAAGGTGAGCCGCTTCGAGACCGGGCAGGCCTGAGGCGGGGACGGGTGAGACGGCGCCGACCGGACGGGCGAGCCGACCCGGATCGGGAGCGAGCAGATGCCGGATCGGGAGCGAGCCGATGCCGGATCGGGGACGGGTGAGACGGCACCGGCCGGAGGGGTAAGCCGGCCCCCAGCGGGGCGCCTCTTACCCCGGCCGGCGCGCCGGGCTGCCCGGAGGCCGCCTCCGGCCCTCCTCTTCGGCCAATCGGAGGAGATCGAAACCCTCCCGAACGACCGGTCGGCGGCCGGATTCCTACCTTCCGGCCGCGAACGGCTCATGCCACGAGCATGACGGGCGGGGCATCCTCGCTGGCCGCACACCGGTCAACCCGCCCCCCTTCGTCCACCTCCGACTCGTTTCGCGCCATTACCCTCAGCTTTCATTCAACGACTCAAAGCGATCGCCTGATGCACGATCAGGGTGCTTTTCGGTGCGCGGTTGGGCCAGACTCCGGTCCGGCATCTGCACCTACGAGCACAAGGGAGTGTTCTTCATGCGGTACATCACTGGGGCGGTCGCGTTCGGCGCGGCGCTGGTTCTGGGCACGCTGGCCACCACCGCACAGGCCGTCGCCGCCCCGGCGCAGCCCGCGCGGTCCGGTGGGCTCTACGCGCCGTCCGAACTGGTGCTGACCGTCGGTCAGGGCGAAAGCCGCGCGACCGCCACGGTGCAGCGCGCGGTGACGCTCAGCTGTACGCCGGTGGCGACCGGCAGCCACCCGGCCCCGAAGGCCGCCTGCACCCAACTGCGCGCGGTGGCCGGCGACTTCGGCGCGGTGACCAACACCACGTCGGGGCGGGTGTGTACCAAGGAGTGGGCACCGATAGTGGTCACCGCGGACGGCGTGTGGCAGGGCAAGCGAGTGTCGTACACCTACACCTTCGCCAACTCCTGCGCGATGAACGCCGGAAGTGGCTCGGTCTTCGTGTTCTGACCGATGCGGCCCAGGCCCCGGGCATCGGGCGGCGATGCCCGGGGAGGGCGCCGGCCCCCGGACACCGAACGGTGTCCGGGGGCCGCTGCCATGCCGTGGGCACGGCGGGCCGAACCTGTCAGCCGATCTGCGCGCCGTAGGCCTCCAGGGCCTCCGGCACCGGCTGGAAGAAGGTCTCGCCGCCACCGGAGCAGTCGCCGCTGCCGCCGGAGGTGAGGCCGAGCGCGGACTCGCCGTCGAAGAGCGCGCCGCCGCTGTCACCGGGCTCGGCGCAGACGTCGGTCTGGATCAGGCCCTCGACGGTGCCCTCCTGGTAGTTGACGGTGGCGTTCAGCGCCTTGACCGTGCCGTCGTGCACCTGGGTGGTGCTGCCGCTGCGCTGCACCTTCTCGCCGACGGTGGCCTCCGCGGCCTTGGTGATCTTCTGCGTGCTGCCGTTGTAGAGGTCGACCTCGCTGGGGTGCGGGGTGTCACCCGTGTACTTGGCGATGGAGTAGTCGTCACCGGGGAAGCTGGACTTCTCGGTGGTCGCGATCTCCGGGCCGCCCTGCTTGTCCGACCAGCTCTGGACGGCGTTGCCGCAGTGGCCGGCCGTCAGGAAGTAGGGCTGGCCGTCCTTGACGACGTTGAAGCCGAGCGAGCAGCGGGCGCCGCTGCCCCAGATCGCGTCGCCACCGCCGATGAAGGGGGTGAACTCGCCCTTGCTGCGGCGGAGTTCGACCTTGTCGCCGAGGGACTCGGCGACCTGGGCGAGGCGGTCCAGCTCGGCGCCCTTGACCGTGCGGTCGGCGGTCACCACGACCTTGTTGCTCCGCGGGTCGATGCCCCAGGAGGTCCCGGGGATGGTCGCCTTGGACTTCAGCGTCTGCCGGGCCGAGTCGAGCTGGGCCAGCGTGTGCTTGACGAGTCTGGCCTCCGCGCCCTTGGCCCGTACGGTCTCGGCCGCCGCCTGGCTGACGACGTTGACCACCAGCTTCTCGGCCTTGGCGTCGTAGAACGCCCCGGCCGTGCCGGTCTTGAGCTGGGACGCCAGGGTGGTCGCCGCGGCGGAGCTCAGCTTGGCCACCGTGGGGGCGGGGGCCGCGTGGGCGTTGGCCAGGGTGACGGTGGCGGTGGCGGCGAGCGCGAGCGCTCCCGCGGCCGCCACTACGGCGCGCCGGTTGGGTATGCGTCGATGCTTCAACTCAGAGCCTCCCGTGGGGGGATGGGCCCGGACTGTGGGGAGTGGCACGGGCCCGGAGAGTGAGGTTCGGGACACGGATGGATCCGCCCCGCGGAGCAGCGCCTCGGGGGAGTCGCGTCCATGCCAACGTGCGGAGCCGAGTATTCCCACCCGCCTCACTCGTGCACAAGACCGAGTTCCGGTCTCACATCCGGGAGTTCACGTTTTCATCACATCGTCACCACACCGATATGTGCGCACTCCGATCCTGAGTGCGGACATCAGCGTGCATGCGGGGATCGCGGCGGTGTGCGAAGTGTGAGGACCGCGTCTGGCCGGAAAAGAGCCCCCTCCGACGAGGAGAGGGGGCCTGGGCGCCGCCCGTTCGACGGGAGCGGGCCTACGGGCGCGCGCCGGGGTTCACGGCAGCTCCTCCGCCTCCGGGAGCTCCTCCAGCCGCGCCGAGAGCGCACGGTCGGCCTCGGCGTCGAGGCCGCCCACGGCGGTCGGGCGCGGCTCCTCGGCGGGCGGGCGCGGCTCCTTCGGGGCGGTTCCGGCGGCCGGCTGCCGCGCGCTCTCCCGTCCGGCCGCCGCCTCGGCCTGTGCGGTCTGCGCCTGGGCCTGCAGCCCGGAGCGCTCCAGGAACCGCAGCAGCTCCACGGGGAAGGGCAGGACCAGGGTGGAGTTCTTCTCGGCGGCGACCGCCACCACGGTCTGCAGCAGCCGCAGTTGCAGCGCGGCCGGCTGGTCGGACATCGCCGCGGCGGCCTCGGCCAGCTTCCTGGAGGCCTGCAGCTCGGCGTCGGCGTTGATCACCCGGGCGCGCCGGTCCCGGGTCGCCTCCGCCTGGCGGGCCATCGAGCGCTTCATCGTCTCCGGCAGCGAGACGTCCTTGATCTCCACCCGGTCGACGGTGACTCCCCAGCCGATGGCCGGGCTGTCCATCATCAGCTCCAGCCCCTGGTTGAGCTTCTCGCGGTTCGACAGCAGATCGTCCAGTTCGCTCTTGCCGATGATCGACCGCAGCGAGGTCTGGGCCATCTGGGAGACCGCGAAGCGGTAGTCCTCGACCCGGACGACCGCGTCGGCGGCGTCCACGACCTTGAAGTAGACCACCGCGTCGACCCGGACCGTGACGTTGTCGCGGGTGATGCCCTCCTGGGCGGGCACCGGCATCGTGACGATCTGCATGTTGACCTTACGCATCCGGTCGATGCCCGGAACGATCATGGTGAAGCCCGGCTCCCGCACTGCGGACGCCAGCCGCCCCAGCCGGAGCACCACCCCGCGTTCGTACTGCTTGACCACGCGTGCCGCAGCGATGAAGTACACCGCGCCGGCGCACACCAGCCCCACCCCCGCCGTCACCAGTTCTTCGACCATCACGGCTCCCTGATGTGTGCCGTATGCCGTCCGATTCGGGCTTGCTTTCCATGGTATGCCCGGCCCGGAGGGGGGTCGAGGCGCGCGGCGGACGCGGTCGGGCCCCCGTCCTTCCCCAAGCTCTCGACTTCGCTCGAGCAGGGGAGACCCCAATGCGGACGGGGGCCCGGCACCACCGGACCCAGGCCTGGGGATCGCGGCGGTGCGCAGGAACGGATATCAGCCGGTCGGCGTCAGTAGACGCTCACGCCGTACGCGCTGAGCGCCTCGGTGACGGGCTGGAAGAAGGTGGTGCCGCCGGACGTGCAGTCGCCGCTGCCGCCGGAGGTGAGGCCGAGCGCCTTGGTCCCGGAGTAGAGGGGGCCGCCGCTGTCGCCGGGTTCGGCGCAGACGGTGGTCTGGATGAGTCCGGAGACGATGTCGCCGCCGCCGTAGTTGACGGTGGCGTTCAGCGCGGTGACCCTGCCGCTGTGGGTGCCGGTGGTCGAGCCGCGGCGGGTGACCGTCTGGCCGACGCTCGGGGTGCCGGCACTGGTGATGTCCTGGCTGCCGACCGTCCCGGGGTGGGCCACGGAGGTGTTGGTGTACTTCACGATGCCGTAGTCGTTGCCCGGGAAGCTGGATCCCGCGGTCGGGCCGATGCTCGTGGTGTGCGAGGAGTTGGTGTACCACGGCGGATTGCCGTCGGTGCAGTGACCGGCCGTCAGCAGGTAGTAGGTGCTGCCGCTGCGGACGTTGAAGCCCAGCGAGCAGCGCCAGCTGGGGGCGTAGATGGCGTCGCCGCCGGAGACGAACTTGCGGAAGGTGCCCGCGATGCGGTCGATGCGGACCGCCGCGGCGTTGCCGCCCGCGGCCCGCTCGATCTTGGCGATCTCGGCCTGGGAGACGGTGCGGTCGGCGGTCACGACCAGGGTGCGGGTCGCGCTGTCGACCCGCCAGGCGGTGCCGGCGACGTCCGCGGCGCGTACCGCGTTGCCGGCGGCCGTGAGCTGGGCGGCGCTGAACGTCTTGGCGAGGGCGGGGTTCTGGGCGTTGGCGGTCGGGACGGCGATGGCTCCGACGGCCACCAGTCCGGACGCCACGGCGATCAGCCGGGTGCGTCTCGCTACGCCGCTGCGGGGGGTGGTGCGCTCGTTCCTCACTGATTCCTCCGAGGGGGATCGGGGGGCCGCGGGTGAGCGGCCCGGTGAGGCGCAGTCGAAGGGCACGCGGGAATCCGCACGTTCGTTTCGGCGTGCCCCTGACAAGCGCTGAGCGGAGTTTCGGGTGCCCCGCCCCCGCCGCGCAAGAGGGCGACACGAATGTTTCGCCCCGGCACCCCGCCGCCCGCCGCCCCCAACACTCCGCCCCGGCAGCCTCGTTGACGGCTGCCGGGGCGGTGCTGACCCCCTCGGTCGGGCGATGGGACGAATCAGTGGACGATTCGGTTCCGCTCCCCCGCGCGCAGCGCGAGCGGCAGGGTGTTGCCGGGCGGCGGGAAGGGGCACAGGAAGTGGTCGGCGAACGCGCACGGCGGCAGCAGGGTGCGGTTGAAGTCGACGGTGACGGTGCCGTCCTCGGCGGGGGCGGGCGGCCGCAGAAAGCGGAAGCGGTAGCTGTCGGTGCCGCTGGTGTCGTCGGCGAGCACCGCCCACAAAGAGCCGTCGCTCTCGACCGCGACCTGCAGGGTGTGCTCGTCCCCTGCCACGGTGAAGGCGAGTTCACCGGCGAGTCCGAGGCCGCGCCGCTGTCCGTCGGCGTGCGGGACCCGGACCGTGCGGCCCTGCGCGTACGGGCGGAACAGGCCCGGCCGCACCCAGCGCTCGTCGTACGCGTAGACCTCGATCCCGGCGAAGGCGCGGCGGGCGGCCGCGTCCGGATCGTAGTCGCGCACCGCCCACCGGTCCTCGCGCCGCAGCACCAGCAGATGCCGCTCGCCCACCGCCACCCGGGTGGCGGTGGGGTCGTCGTCCGGGCCGAGGTGGAACTCACCGTCCGCCGGCTCGCCGTCGACGGTGAGACCGTCCCCGGCCGCGGCCCGCAGCACGACCCCGTCGCCCCGCTCGGTCCAGATGCCCGGCAGGCCCTCGATCCGGCCGTCGGGGTGGTCGGCCGGCCAGTGCGCCCCGGTCAGGGCGAGCGGGCCGTACGGGCCGGAGACGGCGGCGACGCGCCGGGCGTGCCAGTCCCGCCACTCCTGGGGTGCGTGGGTGCTCATGGCCGCTCACCCTTCCATACGCCGGGCGCCCGGCGAGCGCACCGGGCGCCGGCCGACCACAGGTGCCGGGGCGGGTCGATCTGCGGGGTTCTCGGGCGGCGGCGCTGCATCGACGTACTCCTCATCCTCAAAGGACCTTGGCGAGAAAGGACTTGGTGCGCTCCTGGCGCGGGTGGTCGAGGACCTCGGCGGGCGGGCCCTGCTCGACGATCCGTCCGTCGTCCATGAAGACGACGGTGTCGGCGACCTCACGGGCGAAGCCGATCTCATGGGTGACGACGATCATGGTGGTGCCCTGGTGCGCCAGGTCCTTGATGACGTCGAGGACCTCGCCGACCAGCTCCGGGTCGAGCGCCGAGGTCGGCTCGTCGAAGAGCAGCAGCTTGGGTTCCAGGGCGAGCGCACGGGCGATCGCCACGCGCTGCTGCTGGCCGCCGGAGAGCGTCCTTGGGTAGGCGTCCGCCTTGTCGGCGAGCCCGACCCGGGCGAGCAGCGCCCGCGCGGCCTCGGCGGCGTCCCTCTTGGGACGGCCGAGCGCGGCGACCGGGGCCTCGGTGAGGTTCTCCAGCACGGTCAGATGCGGGAAGAGACGGAAGTTCTGGAAGACGAAGCCGATCTCCGTGCGCTGCTTGAGGATCTCGCGTTCGGGCAGCTCGTAGAGCCTGCTCGCCCGTCGCCCCCCGCCACCCCTGCCGAAGACCCTTCGGGCCGGATCCCTGGTGTCCCTCCGGTAGCCGACCAGCACGCCGTCGACGTGCACCGAGCCGCTGTCGACCTTCTCCAGGTGGTTGATGGTGCGCAGCAGGGTGGACTTGCCGGAGCCGGACGGGCCGAGCACGACGGCGACCTCGCCGGTGCGGACCTGGAGGTCCACCCCCTTGAGGACGTCGAGCGAACCGAAGCGCTTGCGGACCGAACGGACCTCGACCATCGCGGTCTGCCGGACGGGTGGGTCAGTGGCCGGTGGCATGGGACTCCTCGGGGGTGGGGGCGGAGACGGGGACGGCAGCGGGCGCGCCGGCCCGGTCGCGGAGGAAGGTGAGCAGCGCCCGCGCGGCGGCGTCGTTCTGCCGGAAGGCGGGGGCGTTGGTACCGGGGCGGGCGAAGGCCCCGGAGGAGCGGGCGTCGGTGTGCGGGCCGAGGGCGAAGCGGCGCGGGTGCGGGCGGCCGGCCCGGTCCAGGATCCGCGCGTCGGCGGCGGACACCGCCAGCAGACCGGCGGGCGTCGCGGCCGCGCCGTCGACGTACAGGCCGCGCAGCAGCGCGTCGCGGGTGTGCTCGACGGTCGGCTCCGGCAGCCGGGCCTCCACCAGCGCCCGGGCCTCGACCCGCTCCCCCGGCACACTGGCGCTCCCGGCCGAGAACACCCCGCGCCGCTCGTCGGCGGTGACGGTGGTGCCGGCGCCGAGGAAGCGGACCACACCGGCCCGGGAGAGCGCGAGCAGCTGCCGCAGCCGCGGGCCGGGCGGACCGGACGCCAGATAGCTGAAGAAGCCGTGCCACCAGGGGCCGAGGTCGCCGAGGCGGACCAACTGGCCGTAGACCGACAGCAGCGCGTGGGAGACCGCCAGGTCGGGGCTGTGCGCCGGGTCGTGGCGGCGGGCGAGGTCGGCCTCGATGTAGCCGCGCAGTCCCTCCTGCAGCGCCTCGCCGTCGCGGTAGCGGATCCCGGCCAGCGGCTGGTCCAGGGCCGCCGGGTCGAGGCGGTCGGCGGGGTCGGGGACGGCGGCGGTGACCAGGGCCTGGAGTGCGGCGCCGGCGGGGTCGGCGGCGTCGTACTTCTCCTCGAAGTCCGGCCGGTGCATCCGGGTGCGCTCGGGGTGGGCGGTGAACAGCCGGTGGTAGTGGGCGAAGCCCAGCTCCTTGACGATCAGCGGCCAGACATCGCGGCGGAAGGTGATCCGGCCGGGCCGGGCGAGCAGCTCGTCGACCTGTTCGGGGCCGAAGAAACGCGGCAGCGGCGGCCGTTCCCCGTCCGGCGGGTAGCCGATCTTGGAGTGGTAGGGCACCCCGCGCCGCGACCCGACGTGCAGGACGGGTTCGCGCCCCGAGGGCCGGTAGGTCAGCCGCCCGTCGGCGCCGGTGGTGTACCTGCCGCCGCGCCCCTCGGTCAGCAGCACCATGAGGTCGACGAAGGCCAGCCCGAAGCCGCGGACGAGCACCGGCTCGCCGGGCTTGAGGACGCTCAGATCGCTGTCGGCGGTGAACGCGGGCGGCAGGTGCGTCAGCCCGTGGCGGGCCGCGAAGTCGCTCAGCTCCCGCTGCTCCGGCGAGGGTTCGGATTCCAGATGCCCCAGGGTGAGCACCACGAGGTCGGCGAGCAGCGGAGTGGGGCGGCCGGCCAGCCACACCTGCTGGCGGCCGTCGCGGGAGCCGGAGACGCGCAGGGCCGTGTGCCGGTGTTCATGGACGGTGACGGACGGCGGCAGCGCGGCCAGCGACTGCTCGTAGAACCAGCGCAGATAACCGCCCTGGTCCTGCCGGCTCACGAACGTCCGCCCGTCGGTCCGGGCCCACTGGGCGAGCGTGGGACCCGGTCGGACCGGGCCCTCCTGCTCCACCGAGGTGTCGGTGAACATGGTGACGTCCTCGGCCGTGGAGTTCATCCACAGCAGCGGGGACTGTTCCCGGCGCCAGACCCGGCCGGCGCCGGGCGGGTACGGGTCGACGAGGTGGATGTCCAGGGGCCGGTCGCCGTACAGGGAGGGGAGGTTGGCGGCGAGCCGCTCCAGGACGCCGGTCCCCCGCGGACCGGCGCCGACGATGACGAGCGAGGCGTTCACCGGGCACCGGCCGTGCCGCGAGCGTAGTGCCGCTCGACGAAGTACTGGCCGACGCCGAGCGCGGAGGTGACCACGACGTACCAGAGGGTGGCGACCAGCAGCAGCGGGATGACCTGGTAAGTGCGGTGGTAGACCAACTGGACGGAGTAGAGCAGGTCCTGGACGGCGATCACGCTGACGACGGAGGTGCCCTTGAGGGTGCCGATCAGCATGTTGCCGGCCGGCGGCACGATGGCGCGCATCGCCTGCGGCAGCACGATCCGGCGCAGCCGTCGCCAGGCGCCCAGGCCCAGCGACTGGGCGGCCTCCAGCTGCCCCTTGTCGACGGAGAGGATGCCGCCGCGGACCACCTCCGCGGCGTACGCGGCCTCATGCAGGGTCAGTCCGACGATCGCGACGGTGACCGGGCCGAGCAGGTTGACGGTCTTGACGCCGAGGACCGTCGGGTACAGCGCCCCGATGTTGAACCAGAACAGCAGCTGCACCAGGATCGGCATCGATCTGAACAGCCAGACGTACCCCCAACTGACGCCGCGCAGCACGGGGTTGGTGGACAGCCGCATGGTCGCGAGCAGGGTGCCCAGGGCGAAGCCCAGCACCATGACCAGCGCGGTCAGCCAGAGCGTCAGTCCCAGGCCGCGCAGTACGGCGGTGGTCAGGAAGTAGTCGGCGACCACGTCCCACTGGAAGGCGTCGTTGCGCACGACCGAGGTGGCGGCCAGCGCCAGCAGGGCGAGGACGACGGCGGCGGCCGCCCACTGGCCGGTGCGGCGGCGGGCGACGATGCGCGGGACGGCGGGGTCCGGGGCGTCGTCGGGCGTCGCTTTGGCGGACGTGGGGGAAGCGGCGGGGGCGCCGAGGGTGTCGGGGTCTACCAAGGACATGGCGAAGGCTCCGTGGGTGCCGAGAGCGAGCACAGGCTCTGAGCGCCTTCACACGGGCCGCACGGATCGCGCCCCTCAGCACGACCGGCCCTTGATGCTATGGAGTGAACACGCCCTGCTGTCAAGGCCGTCCGTCCAGTGAGCGATGGGTCACTCGGCGGTTGACGGGGAAACGGATGCCTGTTCCACTTGGTCGCATGTACGCATGGCAGCGGCTGGTCACCCGCGACCACATCGACTTCGGTCGTGTGTGGTCGTCGTCCTGTTGAGCTGACGCCCTGCCCTGCAGCCCGCCGCCGACAAGGCCGGGCCGTTTCGCGGTTCTCCCTCTTCTGTCAACCGCGCGCCTTCACACGCACTCCGCGCCGCCCGTTCGGCTGCCCTCCCCTCCCCTCGTAGTACCCCCGTTTCCGCTCCTCCCATAGAAGGGCGCGGTATGCGCTTCGGCGTCATGACTTTGATCGACAACGTCCCGGACGCGCTGTCCGGACATCTCCTCACCCCGCACGACCGACTCCAAGAGGTCGTCGAACTCGCCGTACTCGCCGAGGAGTCGGGCTTCGACGCCTTCGGTGTCGGAGAGCGGCACGGTGCGCCGTTCCTGTCCAGTTCCCCGCCCGCGGTGCTGGGCGCGATCGCCGCCCGCACACGGCGCATCCGGCTCTTCACCACCGTCACCGTCCTGTCCACCCTCGACCCGGTCCGGGTCGCCGAGGACTACGCCACCGTCGACCAGCTCTCCGGCGGCCGACTGGAGCTGACCATCGGCAAGGGCAACGCCCCCGAGCCCTGGCACCTCTTCGGCCGCGACCCGGACGACCAGTACGCGCTGCAGGAGGAGAACTACGAACTGCTGCGCCGGCTGTGGAGCGAGGAACAGGTCACCTGGTCGGGCCGCTTTCGGCCCTCGCTCCGGGACGCCACCGCGCTGCCGCGCCCCTATCAGCAGCCGCCCACCATCTGGCACGGCAGCGCCACCAGCGAACGCTCGGTGGAGCTGGCCGCCCTGTGGGGCGACCCGGTCTTCACCGCCAACGTCATCCAGCCGGTGGCCGATTACGCCAAGCTGATCGACCACTACCGCGCACGCTGGGCGGACTACGGGCACGATCCCGCGGCGGCACTGGTCGCGGCGGGCGGCACCCTCTACGCCGCGGCCGACGACCGCACCGCCCGCCGGGAGTTCGCGCCGTACTACCAAGCGGCCGTCGCCGCCCGTGACGTCCCGGGCAACAACACCCCGTTCCGCACCCTGGACGACGCCGCCGACCACGGCCCGGCGCTGGTCGGCTCCCCCGGGCGGATCGCCGACAAGATCCGCGAGCAGCATGCGGCGTACGGGCACGCGCTGCAGTTCTTCTCCGTGGACAGCGCCGGGCTGCCCTTCGCGCGCAAGGCCGAGGTGCTGCGGCTGACCGCCGCCGAGGTACTGCCGCGGCTGCGCGACGAACTGCCCGATCCGCTGCCCTGGCCGTCCGCCGCGCCCACACCGGAGTCGATCGGCCCGCTGCCGTTCGACAAGCACCTGGAGATCCCGCACCCATGACCAGCACCCCGCCCCGCACCACCGCACCGCGCGCCGCGGCCCTCCTGGCCGCCGCCGTCCTGGCGCTCACCGCCTGCGGTTCGGGCGAACCGCAGGGCGGCACCGGGGCCGCCGGGCCCGCCGCCGCCGAGATCCCCACCGCGGACGTGGTCTCGGCGGTCCGCAAGGACGCGGCCGCGGCGAAGCTGCTGCCCGCGGACGTCCGTGCGCGCGGCAGCCTGTCCCTCGCCGCCAGCGTCGGCACCCCGCCCGGCGCCACGTACCTGTCCGACGGCAAGACGCCGGCCGGTCAGGACATCGACTTCGCCGACGCGGTCGGCAAGGTCCTCGGCCTGCGCATCGACCGCGAGGTGGCGAGCTTCGAGGCGATCCTGCCGGCCCTGGGCAGCGGCAAGTACGACGTGGGCACCGGCAACTTCGGCGTCACCGACGAGCGCCGCCGGACCCTCGACTTCGTCACCTACGTCAACGACGGCCAGGGCTTCGCCGCCCGCAAGGACAGCCCGCTGAAGAAGGTCACCTCGCTGCGGCAGCTGTGCGGGCTGACGGTCGCCACCGGCGCCGGCACCACCTTCGAGGCGACGCTGGAGGAGAACAAGCAGCAGTGCGCCAAGGCCGGCGAACGGCCGTACGACGTCAAGACCTACGCCGAGCAGGGCGCGCTGTGGATCTCGCTGCGGCAGGGTCGCAGCGATGTGGTGATGAGCACCATCAACGGGCTGCGCTACGCCGTCGGGCAGCAGCCGGACCTGCGGTTCCTCAACGAGTTCAAACGACTCGACGTGGGCTTCGCGTTCAAGAAGGGCACGCCACTGGCGCCGGCCTTCCAGGCCGCGGTCAACCGGCTGCGCAAGGACGGCACCTACGACCGGATCCTGAAGAAGTGGGGCACCGGCGCCTCGGCGATCACGACGTCGCAGATCAGCCCGCCGGAGATCAAGTGAGCCGTGCGCCCCTCGCGCACCGGCCAATTGCCGACAGTACTCGACATCACTCGATCGGGTACCGACCGTGATGTTCTTCATACTGTCAGTTCCCGTACGGGGCGCGGAAGCTGATGGCGCGCCACCCTCTTTGCACCAGATGTGTCACGAACCCCCCGTGCGGCGGCTATCCACTTGGCACACCCTCCGCCTCATGGACGACGATAGGGGCGGACACGCAGACACCGCGGGTGAGAGGAGGCGTCAATGGGATCGGTGCGCAAGGCGAGTGCCTGGCTTGGCCTCGTCGACGACAGTGATGACGAGCGCTACTACGACGACGACTACGCCGAGGGACCCCATGCCGGTGACTCGGGCGGCAGCAGCCCCTGGGTGACCGACCCCCGGGTCCGGGTGGCCGACGCGACCGCCCAGGACCAGGGGACCCGCATCGCCACGGTCACCCCGGAGAGCTTCCGGGACGCCCGCGGCATCGGCGAGCTCTTCCGGGACGGCGTCCCGGTGATCGTCAATCTGACGTCCATGGAGCCCGCCGACGCCAAGCGCGTGGTGGACTTCGCGGCCGGCCTGACCTTCGGCCTGCGCGGATCGATCGAGCGGGTGGCCACCCGGGTCTTCCTGCTCACCCCCGCCGACTACAAGGTGCTCAGCGGAGAGACCCACGACCACCGCAACGGCGGATTCTTCAACCAGAGTTAGCGGGCGGGGCCGCTCACCGGAAGGCGTCCAGGCCGGTGAGCGCCTTGCCCAGCACCAGCTGGTGCATCTCGACGGTGCCCTCGTAGGTGAGCACCGATTCGAGGTTGGTCGCGTGCCGCATGACGGGGTACTCCAGCGAGATGCCGTTGGCGCCGAGGATCGTGCGCGCCGTGCGGCAGATCTCGATCGCCTCCCGCACGTTGTTCAGCTTGCCGAAGCTGATCTGCTCGGGGCGCAGCCGCCCCGCGTCCATCCGCAGCCCCAGATGGTGGGCCAGCAGGATCCCCTTGTGCAGTTCGACGGCCATGTCGGCGAGCTTGGCCTGGGTGAGCTGGAAGCCACCGATCGGCCTGCCGAACTGCTCCCGGACCTTCGCGTAGTCCAGCGCCGCCTCGAAGCTGGCGCGCGCGGCGCCCATGGAGCCCCACACGATGCCGTAGCGGGCGTGGCTGAGGCAGCCGAGCGGGCCGCGCAGGCCGGTGACCTCGGGGAGCACCGCATCGGCCGGCAGCCGTACGTCTTCCAGGACGAGTTCGCTGGTCACCGAGGCGCGCAGGGACCACTTGTGCTTGATCTCCGGGGTGGCCAAGCCCGGGGTGCCGGCCGGGACCAGGAAGCCCCGGATGCCCTCGTCGGTCCCGGCCCAGACGACCGCGACACCGGCCACCGAGCCGTTGGTGATCCACATCTTGCGCCCGTTGAGCACCCAGTCCGTGCCCGCGCGCTTGGCGTACGTGCGCATCCCCGCCGGGTCGGAGCCGTGGTCCGGTTCGGTCAGGCCGAAGCAGCCGATCACCTCGCCGGACGCCATCCGGGGCAGCCACTGCTGCTTCTGCTCCTCGGAGCCGAAGCGCCAGATGGCGTACATGGCGAGCGAGCCCTGGACGGAGACCAGCGAGCGGATACCGGAGTCGGCGGCCTCCAGCTCCAGACAGGCCAGTCCGTACTGGACGGCGGAGGCGCCGGCGCAGCCGTAGCCCTGCAGGGACATGCCCAGCGCGCCGATCGAGCCGAGCTCGCGGGCCAGTTCGCGGATACCGGGCAGCTCGCCCGCCTCGTACCACTGGGCGATATGCGGCAGGACGCGGTCGGCGGCCCATCGGCGGACCGTGTCGCGGACCGCACGGTCCTCGTCGGTGAGCAGGTCGTCGATGCCCAGGGGGTCGCCGGGGTCGAACGGCGGGACCGTCGAGGACTGTGCGGACGGCTGTGCGGACATGGCGGGCCTCCGGCGGGTTCAGCGCTCGCGCGAAAAACTAGCAGTGGTAGTTATAGCGCGTCCGACGGTACGGCCCGGGGTGCCGCGCGGCAAGGGTCACCGCCGCGCGGTGCGGCTCAGCTGCCGGACCTCGCCGGGGCGGGCTCGCCGGCGCCCGACACCACGCCTTCGCCCTGCGCGGTCTCGCCCTCGGTCTCCGCCCGCTCCGTGGACTCCGCGGCCCGGCGCGGCAGCCGCAGCGCGATCGCGGCGCCGACCAGCAGCAGCAGCGCGCTGGCGACGAGGGTGACGTGCAGCCCGCGGACGAAGGAGTCGCGGGCGGCCTCGCGCAGCGCCTCCCGGGCGGCTCCGTCCAGGCCCGCGGCCACCTTGTAGGCCTCGCCCAGGGAGTGCGCGGCCGAGGCGGAGGCCTTGCCGGGGACGCCGTCGACATCCGCCAGGCCCGGGGCGTAGGCGGCGTTCATCACGCTGCCGAGCAGGGCGACACCGATGCCGGCGCCGAGCTGGTAGGAGGTCTCACCGATGGCGGCGGCGCCGCCGGACTGCTCCGCGGGGGCCTCACTGAGCATCGATTCGTACGCCCCGAACAGCGTGGACTGGAAGCCGAAGCCGAGCAGGACGAAGCCGCAGGCCAGCAGCCAGGGGCGGTCCTGGCTGCTCATCGCGGTCAGACACAGCACGGCGACGGCGGTCAGCACGAAGCCGAGCGAGACCATCGCACGCGGGCCGAGGGCCTGCAGCATCTTCGAGCCGGTGAGGCCGGCGGCCATCGCCGCGAAGACCAGCGGCAGCATCCGCAGCCCGGTCTCCAGGGGGCTGAGGCCGAGCACCAGCTGGAGGTACTGGACGGCGATCAGCTGCAGGCCCACCAGCGCCAGCATGGCCAACACGATGCAGCCGACGGAGGTGCCGAACGCGGGCCGGGCGAACAGCCGCATGTCGATCAGCGGGTGCGCCCGCCGGCGCTGGCGCCGTACGAAGAGGATCAGCAGCCCGGCGCCGAGGACGATGGGCAGCAGCGTGGTCGGGCCCACCACGGCCATACCGCTGCCGATCCGCTTGACGCCGAGGACGATGCCCAGCACGCCGAGCGCCGCGACGACCGCGCCGATCACGTCCCAGGGGCCGTTGCGCTCACCGCGCGACTCCGGCAGCAGCCACCGGCCTATCAGCAGCATCGCGGCCATCATCGGGATGTTGATGAGGAAGACCGAGCCCCACCAGAAGTTCTCGACGAGGAAGCCGCCCAGGACCGGGCCGACGGCCGCGCCGACCGCGGCCACCGCGCTCCAGACGCCGATGGCGACCGCGCGCTCGCGCCGGTCGGGGAAGACCTGCCGCAGGATCGACAGCGTCGCGGGCATGATCATCGCGCCGCCGATGCCGAGCAGGGCGCGGGCCACCATGAGGATCTGCGGGTTGGGCGCGAGCGCCGCGGCGGCGGAGGCCAGACCGAAGAGGCCGTAGCCGAGCAGGAGGACGCGACGGCGGCCGACGCGATCACCGAGGGTGCCGAAGAGGATCAGCAGCGAGGCCGCGATCAGCGGATAGACATCCACGATCCAGAGCAGCTCGACCGGTCCCGGTCGCAGGTCCTCGGTGACGGAGGGCACGGCGACGTAGAGGATCGTGGTGTCCAGTGCGACGAAGAGCAGGCTGACACACAGCACGATCAGCACGGTCCAGCGGTTCACACCGCCGCCTGAAAGCCGGGGAACACCAGCCGTCCGTCCACTGCCGGACGCGGTCGTCCCGGACATAGCACCTCCAGTCATGCTCTCGCGGCCACGGATCAGGGCGCGAAAAACGCCCCGGTGGAACCGGCGGCACGGGCGAGTTGAGACGTCAGACTACGCGAGTCGCCGAAGGTGCCGCGTGGCTCACCTCACGATGAGACGCTCATCGCAGCGCCGTCCGTTCCCCCACCCGCGGTCGGTGGACGTTCTTCGGCCACCTGGATAATCGTCCGGATGAACGACCTTGCCTCGGTCGGGGTTCCCGGCCGGATACTGCGCGAGGGCCCCGCCGTACGGGCCGCGCTGCGCCGCGCCGCGCCCGCGCTGGCCGCCTACGCGGCGATCCGGCTGCTCGGCCTGGCCGCGCTCGCCCTCTGGTCGGCCGCCGACGGCAAGGACTGGCACACCCTGCTGACCGCCCGCTGGGACTCCCTCTGGTACACCCGCGTCGCCGAGCAGGGCTACGGCTACGCCGTCCAGTTGCCCAGCGGCGACGTCCACTCCAACCTGGCGTTCTTCCCGCTGCTGCCGTGGCTGGAGCGGGGCCTGTCGGCGATCTCGCCGCTGTCGCCGGCCGACGCCGGGATGGCGGTGACCTGGCTGGCGTCCCTGGGCGCGGCCTGGGCGCTGTACGCGACCGGTGAGCGGCTGTACGGACCGCGGGCCGGCATCGCGCTGGCTGCGCTGTGGGCCGCGCTGCCCGTCGGCATCGTGCAGTCGATGGCGTACTCCGAGTCGCTGTTCACCGCGCTCGCCGCCTGGAGCCTGTACTGCGTGCTGACCGGGCGCTGGGCGAGCGCGGGGGTCCTGGCGTCGCTGGCCGGGCTGACCCGGCCGGTGGGTGCGGCGGTGGTGGCGGCCGTGTGGATCACCGCGGTGGTCACCCTGCGGCAGGAGCGGGCCGGCGGCATGCGGCTGCGCACGGCGCTGCGCCGGCACCGGGGAATGCTGACGGGCGTGCTGCTGGCACCCCTCGGCTGGTGCGGCTACTTCCTGTGGGTGGGCGTGCGTCAGGGCTCGCCCACCGGCTATCTGGACGTCCAGGGCGGCTGGGGCAACGGCTTCGACGGCGGTGCCGCGTTCGGCGCCTTCGTGGCGGACCTGCTGTCGGGCCCCGCCTTCGCGGCCGGCCTCGCACTGCTCGCCGGCCTCGGCCTGGTGGTCTGGCTGTATGTGCGCGGTGTACGACGGGGCCAGCCGCTGCCGCTGGCGGTCTACGGCGGGCTGGTACTGCTGCTCGCGCTGACCGCCAAGGGCTACTTCGGCTCCAAGCCGCGGCTGATGATGCCGGCCTATCCACTGCTGCTCCCGCTGGCGGCGTCGCTCGCGAACTGGCGCCCGGCACCGCGCCGGCTGCTCATCGGGCTGGTGGCCGCGGGCTCGGCGGTCTACGGGGCGTTCTGGCTGAACGGATCGGGACCCCCGTGATCATCTTCCGGTCACGCCGACCGGAAGATCCCACTCCGTGGCCCGCGCCCCGGGGGAAACATCACACAGCGCCCGGGCAAATGGCGGATAAACTCCGCGGGAGAAAAGCAGATAAGGCGCTGAGCGCGCCGACACGAGAGTGTCCGGAAGGGATTGAGAATCGCTGTGAATTCTCATCCAAATCCCCGAGGCGAAGCCTCGTTTGAGACGCATTCCACATCACATCGTCATTACAAAGCGCACAGTTTGACCAAGCAGCTACATCACACGCGGTAACGTCGATTGAGTGCGTACCGATGAGAAGCTCGACCAGATGGAGGAGCGCCCGACCGATCGCGCCCGGCCACCGCAGATGACCCGGACCCGCCAATGGCTGTTCGGCGGCACGCTGGCGGTGTACGCGGCGATCGTGGTCGGAGTGCTGACCACTTCATGGCTGGTCGCCTTCGACTGGCAAGTCATGTTCTTCCGGCCGTACAAGCAGTGGCCGGAGATCCATGCCTTCCTCGACTACTTCGTGGTGCTGGGCCAGCGCGGCCCGACCGCGGTGGCGGTGGCGGCCTGGCTCGGCTGGCGCTGCTGGCGCCAGCGCAACCTCCACCCCCTGCTGGTGCTCGGCGCCTCGCTGCTGCTGCTGAACATCACCGTGGGCGCCGCCAAGCTCGGCATGAGCCGGCTCGGCCCGCACTACGCGACGACCGTCGGCGCCAACGAGATGTGGCTGGGCGGCGACATATTCCCCTCGGGCCACACCGCGAACGCCGTGGTCACCTGGGGCGTGCTCGCCTATCTGGCGACCACCCCGCTGCGCCGCCGCACGCTGTCGGTGATCGCCGCGCTGGGCGCGCTGGGCGTCGGCATGACGACCGTCTACCTCGGTACGCACTGGGTCAGCGATGTGCTGCTGGGCTGGGCCGCGGGGCTGCTGGTGCTGCTGGCGATGCCCTGGCTGGAGCCCGGCATCACCTGGGTGGAGGACCGCCTCATGGGCATCCTGCTGCGGCTGTGGCTGCGGTTGCGCCCCGATTCGCTGCGCGGCCCGCTGCCGGCCGGTTCGCTGGCCCCGGGGGTCTCCCGCCAGCGCATCGCCCCCGACGGCGAGGTGCTCGTACGCGAGACGATCGGCGCCGGCACCGGCGGCCGCTCCGCCGGCCACGCCCCGGAGAACTGGCCGCACCACCCGTCGCGCCCGTACACCATCCGCTCGGAGCGCACCCCGGTCACTCCTGCGGGCGGCAGCCGGCGACCGCCGCACGCGGACCGCGTCCCGCGCACCACGCCGCTGAGCCCGACGTCCGGGCGCGGCCGCAACTCGGGCGGCTGACCCGCCCCACACCGACCGCGGGGCCGGTACGCACACACCCCTCCCCGCACACCAGGGCCCCGGCCGCTCCCCTCTGGAGGGGGCCGGGGCCGGGG